>NZ_AUEV01000016.1:0-251625 GCF_000426165.1 Streptomyces sp. TAA486 | reverse complement strand
TAAGCCGAGGGCTTGACCACAGATTCTTTTTGCTCGCGTCCACTGTGCGGTATCTGAAACAACAACCGTTGTGCGGATACAACTGAACAGCGTTCATCGCTGATACACATAAAGATTTCCCCGGACCGGTTCCGGTTTCCGGGGTGTGTTTCGGTGGTCATAGCGTGAGGGAAACGCCCGGTTACTTTCCGAACCCGGAAGCTAAGCCTTACTGCGCCGATGGTACTGCATGCGGGAGCGTGTGGGAGAGTAGGTCACCGCCGAACTACTTGTAGGAGAAGCCCCGTTGGAGGGGTGGGAACAACACCCACACACACCAACGGGGCTTCTCTGCGTATGTGTGGGGGCCCTGTATCCGGGGCCTGAGCCTGCCGGTAGTGTCTGGGTGCATCGTCGGTGCGAGAGTTCACAGGAGGCTCCCGGTGGAGGTCCAGGACAGGAAGTCCGAGGAGGGCCGGGTCTTCACCATCCCGAACATCCTCAGCATGGCTCGCCTGGTCGGCGTGCCGGTCTTCCTGTGGCTGATCCTCTGGCCTGTCTTCGGCGGGCCGAACTGCGACGGCTGGGCGTTGCTCGTCCTCGCGCTGAGTGGGATCAGCGACTACCTCGACGGGAAGCTCGCCCGCCGCTGGAACCAGGTGAGCAACCTGGGGAGGCTTCTGGACCCCGCAGCCGACAGGCTGTACATCCTCTCGACCCTACTGGGGCTCACCTGGCGCGAGATCCTGCCGCTCTGGCTGACCGCGACGCTCCTGGCACGTGAACTCCTGCTGTTGGTGATGGTGTGGGTGCTCGACCGGCACGGCTATGCGCCTCCCCAGGTGAACTTCCTCGGGAAAGCTGCGACGTTCAACTTGATGTACGCCTTTCCTCTGCTGCTTCTCAGCGACGGCACCGGCTGGATCGCATCACTGGCGCTGGTTTTCGGATGGGCCTTCGCCGGCTGGGGAACAGCGCTCTACTGGTGGGCCGGGATCCTGTATGTGGTTCAAGTGCGTCGTCTGATCCATGCCGGAACGGCGGCCGCCTGAGGTTTTTCCGAGGTCGCGGGCGGCTGGATCGTGCCGGGCGAATGTGTGGGCCTTCCCCGATCGGGGAAGTCGGTATGACCGTCGTCTTACCGAGGAGGACGCTTCCGATATGAAGGCCGTCGTTATGGCCGGCGGTGAAGGCACCCGCCTTCGCCCCATGACCGCGAGCATGCCCAAGCCGCTGCTGCCCGTGGCCAATCGCCCCATCATGGAGCACGTACTGCGGTTGCTGAAGCGCCATGGGCTCACCGAGACCGTAGTGACCGTGCAATTCCTGGCCTCCCTCGTCAGGAATTACTTCGGGGACGGCGAGGAGCTCGGCATGGAGCTGAGCTATGCCAACGAGGAGAAGCCCCTCGGTACCGCGGGCAGCGTGAAGAATGCGGAAGAGGCCCTCAAGGACGACTCGTTCCTCGTCATCTCCGGCGACGCGCTCACCGACTTCGATCTGACCGAACTCATCGACTACCACAAGCGGCAGGGCGCACTTGTCACCGTCTGCCTCACGCGTGTTCCCAATCCTCTTGAGTTCGGCATCACCATCGTGAACGACGACGGCAGGGTGGAGCGCTTCCTGGAGAAGCCCACCTGGGGGCAGGTCTTCTCGGACACCGTCAACACCGGCATCTACGTCATGGAGCCCGAGGTCTTCGACTACGTGGACCCGGATGTGTCGGTCGACTGGTCCGGCGACGTCTTCCCGCAGCTGATGAAGGAAGGCAAGCCGATCTACGGCTTCGTCGCCGAGGGGTACTGGGAGGACGTCGGCACACACGAGAGCTATGTGAAGGCACAGGCCGACGTGCTCGAGGGCAAGGTCGACGTCGAGATCGACGGCTTCGAGATCTCACCCGGTGTCTGGGTGGCCGAGGGTGCGGAAGTGCACCCCGACGCGGTTCTCCGCGGTCCCCTCTATATCGGCGACTACGCGAAGGTCGAGGCGGGCGCCGAACTCCGCGAGCACTCGGTCATCGGGTCCAACGTCGTCGTCAAGAGCGGCGCCTTCCTGCACCGTGCCGTCGTGGACCAGAACGTCTACATCGGACCGCAGGCCAACCTGCGGGGCTGCGTCGTCGGGAAGAACACCGACATCATGCGGGCCGCCCGCATCGAGGATGGCGCCGTCATCGGGGACGAGTGCCTCATCGGCGAGGAATCCATCGTCCAGGGCAACGTCCGGGTGTACCCCTTCAAGACGGTGGAGGCGGGCGCGTTCGTCAACACGTCCGTCATCTGGGAGTCGCGAGGCCAGGCGCATCTCTTCGGAGCACGTGGTGTGTCGGGCATCGTGAACGTCGAGATCACTCCGGAACTCGCCGTACGGCTGGCCGGTGCCTACGCGACCACGTTGAAGAAGGGATCCACCGTCACCACCGCGCGCGATCACTCCCGAGGTGCGCGTGCGCTCAAGCGGGCCATGATCTCCGCACTGCAGACCAGCGCGATCGACGTGCGGGATCTGGAGAACGTGCCGTTGCCCGTCGCCCGTCAGCAGACGGCACGTGGCAGCGCCGGCGGCATCATGATCCGTACGACGCCGGGAGTCCCGGACAACGTCGACATCATGTTCTTCGACGAGCGCGGAGCGGACCTGTCGCAGGCGGCGCAGCGCAAGCTCGACAGGGTCTTCGCGCGGCAGGAGTACAGGCGTGCGTTCCCCGGCGAGATCGGTGATCTGCGCTTCCCGTCGAGTGTGTACGACTCCTACACGGGCGCGATGCTGCGGTCCGTCGACACCACGGGCGTGGAGGACTCCGGGCTCAAGGTCGTGGTGGACGCCTCCAACGGGAGCGCGGGGCTCGTCCTGCCGAGCCTGCTGGGGCGACTCGGTGTGGACTCGCTGACGATCAACCCCGGCCTGGACGAGTCACGCCCCACCGAAACCGCCGACGAGCGCCGCTCGGGTCTCGTCCGGCTCGGTGAGATCGTCGCGTCCGCCCGCGCCGCCTTCGGGATCCGCTTCGACCCCGTCGGCGACCGCCTGTCCCTTGTCGACGAGCGGGGCCGGATCATCGAGGACGACAGGGCACTGCTGGTGATGCTCGACCTGATTGCGGCAGAGAGGCGCAGCGGCAAGGTCGCCCTGCCGGTGACCACGACCCGCATCGCCGAACAGGTGGCGGCCTACCACGGCACGCAGGTGGAGTGGACGACGACGTCGCCCGACGACCTGACCCGAGTCGGCCGCGACGACACGACGGTCTTCGGAGGAGACGGCCGGGGCGGCTACATCATCCCGGAGTTCAGTTCCGTATTCGACGGATCGGCCGCCTTCGTGCGCCTCATCGGCCTCGTCGCCCGCGCACAGCTCACGCTCAGCCAGATCGACGCACGCATCCCGCGTGCGCATGTGCTCAAGCGTGATCTCGCGACGCCCTGGGCGGTGAAGGGACTCGTCATGCGGACCGTCATCGAGGCCGCGGGCGACCGCTCCGTGGACACAACCGACGGCATCCGCATCGTCGAGCCCGACGGCCGGTGGGTGATGGTGCTGCCGGACCCGGCGGAAGCCGTGACTCATCTGTGGGCCGAAGGGCCCGACGACGCCTCCGCACAGGCATTGCTGGACGATTGGTCCGCGGTGGTCGACAGCGCCGGCCGCTGACCCTGAAACAGGTGGGGCCATTCGGTGGCGGTGACCTTGCCGTGCGACGATGTGCGTCATGTCGCAGCAGCCCCCTGAACGGAGTACCGCATCGCGGCCTGCGCGGCCCGACGCCTCCATGTCGCTGCTGAACAATGCGATGTACAACAGCCTCGACGACGGCTATGCCCAGGCCGCTGCCCGTCGTGGAGTTGAGGGCCGGTCCGGCATGCCGCGGACCGTACGAGCCAAGATAGGGCTCGCCGCCGGACTGGTTCTCGTCGCGCTGGTGGTCACCGTCGGCGCCGCGCAGGCGCGGGTGTCCGCACCCGAACTCGCCAAGGAGCGGCAGGAACTGATCACCCGCATCGACGACGGCGACCGCCGCGCCGACGCCCTGGAGCACAGCGTCGACCGCCTGCGCAAGGACGTCGAGGCCCGGCAGCGCAGGGCGCTGGAGAAGCACGGGGGCAACGAGGCGGAGGTCGCCGGGCTGCTCTCGGGCGCGCTCCCTGTGCATGGGCCCGGCATCAAGCTGGTCGTCGACGACGCCAAGGACACCCAGGACAGCGACTCCGGTGGCCCCCGGCAGAGCAGTGGGTTCTCGGACAACGGGCGGGTGCGTGACCGGGATCTGCAGCGCGTGGTCAACGGGCTCTGGGAGTCCGGGGCGGAGGCCGTGTCGGTCAACGGCCAGCGCCTGACGTCGCTTTCGGCCATCAGGGCCGCGGGTGACGCGATCCTCGTGGACAACAAGCCGCTCGTGCCTCCGTACACACTGCTCGCGGTGGGGCCGGGCAAGGAGTTGAGCACGACGTTCCAGGACAGTGCCGACGGGCAGTACCTGCAGGTGCTGCAGGAGAACTACGGTGTGCGCACCGGCATCAGCACCCACGACGACGTGCGGCTTCCGGCCGCGCCGAGTCTGATCGTCCGAGCGGCAAAGCCGGTGCAGACAGGAGAGGGCAGCAGATAGTGATCGCCGTACTGGGCCTCATCGTGGGGGTCGTGGCCGGACTTGTGGTCCGGCCGGTCGTCCCGACGATCGTCGAGCCCTATCTCCCGATCGCCGTTGTCGCGGCGCTGGACGCGGTCTTCGGCGGGCTGAGGGCCATGCTCGACGGGATCTTCGACGACAAGGTGTTCGTCGTGTCGTTCCTGTCGAACGTCGTGGTCGCGGCGCTGATCGTCTTTCTCGGCGACAAACTCGGAGTCGGGGCCCAACTGTCCACCGGCGTCGTCGTCGTGCTCGGAATCCGCATCTTCTCCAACGCGGCCGCGATCCGCCGGCACGTGTTCAGGGCGTGAGTCGGATGAGTGACGGAGACCGCAACACGAATCCGGGCGAACTGCCGCCGGAGAAGCGGGCAGAGGACCGCGGAACGGATCGCGGTCCGGCACGGGCCGAGCGGCCGGAGGGCAAGGACAGCGCGTCGGACGATGTGCGGGGCCCTGGGCGCGGCAGGCCGGATCGGTCAGGCGGTAGGCCCGACGAGGAACCTTGGCAGCGGAATGGCCGGGAGACATCCAACTCGCATGAGGCGGAGCGCAGTTCGGACGACGCCGCGCGTACCGCCCACGGTGAGCGGCAGAACTCCGGGGAGAGCGGCGCGGGGGGACCGGCACGCGAGAAGCAGGCCGCGTCTTCCGAATCCGCGGAGACCGAGCCGGAGGCGGACGGAGAATCAGGGCGCACAGGCCGGCAGCGGCTGGCCCAGGCGGTCTGGCCGCCGCGCGTGACTCGGGCCCAACTCATCGTCGCCCTGCTGCTGTTCGTGCTCGGCCTGGGCCTCGCGATCCAGGTCCGTTCCACGAGTGAGAACAGTTCGCTGCGTGGCGCACGCCAGGAAGACCTGGTGCGCATCCTCGACGAACTGGACGACCGCAGCAAGCGTCTTGAGGACGAGAAGCAGAGCCTGGAGGGCCAGCGTACCGAGTTGGAGAACAGCTCGGACCAGGCCGAGGAGGCACGGAAGCAGACACGTCAGAAGGCACGCCAACTCGGCGTGCTCGCAGGTACGGTGGGCGCCCGGGGCCCCGGCATCGAGCTGACCGTGACCGACCCCGGCGGGTCCGTCGAGGCGGACATGCTCCTGGACGCCGTTCAGGAGCTCCGTGCCGCCGGTGCCGAGGCGATCGAGGTCAACAACGTACGGGTGGTTGCGAATACGTACTTCTCGGACAGTTCGGGAGGGGTGCGTGTGGACGGTCACAAGATCAGTCCGCCGTACCGCTTTCAGGTGATCGGCAAGCCCAAGGACCTGGAACCCGCGCTCAACATCCCAGGCGGAGTCGTACAGACGCTCCGCAAGGAGCAGGCAGACGCTTCCGTCACGCCCTCCGAGAAGATCGTCGTCAACGCCTTGCGCTCTGCGAAGCGGCCTGATTACGCTCGGTCATCCGGGCAGTGAGGTCACGGCGGAGTCTTGCGGGGGGTCGGCGGACCCGGTGACCATCGCGTGAGGGAAACTGTCCGAAGGCCAGGGACGTTGTCTGGGCGTCATATCGGCGGAGTGAGAGCATCGAGGGTCTGTCCTGCCCCACGGGCGGGTCTGTTTCGTGCGAGGGGAATCGCCCGTGAGTTTTTTTGCAAGGTTGTTCGGCAAGAGCCGCCAGGAGCACGGCGCTGACGCCGCGCGGCGCCGGACCGCCCGGCATCACGATTCCGTGGCGGCCCACGACGGCGAGGGCGCGGGACGCCCGCTGTTCCGCGACGAGATCACCCCTGCCGGCGGTGGCCATGCGGGTGGTCAGGGCGGGGATTCGGTTGACCCCGCAGCGTCGGGCCGCATAGGTTCCGGTGCACCATCAACCTCAAGTACAGGTGGAGGATCTGCCGTGCCGGTGTGTAGCAGGTGCGGGACCCAGGTCGCCGAGGCGAGCCGGTTCTGTTCCAACTGCGGGGCACCGCTCCGGGGTGGTGCTCCCGTGGCCGAGGGTTCCTCCGAGACGACCTCCACGATCTCGATCTCCGGGCTGGAGGCGTACGAGGCAGAGGTCACCGGGCAGCAGCAGACCCCGCCGCTGTCCCCCGAGGCTCAGGCCGCGGTCGACGCCCTGCCCCTGGGCTCCGCCCTCATGGTGGTCCGCCGAGGCCCCAACTCGGGCAGCCGCTTCCTGCTGGACGGCGACTTGACCACCGCGGGCCGTCACCCCGAGAGCGACATCTTCCTGGACGACGTGACCGTCTCGAGGCGTCACGTGGAGTTCCGGCGCGGACAGGACGGTGTCTTCACCGTCTCCGACGTCGGCAGCCTCAACGGCACCTACGTCAACCGGGAGCGCATCGAGGCCGGCGTACCGCTGGCGAACGGTGACGAGGTTCAGATCGGCAAGTTCCGGCTGGTCTTCTTCGCGAGCAAGCGCACGGTCTGACCTTCCGGCAGGGCATGGAGCACACACCGCCCGGTGGCGCCGGCGACGGTGCCACCGCGGAGGCGGACAGCGGGCCGCTGGGCATCGGAGGCGTACTGCGTGTGCTCCGCGAGGAGTTCCCCGAGGTCACGGTTTCCAAGATCCGATTTCTGGAGACGCAGGGCCTCGTGGCGCCGCGCCGGTCTCCGTCGGGCCACCGCTGGTTCAGCGGCGTGGACGTGGAGCGGCTCCGGGACGTCCTTCGGATGCAGCGTGATCACTACCTCCCTCTGAGGGTGATCAAGGAACGCCTGGGTTCCGTCTCCGGGGACGAGTGCCCGTTGCCGCCGACGAGGGCACCCCAGCGGAGCAGCCAGGGCACATGGCGTGAGGGGCCTTCCGATCCCGCGGCCCGAATCGGCCCGGAGCAGCTGCTGGCTGCCGCCTGCGTGACGGAGCCCGAGCTCGCGGAATGGGAGTCACACGGCCTTCTCTCCCCGTACCCGGACGGCTCCTACGACGAGGCCGCCGTGGCCGTCGCCCGCATCGTCTCCGAGCTCGGCCGCCACGGAATCCCGCCACGGCAGCTGCACGCGATGAAGGCCGCCGCCGAGCATCAGGCGGGCCTGCTTGAGAGCGCCGTAGCGCCGCCGGATCGCCATGCTGATGCCCGTACCGGCGGCAGCGCCGTGCCGATGGGTGCCCGGCTGGCGGACTTGTCCGCACGGCTTTACGAGGTCTTTGTGCAGGCGGCGCTGTACGTACGGCCCGCTGAGGGCCCCGACTCGGGCGGCCGCCCGGGTGAGTAGGTTCACACGACAGCTGAGGGCGGGTCCCGACTACCCAAACAGGCGGGGCACGGCCTAGGGTTGCTGTGTGAACGAGCTCGACGTTGTGGGTGTCCGGGTCGAAATGCCCTCCAACCAACCGATCGTGCTGCTGCGTGAAGTGGGTGGCGACCGGTACCTCCCCATCTGGATCGGCCCTGGGGAGGCGACCGCGATCGCCTTCGCGCAGCAGGGCATGACGCCTGCGCGCCCGCTCACCCATGATCTGTTCAAGGACGTCCTGGAGGCTGTGGGCCAGGAGCTCACCGCTGTCCGCATCACGGACCTGAGAGAAGGCGTTTTCTACGCCGAGCTGGTCTTCGCCAGCGGGGTCGAGGTCAGCGCGCGGCCGTCCGACGCCATAGCGCTGGCTCTGCGCACCGGTACGCCGATCTACGGCAGCGAGGGTGTGCTGGACGACGCGGGCATCGCCATCCCGGACGAGCAGGAGGACGAGGTGGAGAAGTTCCGCGAGTTCCTCGACCAGATCTCGCCCGAGGACTTCGGCACCAGCAGCCAGTGATCCCGTCGCCGCGTGCGGCCCATGACGGGCCCCGGCGACCGCAAACCGTCACGTCTTCCCTGCTTGCGGTTACGGGAAACCACACCTTGGGGCATTTTCACCCGGCGTGCCGAGTGTGGCGATCGTTGACGCACCACGGGTGACTGCCTACCTTCGGTGAGGCAGGTCCCGGTCATGCCCCGGGATGCGGAGGACGGAGGTCGGCGTGAGAGATACCGGCGACGGTATGGCGGCGGGCGACGCCCCTCCTCGCGGGGGCTCGGCGGGCCCGCTGCAGGGGGAGAGATCCACGGAGGAATCGCCGGAACTCATCGGATACCGCGGCCCCACCGCGTGCTCGGCCGCAGGGATCACCTACCGCCAGCTCGACTACTGGGCGCGCACAGGGCTCGTGGAGCCGAGCATCCGTCCCGCCTACGGATCCGGAAGCCAGCGGCTCTACAGCTTCCGCGACATCGTGGTACTCAAGATCGTCAAGCGGCTGCTGGACACCGGCGTCTCGCTGCAGAACATCCGCACCGCCGTCCAGCATCTGCGCACCCGCGGCCGTACCGACCTGACCCAGATGACGCTGATGAGCGACGGAGCCACCGTCTACGAGTGCTCCTCGCCCGACGAAGTGGTCGACCTGCTGCAGGGCGGGCAAGGCGTGTTCGGGATTGCCGTCGGCGTGGTGTGGAAGGACGTCGAGGGAGCCCTGGCGCAGCTGCACGGCGAACACGTCGACACCGGCGAGACCATCGTCGGTGACCACCCCGGGGACGAACTGGCACGGCGGCGCAACCGCGCAGGCTGACTGTCGGTCCCATGCGGCACCATCGACCAATGTGAGAAGCGCTCCGACGATCCTCCATCTGGACATGGACGCCTTCTACGCTGCCGTCGAGCAGGCATCCAAGCCCAGCCTCCGCGGAAAGCCCGTGGTCGTCGGCGGGCTCGGGCCGCGCGGAGTCGTCGCCACGGCCTCCTACGAGGCGCGGATCTTCGGCGTCCATTCGGCCATGCCCATGGGGCAGGCCCGCCGTCTGTGCCCGAATGCCGCCTATCTCGCGCCTCGCTTCAGCCTCTACCGGGACGTCAGCGAGGCCGTCATGGAGATCCTCGGCGGGCTGTCGCCGCTCGTGGAGCCCCTCAGCCTCGACGAGGCCTTCGTCGACCTGGAGGCCGGCGAGGCGCTCACCGAGGGCTCGGCGTCCCCGGCCGTACGAGCGGTCGGTGAGCGGCTGCGGCAGACGATCAGCGAGATGACGGGGCTCAGCGGCTCCGTGGGACTGGCCGGCTCGAAGATGCTCGCCCAGATCGGCTCGGAGCAGGCCAAGCCCGACGGGCTCGTCGTCATCGAGCCGGGCACGGAACGGGAGCTGCTCGGTCCGATGCCCGTACGCACCCTGCCCGGTGTGGGTCCGGCCACGGCGGAGGTGCTGCGCCGTGCCGGTATCACCACGGTCGGGGACACGGCGGAGGCAGGGGAGGCGGAGCTGCTGAGACTTCTGGGCAGGGCGCACGGCACTTCGCTCTATGCGATGGCGAACGGCTGGGACGACCGGCCGGTGATCGCGGAGCGCGACGCGAAATCGGTGTCGGTGGAGGACACCTTCGACGTCGACCTCACCGACAGGGCGCTCGTACAGGCCCACCTCGCGCGCCTCGCCGAACGCTGCGCGGAGCGGCTGCGTGCGGCCGGGAGGTCCGGACGCACGGTTGTGATCAAGGTTCGCAGCTACGACTTCTCGACCCTGACGCGCTCGGAGACGCTGCGCGGACCCACCGACGACACGGGCGTGGTCCGCGAGGCCGCGGCCAGGCTCCTCGACACGGTGGACACCACCGCCGGGGTGCGCCTGCTGGGTGTCGGCGTCAGCGGTCTGGCCGACTTCACTCAGGAGGACCTGTTCGCACAGGCACAGGCCGACGCGGACGCCGCGGCAGCAGCGGAAGCCGCGACAGCCGGCCGCCCGGGGGAGGCGCAGGGACCGACGGCCGTGCCGGAGGAGCCGGAGGTGCCGGCCGACCGGCGCTGGGTGCCGGGCCGGGACGTCACGCATGCGGATCGCGGTCATGGCTGGGTGCAGGGCAGCGGCCTCGGCCGGGTCACCGTGAGGTTCGAGGATCCTGGGTCCGCGCCCGGCCGAGTGCGGACCTACTCCGTCGACGATCCTGCTCTGGAGCCGGCCGAACCGCCGCCGCTCGCGGCGATGGCGCGGCGGAAGCGGACGGATGGGTTGGGCCGTTCGGGGGAACCGTCTCAGCTTTCGGTCCCGGCTATCCGTCCGAAGTCCCTGTCCGGCGGGGGCGAGGAGGACGTCGACGCCGGTGAGGAGGGCTCCGGGCCGACGGACTCGGCCGGGGGCGGCACGTCCAGCCCGTAATGGAGATACAGCTGGAGCTCCTGGCGGGGGGAGAGGTGTCTGCCCACGCCGAGCACAGGTGTGCTGCGAACCAGCGCCCTCTCGAAAGGGACGTGGAGGATGCCGCCGACCAGTTCGCTCGGCTCCAGCGGTACGAGGGTCTCGCGCCGGAAGAAGCCCGTGCGCACGGCCGCCCACTCCGGCTCGCCCGTCGCGTCGTCGAGGTACACCTCGCCGACCGTTCCGATCTTGCAGCCGCTGCTGTCGAGTGCTCTGCGCCCGATAAGGCTCCGTGGATCGATGTCGTTCTGCACGGTCCCTCCAAGTCGTGGTTCAGGGGCACCGGGTGCGTCACGGGACGAGGCCGGCCCTGGGGTCTGGTGATCTGGCGAACCCCCTCCTCGGCCTTGCCGTACTGCCGCGCAACAGCGTGCTGCGGGGGCGCCGAGGACGCCGGGAGCCGGTCGTACAAGCCGTATTACCACCCAAAGGCACATTTCAGCGGTTGGCCACCCGAGTGCACCCGGGTCCTGAGGGAGGAAGCGCTGGTAGGCTCGAAGTGGCTGTGGACCCCGAGCGGGAGAGTCCTCCGGCATCAGCCGGGGGCGCCGAAGGAGCAACTCCTCCCCGGAATCTCTCAGGCTCACGTACCGCGCGGGTGAGGTCACTCTGGAAAGCAGGGCGGGCCGAGCAGTGCCTGGGCTCCTCCTCACCGACGGTGAAAGCCGGGTCTCCGCTCAGCCGGGGCGGACCGGTGAAACTCTCAGGTTGAGATGACAGAGGGGGAGGCCGTCCGGGCACCAGCGCCGTGGTGTCCCCGTAGGTCACAGTGACCAGGAGGCCCCCGCAGATGACTGCCAACCGCATCCCTCTCGCCGATCTGGAACGCGGAACTCCTTTCGAACGGCGGCACATCGGCCCAGCCGCTGGTGCCCAGGCGAAGATGCTCGCCCAGGTCGGTTACGGCTCACTCGACGAGCTGACCGCCGCCGCCGTCCCCGACGTGATCAAGAGCAAAGAGGCCCTGAACCTGCCTCCCGGCCGTACCGAGGCCGAAGTGATCGCGGAGCTGCGGGAGTTCGCGGCCCGCAACCAGGTGCTTCCGTCGATGATCGGCCTCGGCTACTACGGGACCTTCACCCCCTCGGTCGTCCTGCGCAACGTCATGGAGAACCCCGCCTGGTACACCGCGTACACGCCCTACCAGCCGGAGATCTCGCAGGGCCGCCTCGAGGCCCTGCTCAACTTCCAGACCATGGTGGCCGACCTGACGGGCCTGCCGACCTCGGGTGCCTCGCTCCTCGACGAGCCCACTGCGGCCGCCGAGGCCATGGCGCTCTCCCGCCGGGTCGGCAAGGTCAAGCAGGGCGTCTTCCTCGTGGATGCCGACTGCCTGCCGCAGACGATCGCCGTCATCCGGACCCGGGCGGAACCGACCGGCGTCGAGGTCGTCGTCGCCGACCTGAGCGACGGGATCCCGGCCGATGTGGCCGAGCGCGGCGTCTTCGGGCTGCTCCTGCAGTACCCCGGAGCCTCCGGCGCCGTGCGGGACCACCGTGCCGTCATCGACCAGGCGCACGGAATCGGTGCGATCGTGACCGTCGCAGCCGACCTGCTCGCTCTCACGCTGCTCAGTTCGCCCGGGTCGCTCGGCGCGGACATCGCGGTCGGCTCCAGCCAGCGCTTCGGCGTGCCCATGGGCTTCGGCGGGCCGCACGCCGGCTACATGTCGGTGCGCGACAAGTACGCCCGCAGCCTGCCCGGTCGCCTCGTCGGCGTCTCCAAGGACGCTGACGGCCACCAGGCCTACCGCCTCGCCCTGCAGACCCGTGAGCAGCACATCCGCCGGGAGAAGGCCACCAGCAACATCTGCACCGCCCAGGTGCTGCTTGCCGTGATGTCCGGGATGTATGCGGTGCACCACGGGCCGGAGGGCCTGGCCAACATCGCCCGCCGTACCCACCGCTACGCCACCCTGCTCGCTGAGGGGCTGCGCGGAGGCGGAGTCGAGATCGTGCACGGCAGCTACTTCGACACCGTCACGGCGCGGGTCCCCGGACGCGCGGCCGAGATCGTGGCCCGTGCGCGCGAGGCGGGCGTGAACCTGCGGGAGACGGACGCGGACCACGTGGGTATGGCCTGCGACGAGACCACGGGCCGGGCCCAGCTGGAGGCAGTCTGGTCCGCGTTCGGCGTCGAAGCGGACGCAGGCGAGCTGGACGACGCTCTTACCGCGGACGCGCTGCCCGAGGCGCTGCTGCGCACCGAGGACTATCTGACCCACCCGGTCTTCCACGAATACCGCTCCGAGACGGCGATGCTGCGCTACCTGCGCAGGCTCGCGGACCGGGACTACGCACTGGACCGCGGAATGATCCCGCTCGGCTCGTGCACCATGAAGCTCAACGCCGCCACCGAGATGGAGGCCGTCACCTGGCCCGAGTTCGCCGGTCTGCACCCCTTCGCTCCGGCCGAGCAGGCGGAGGGCTACCTGGCGCTCATCCATCAGCTCGAGGACCAGCTCGCGGAGATCACCGGCTACGACAAGGTATCCCTGCAGCCCAACGCCGGATCCCAGGGCGAGCTGGCAGGACTGCTGGCCGTGCGCGCGTACCACCGCTCGCGCGGCGACGACCAGCGCAATGTGTGCCTGATCCCCTCCTCGGCACACGGCACGAACGCGGCGAGCGCGATCATGGCGGGCATGCGCGTCGTGGTCGTGAAGACCAGCGAGGACGGCGACGTGGACACCGCCGACCTGCGCGCGAAGATCGAGCAGCACGGCGACGAGCTGTCCGTGCTGATGGTCACCTACCCCTCCACGCACGGCGTCTTCGAGGAGCACATCACCGACATCTGCGCGGCCGTGCACGACGCCGGCGGGCAGGTCTACGTGGACGGTGCCAACCTCAACGCACTGATGGGGCTCGCGCGTCCCGGCAGGTTCGGGGCCGACGTCTCCCATCTGAACCTGCACAAGACCTTCTGCATCCCGCACGGCGGCGGCGGGCCCGGTGTCGGTCCGATCGGTGTGCGCGAGCACCTGGCCCCGCACCTGCCCAACCACCCGCTCCAGCCCGCCGCGGGACCGGCGAGCGGCATCGGTCCGATCTCCGGCTCGCCCTGGGGCTCGGCGGGAATCCTGCCGATCTCATGGGCGTACGTGAGGCTGATGGGAGCCGAGGGGCTGCGCCGCGCCACGCAGGTTGCCGTACTCGGGGCCAACTACATCGCCAAGCGCCTCGAACCGCACTACCCGGTGCTCTACACGGGGCCGCACGGGCTCGTGGCGCACGAGTGCATCATCGACGTACGGCCGCTGACGAAGCAGACCGGCGTGAGCATCGACGACGTGGCAAAGCGGCTGATCGACTACGGCTTCCACGCTCCGACCATGTCGTTCCCGGTGCCGGGGACGCTGATGACGGAACCCACCGAGAGCGAGGACCTGGCGGAGCTCGACCGCTTCTGCGAGGCGATGATCGAGATCCGCGCTGAGATCGACAAGGTCGGATCGGGGGAGTGGCCCGCCGAGGACAACCCGCTGCGCAACGCGCCGCACACCGCGGGGCAGTTGAGCGGGGACTGGGAGCACCCGTACGGGCGGGAGGTGGCCGTCTTCCCTGCCGGGGTCAGCGCTTCCGACAAGTACTGGCCGCCGGTGCGGCGTATCGACGGCGCCTTCGGCGACCGGAATCTGGTGTGCTCCTGCCCGCCGGTGGAGGAGTACGACGGCTGAGGGCGCGGGAGCGTCGGAAGCGCCGAGGAACGAAAACCGCGTGTGTCAGGGCCGGTTCGGTGTCACACCGGGCCGGCCCTGGCCTGTGGCTGCTGAGGGATCAGGCAGCGGTGGCGATGTTGCGGCTGTCGAGCGGACGGTGCGGGTCGATGATCTTGCCGTCCGGGAGAAGCTCGCCCGTGTCCTCGAAGAGGAGGACGCCATTGCACAGCAGGCTCCAGCCCTGCTCCGGGAAGTGGGCCACAGGGTGTGCGGCCTCCCGGTCGGCGGACTCGGCTGTCGGGCAAGGTGGCTGGTGCTGGCACATTGTCGCTGTCGTCTTCCGTTGTGTCGTGATGTCCGTGCGGCTGGTCACGATGTCCATGGCCGCCCCTCGTTCCGGTCCCAGTGTTCCCCTGCGGAGGAGATTCCGCAGGGATTTCGTGTCACCGCTCCTCAACCAGGGGAGACGCATCACTCGTGCGGGTGGTTACCGTCAACTGATCCGCACTTACGGGTGGTTTGCCGTATACGTGCAACGGGGAAGCCGCCCTGGATCACCGCAACAGGCACCGCGTACGGTATCCCACGAGACTCACCTGCCGCTTCTCAGCAGGGGAGTTGCCGGAACCGAACGTCTGGTCAGCAGCGGCAGGAGCGCGTCGGCGCGGTGCGGAACGTGGGCCGCGATGCCAGGGGGAGCGGGCGCCAGGGGGATGAGCAGGTCCGACGGCTGCGGAGCACCCTCGTCGATCTCCGCCGTGGCGTTTCCGTGCAGCCAGAGGGTGAGCATGTAGAGCCGGGGAACGGACAGCAGCCGCGGCTGGTGGAGTCCGGGGAGCGACTCGGCCTGTCGCAGGACCCGTTGGGACGAGGCGACGTACGGGCCGCCGCAGAAGTACGCGAAGGCCCAGCCGTCGGAGGTCAGCAGCGTCTCCGCCGCCCCCACCGCCGCGGACCCGGCAGGGGAGTCCTTCTCCCGCAGCAGGAAGCGCCAGCCGGTCAGACGCGTGTAGGGGGCCGCGTTCGGTGGGCCGAAGTCGGCCAACTCGTGTACGGGCAGTGGGAGTTCGATCTCAAGCGCAGGCCTGGCATCGTCGGCGTCGACAGGTGCGTGTCCCCGGTGGGCGGTGGCCGGCGCGCGCAGGGCCGCGAGGACGCTGCGTGCTGCGGGAGCCGGGGCGGAAGGAACGTGGAGCGGCATGGTGGATCGCCACCTCTCACTGAGGAGCCACGTGGTGCTCGGCATGGCGCGGACGGCACTGTCGGCGTGGGGAGGTGCCGCGAAGCGGCGGCTTGACCGTCGACTGCGGGCACCGGCCGGTCCGGTGATACCGCGTCTCGATCCGTACCGGAGCTTATACGAAAGGTGTTACATCACCATTTCGGCTAACGGTGCACCATTTTCGTTTCAAGACGCTATCCGGTCGGTATTGCACGGCACTTGACCACGTCTGCCGCGGCGGGAGGCCCTGTGGCCTGGCGGGATCGCACCGACGTGGTCGGCCGGATCCCGTCTGCGTTTCCCACAAGGACTGTGCGCGTGGTCTTGGACCACTGCCGCATGCCTCCGGAACATGCCGTTCGGCGCAGGTGAGAGGTTCCCGGCAGGCGGGTACGTGGAGATCGTCGAGGCGTTATCCGCAGGCTCGACGGGCATCATGGCTGACACCAAGCGGCCGTATCGAGGAGGGACACCCCGATGGGTGAGAAGGTCGTCTCCGACGGGTTCGACCTGTCCGCTCGGCATCGGTACAGGCGGAAGCTGAAGGAGTGCCTGGAGGCGTTCGAGGTTCTCCTGGAGGAGAAGCGGTTCGAGCGTCCCCGCAACCTCATGGGCCTGGAGATCGAGCTCAATCTCGCGGACGCCGACGGGATGCCCCGCATGATGAACGCGGAGGTGCTGCAGCGCATCGGCAGCCAGGACTTCCAGTCGGAGCTGGGGCAGTTCAACCTCGAGGTCAACATCGTGCCCCACCGCCTGGCCGGGCGGGTGTTCGACCAGCTCGCGGAGGAGCTGCGCACCGGTCTGGGCTACGCGGACCGGCAGGCCAAGGAGGTGGGCGCCGGGATCGTGATGATCGGCATCCTGCCCACTCTCACGGACGAGGACCTGGTCTCCTCGAACCTCACCGCGGTGGACCGCTACACCCTGCTCAACAACCAAATCATGGCCGCGCGGGGCGAGGAGGTCGTCCTCGACATCGAAGGCGTCGAGCGGCTGAGCCGGACCTCCGCCTCGATCGCGCCCGAGGCGGCGTGCACCTCGGTGCAGCTCCATCTGCAGGTGACGCCGGAACGTTTCGCTGATGTATGGAACGCCTCCCAGGCGGTGTCCGCCGTGCAGGTCGCGATGGGTGCCAACTCGCCCTTCGTCTTCGGCCGGGAGCTGTGGCGGGAGTCGCGCATCCCGGTCTTCCTGCAGGCGACCGACACCCGCACGGACGAGCTGAGGGCACAGGGCGTACGGCCGCGCACCTGGTTCGGCGAGCGGTGGATCGGTTCGGCGTTCGACCTCTTCGAGGAGAACCTGCGCTACTTCCCACCGCTGCTGCCCATCTGCGACGACGAGGATCCGCACAGCGTGCTGAGGGCAGGCAGCACTCCGGGCCTGCCCGAGCTGGTGCTGCACAACGGCACGGTCTACCGCTGGAACAGACCCGTGTACGCGGTGAGCGAGGGCGTGCCGCATCTGCGCGTGGAGAACCGGGTGCTGCCCGCGGGCCCCACGGTCACGGACGTGCTCGCCAACACCGCCCTCTACTACGGGCTGGTGCGCAGCCTCGCCGACGAGCCCCGTCCCGTCTGGTCGCGGCTGCCCTTCGGCGTCGCCTCCGCGAACTTCGACGCGGCCTGCCGGCACGGCATCGAGGCGGAGCTGACCTGGCCGCGCCACGGCCGTCCCGGCGGTCTGGTGACGATGCCGGCGACTCGGCTCGTGCAGGAGGAACTGCTTCCGCTCGCCGCCGCCGGGCTGGAGGCGTGGGGCGTCGAGAGCGCCGACAGCGACCGTTGCCTGGGTGTCATCGAGGAACGCTGCCGGCGCCGCGTCAACGGGGCGTCGTGGCAGACGGACGCCTACCACCGTGCCGTCGAATCCGGCCTCGAGCGGGAGAAGGCGCTCGCGGCGGTCACGCGGCGCTACTGCGAGCTTGCACGCACGGGAGAGCCGGTGCACACCTGGACCCCCGGCCCGTAGACGCCGCGTACGGGCGGGTGTGCAACGGGTGACCGACCCCGCTTCGCACGCCCCGGCGCCGTCCGGCAAGCTATGCACGTCCCCGGCTGTCGCGGACCGGTGAACTGGAGGCATGTGTGCAGTCGCAAGCGAGCGACCCCGCTCGGTTCCCGGCGTCCGAGGAGCTTTCGGCGCGCACGCTGCGGCACGAGACGCTGCTGGTGCTGGCGCTGTCGCTCGGTGCGAGCGCCGTCTCCGCGCTCATCAGCTTCATCGGCTCGCTGACCGCTTCCGGGGCTCTCGCCGATCAGGCCGCACGCCTGAACACCTCGCGCGCTCCTGACCGGCCGTGGCTCGACCTGGCCTGGCAGCTCTTCGGGATCGCCACCGCGCTGGTACCGGTGGTGCTGGTGGCCCATCTCCTCACGCGGGAGGGCGCGGGCGGGCTCCGCTCGCTCGGGTTCGACCGGAGCAGGCCGGGATTCGACCTGGGGCGCGGCGCGGTGCTCGCCGCCGCCATCGGCGGGAGCGGACTCGTCCTCTATCTGGGGGCTCTGCAGGCCGGCTTCAATCTCACCGTGGTGCCCGAATCGCTGCCGCACGTGTGGTGGCGCATTCCCGTGCTCGTCCTCTCCGCCATCCAGAACGCCGTGCTGGAAGAGGTGATCGCCGTCGGCTACCTGCTGCGCAGGCTCGGGCAGCTGAACTTCTCACCCTGGGCCGCACTCGCGGTGAGCGCGGTGCTGCGCGGCTCGTACCACCTGTACCAGGGCATCGGCGGGCTGCTCGGCAACATGGCGATGGGCGTGATCTTCGTCCTGCTGTACCGGCGCTGGGGGCGCGTCGGGCCGCTGGTGGTGGCCCACGCCCTGATCGACATCGTGGCCTTCGCCGGCTACGCGCTCTTCGCGGGCAAGGTGGACTGGCTGCCCACGCCGTAACGGTCACCGGCGGGCCGCGGGGCGGTCACCACCCGGCGCAGAGTCGGGCGTCGAGGACTGTGACTGCCGCTCCGGTCAGCTCGGTGCGCTCGCCACGCAGTGTCGTACGCACCAGTCCCGTACGCGCGGAGCGCTGAAGGCCCGTCAGCGAGTCACGGCCTAGCCGCGCGGACCACAGTGGGGCCAGCGCCGTGTGGGCGCTGCCGGTGACCGGGTCCTCGGGAATGCCGACGGAGGGTGCGAACATCCGCGAGGCGTAGTCGTATTGGTCGCCGCTCCCGTGTTCGGCGCCGCCCTCCGCGATCGCGGTGACGATGACGCCCCTGTGCGGGAGACGGCCCAAGGCGATGCTGTCGGGGGCGAGGGTGCGCAGCGTCCCCTCGTCGGCCACCTCGACGAGGAGATCGCCCAGCGTCCCGGTGTCGTGCACCGACATCGGCTCGGTGCCGAGGGCGTCGGCGAGACCGGGAGGCGCCGGGGCCGGTGTCAGCGGGGCCGTGGGGAAGTCCAAGGTGATCGCACCGCCCGCAGCGGGCGCCGCGGTGAGCACCCCGCTGCGGGTGCGGAAACGCACGGTTCCGGAGCTCAGGCCATCGCTGTGCAGGACGTGTGCCGTGGCCAGCGTGGCGTGACCGCACAGGTCGACCTCCGCGGCCGGGGTGAACCAGCGAAGGGCCCAGTCGGCCTCGGCGTCGCCGGGGAGCGGGTGCGCGAAGGCGGTCTCCGAGAGGTTCATCTCGTTGGCGACCCTCTGCATGCGTTCGTCCGACGGGAAGGTCTCCTCCTCCAGCAGCACGACCGCGGCGGGATTGCCGCGGTAGGGGCGGTCGGTGAAGGCGTCGACTGTACGGATCCTCATGGGCCGGCACGTTAGGCGAGGGTGGCCGTCGCGTGCGACGGCCAATGCGGCGGAGGTGGACCGGTACCTGACGACGGGACAACCGCATCCGCGCACCGTTGGGTGAGATCGACTCCACCTCCGCTGAGACAGGTCGACCTCATCGGCCGGGTGTTGCCATACGAGCATCGCCGATATATCGTTGATCCATCACGACAGGTCAACGTCTGTCGAAGACGGATCATGGAAGGGATTCATCATGCGTAAGGAAGAACAGCGACCTGGTGGCCGCGGACATGGTCGTGGCCCCGGATACTGCGGCCCGGCCGGTTTCGGTGGCCCGTCCGAGCGCCGGGCCTTCGGTGCCTTCGGTCCGCCCTTCGGCGACGGTCCGCCCTTCGGGCCGAGAGGCCGGGGTCGAGGAGGGCCGCGCGGGCGCGCACGCCGAGGCGATGTGCGGGCCTCGATCCTGGCGCTCCTCAAGGACCGGCCGATGCACGGCTACGAGATGATCCAGGAGATCGCCGAGCGCAGCAGCGGCGCGTGGAAGCCGAGCCCCGGCTCGGTGTACCCGACGCTCCAGCTGCTGGAGGACGAGGGGCTCATCAGCAGCGCCAGTGAGGGCGGCAAGAACCTCTTCTCCCTCACCGACGCCGGCCGGCAGGAGGTCGAAGCCGGTCCGGAGGCCCCCTGGGAGGAGGCCGGGCGCGGCATCGACTGGGAGGCCATGAACGAGGTGCGCAAGGCCGGCGGTGCACTGGTCAGCGCCTTCCAGCAGGTGTGGGCGAACGGCACGCCGGAGCAGCGCGAGAAGGCGCTCGGGGTCGTCAACGACGCCCGCAAGAAGCTCTATCTGATCCTCGCCGAGGAGGAGTGACCGCGGGGGTGTGCGCGCGGCGCGCGGGGCCGTGAGCCGACTGTCAGCTGGGGGGTCCTGCCCCCGGCAGCAGCGGCCGGACGTCGATCTCGCCGGCGCCGCACACCTCACCCAACTTCCACGATGCCGTCCTCGCGGTGCGCTGGTCCGGCGGGATCACGCGCACCGCCTTTGGTTCGGGGCACCGGCCGTCATCGGGATCGCCCTCGCCGGGCACGATCGTCCAGTGCAGCCGCGCGGTCGCGTGCCCGCCGGGGGAGAGGGTGATCTGGCGGGAGGGGACGGAGTTGTCCCGTACCACCTCGGTGGGGATCTTCCCGCCGTTCTCGCCGGTCAACTGGAGCCCTGGCCAGCCCTGCGTACGGCAGGGGGCCGAGGAGGAGTTGGTGAGGACGAGGGCGGCGTAGCGGTTTCCCGCGGCGGGCTGTCCCGGTTGCAGCGAAACCGTCAGTGCCTCCGTGGTGCACCAGCGAGGCCGGTCCGCTCCGCTGCCGGTGTCTCCGGGGCGGTCCCGGTCGTCTCCCGGAGCGTCCTGGGCGCCGGGCGCCTTGGCGGAGCCCACGGAGGAGTCGGACGGACGCGGGGACGCGGTGGAGCCGGGGTCCGTGCCGTCCACGGACGCCGGTGAATTGGAGGAGGAGGCGGACCCCGCGCATCCGCTGACGGTCACAGCGGCTCCGAGGGCGAGCGCGGCGAGAACGGAGCGTGCATGGTGAGCGGCCATGGAAATCTCCAAGTGCTGCCGTATGGGGGGCTGTTGGAGAACAAGACGCGACCTTCCGGGCATTCGGTTCCTTCATGCCCACCCTGAAGCCCTAGTAGGCCGTGCTCCTCCTCAAGGAGGAGGCCCCTGCGGCACGCACCTCCCATCGGGGTACGCGCATATGCCCCGCGGCGGGGATGTGTGGCCGGATGTGCGTGTGATGTGGTGGTGCTGTGGACATCAGTACGCCCCCAGTGCCTGCCGGCAGAGCGGCAGGCGCGGTGATCGAGGACCGGCTGAGCGAACAGCTGGCAGCCGTCGTCGCGACCGCGCGCCGACGGGCCTCCAGGGGTGGCGACCGGGACGTGGACACCGCGCATCTGCTGCACAGCCTTCTCGAATCGGATCCCGTCGTACGGGCGTTCCTCGGCGGTGGAGGTCCGCTGACCGCGAAGCTCCTCGGCTATCTCGCGCAGCGCAGCATCGGATACGGCCTGCGCTGGCGGCATTCGGTGGAGAAGGCCGGCATCCCGTGTGCCGGAGTCGACGAGGGCCTGCTGCCGGGCTGGTCGCCGGCTGCAGTGATGGCGATGGAGGTGGCGCTGGGCTGCGTCAGGGCGCGTGGCGCCGATCGTGCGGACGGCGTCGACCTCTTCGCCGGCCTGGTCGCCGATGCGGACTGCCGTGCCGCGGAAGTGCTGCGTATCGCCGGAGTGGATGTGCGCGGAATCGCCACGGGGCTCGGCGTCAGAAGGCCGAGGCCGGGCGAACTGGACACCCGTCGAGTGTCATGAGTATCAGGGGTGACACTCCTGTCGGTCGTTGACATGATGGGCGCATGCATGACACGACGCGGCCGGGTCCTTCCGTGCGCGGAGGAAGCCTCGGTCTGACGCTGGCGCTCGTCTCGGCCTTCGCGTTCGGAGGTTCGGGACCCGCAGCCAAACCGCTGATCGAGGCCGGTCTCGAGCCCCTTCATGTGACCTGGCTCCGGGTCGCGGGTGCGGCCTGCGTCATGCTGCCCCTCGCCTGGCGTCACCGGGAGCTCGTGCGTGAACGCCCCGGCCTTCTCCTCGGGTTCGGCCTGCTCGCCGTCGCCGGTGTGCAGGCGTGCTACTTCGCTGCGCTCTCCCGCATCCCCGTCGGCGTCGCCCTGCTCATCGAATACCTCGCACCCGCGCTGGTGCTGGGCTGGGTGCGGTTCGTACAGCGACGGCCCGTGAGCCGGGCGGCGGGCGTGGGCGTCGTCCTCGCCGTGGGCGGCCTGGCCTGCGTGGTGCGCGTCTGGTCCGGGCTGACGCTCGACCTCTTGGGGCTGCTGCTGGCGCTGGGCGCGGCCTGCTGTCAGGTGGGCTACTTCGTGCTCTCGGACCACGGCAGTGACGGGTCGGACGGTCGCCGCCCCTCCGACCCCATGGGCGTGATCGCCTACGGCCTGCTCATCGGCGCGCTCCTGCTCACCGTGCTGGCCAGGCCGTGGGAGATGGAATGGCACGTTCTGGCAAGTCAGGCCCCCATGGACGGCAGAACGGTGCCGGCGCTCGTGCTGCTGGCCTGGATCGTGCTGGTGGCGACGGTCGCCGCGTATCTGACCGGAGTCGTCTCGGTACGCAGGCTCTCCCCGCAGGTCGCCGGCGTCGTGGCCTGCCTCGAAGCCGTCATCGCGACCGTGCTCGCCTGGGTGCTGCTCGGTGAACACCTCGCCCCCGTACAGCTCGTGGGCGGTGCCGTGGTGCTGCTCGGTGCCTTCATCGCGCAGAGCTCGGCACCCAAGCAGCAGCAGGACGAGCCGGTCGCATCCGGCGGGACGGAGTCCGGCACGGCGGTTGACGGTGCCCTGCCGGACGACGCCCACGCCTGAACCGGGGCCGCCCATCGGCATGTCACGGCGCTGAACCGGCTGAACCACCCCCGCGTCAGCGGCCCTTGAGGTACGCGGGCAGCTCCGTGCCGGGAGCCAGATCCTCGGCGGGGACGGGGGTGCCGTAGACCCGGCTGACAGGGACGACACCGCTCCAGTGAGGGAGAGCGAGGTCCTCCGCGTCGTCGGATGGACCGCCCTGACGGATCTTCGCGGAGACCTCCTCCAGATCAAGGCGCAGGACGGCCGTGGCGGCCAGTTCCCTGGCGTCGGCACGGCGGGAGTCGGCCGCGCGCCCCGGCACCACGCCGTCGACCAAGGCGTCGAGGGCGGCGGTGAGTTCCCCGTCCTTGGTGACCCGGTACGCGGTCCCGTGGACCATCACCGAGCGGTAGTTGAGCGAGTGGTGGAAGGCGGAGCGGGCGAGAACGAGGCCGTCGACTCGGGTGACGGTGAGACATACCGGCAGCCCTTCGTCGGCGTCTGCCTCCCGCAACGGACGCGAGCCCGTGGACCCGTGCAGATAGACGTGCTCGCCCCTGCGGGCGTACAGCGTGGGAAGAACCACCGGTGCGCCGTCGCGGACGAACCCCAGATGACAGATGTAGTCCTCGTCGAGGATCGAGTGCACCAACTCGCGGTCGTAGGAGGCGCGTTCGCGGTGCCGAGTGGGGACGGTGCGCTCCGTGCGGACGTACGGGTCGGAGGAGGTGCCCGGGGAAGGGACGGTGTACGCCAAGGAACTCTCCCTTGCGTTTCGTTTTGTACTAGTGCAGAATATCGTTCGTGCTAGGAGAATACCGGATCGAGGGACGGCGCGCAGCTGAGATCGCAGCGAGCGTGGAGAACGGCGTGCGGGTGGGTGATCTCGCCCCGGGCCGACTCCTCCCACCCATGCGGGAGTTGGCGCACGAGCTGGGCGTCAACGCGAACACGGTCGCGGCCGCGTACCGAAGCCTTCGTGAACGCGGAGTCATCGAGACGGCCGGGCGCCGCGGGAGCCGCGTACGCGAACGGCCCGCCAGCACACCGCGGGAGGCCATCCGTGCCGAAGTGCCCGTGGGATGCGTGGACATCTCCACCGGCAACCCCGACACCGGGCTGCTGCCGCCGCTGCATTCGGCCCTTTCCTCGGCGGCGGACAACGCCTCCCGTCGTGCGGCGCTCTACGGCGACCCGGCCGTGAGCGAACCGCTCGCCGCTGCGGCCCGCCGTCAACTGGACGAGGATGGTGTGCCGGACGGGCCGGTCGCGGTGAGCTCGGGGGCGCTCGACGCCATCGAGAGGGTCCTCGCGGCACACCTGCGCGCCGGAGACGCCGTCGCCGTCGAGGATCCGGGATGGGGGAGCCTGCTCGATCTCGTCCCCGCACTCGGGTTGAAGACGCTGCCCGTGGCTGTCGACGACGAGGGTCCGCTCCCCGAGGAGGCCGAGCGTGCACTGCGCGAGGGCGCTCGCGCCCTGATCGTCACGGCCCGTGCCCAGAACCCGACGGGCGCTGCGGTGACCGCCGTCCGTGCCCGCAGTCTGCGTGAGGTGCTCGCCCGGTATCGCGGGACGCTGCTCATTGAGGACGACCACGGGCACGGCATCGTCGAGGAACCCCTCAACTCTCTTGCGGGCGGCACCGATTGCTGGGCCCTGGTGCGCTCCACGGCCAAGGCGTACGGGCCCGATCTGCGGCTCGCGGTCGTCACCGGCGATGCCGTCACTCTCGACCGGGTGCGCGGCCGCCAGCTGCTCGGTCCCGGCTGGGTCAGCCATCTCCTCCAGGACGCCGTACTGCACCTCTGGAACACGCGGGCGGTCGACGTGGCGGCGGTGGCGCGCTCCTACGGGCAGCGCCGGAACGCACTCGTACGGGCACTGGAGGCGCTCGGCGTCGAGGCACACGGGCGCAGCGGCATGAACGTGTGGGTGCCGGTGCCGGACGAGACGGGTGCCGTCACACGCCTTCTGCAGTCGGGCTGGGCCGTCGCTCCGGGGGCGCGCTTCCGGCTCGCTTCGCCGCCCGGTGTGCGCCTGACCGTCTCACCGCTGACGGTGGAGGACGCGGAGGAACTCGCAGATGCCGTCGCCGCCGCACTCCGTCCCGCCGCGGCCCGGCGTTACGACTGACGTGTGCCGCCGTCGTTCGCGCCGCTCGCTGCCGCATCCGGTGCGCGACGCGGCCCGAGCTGTGTGAGGGCGGCGCCCAGCAGCACGATCAGCGCTCCGGCAGGAGTGTTCCAGGTGAGAGGTTCGCCGAGCACGGTCACACCCGCGACCGTCGCGATGACGGGGATGAAGTAGGTGACCATCTGCCCGGTCGTCGGGCCCACTTCCGCGACGATGCCGTACTGGATGAGGAAGGCGAGCCCTGTGCCCAGAGCGCCCAGCGCCAGCACCGCGAGCAGCGGCACTACCGCGAAGCGCGTCGGCAGCGACGTGAACAGCCCCGTCAGCACGAGCAGTTGGGCCGAGCCGAGCAGCAACTGCCCACCCGACATGGACAGTGCCGAGTGCGGGCTGTCGGCGAGGGTTCGGCGCACGTACAGCCAGCCGACCGCGTAGCTGGCGGCCGCGCCGAGGGCCATGGCCGTACCCGCCGGGTCCTGCCCGGAGAATCCGCGCCACGCGCCGAGCACCACCAGCACACCGCCGAAGCCGACCACCAGGCCGGCCACTCTGCGGCGTGTGGGGCGGTCCTCGGAGAGGGCGGCAAGCGACAGCAGCATGCCGAAGAGCGGGCTGGTGGCGTTGCAGATGCCCGCCAGGCTGGAGGAGATGGTGAGTTCGGCGTAGGCGAAGAGCGAGTACGGCAGGGTGTTGAGGAAGATCGCGGAGACGGCCAGGTGGCCCCAGATCCGCATGCGCCCGGGCAGACGCTCGCGCTTGACCGCCAGCGCCACGGCGAGCACCGCGGCCCCGAACACCATGCGGCCCAGGGCGACTTGGAGCGGTGCGTACGCCTCGGTGCCGACCTTGATGAACAGGAAGCTGAAGCCCCACACCAGCGCCAGCACGGCGAAGCGCACACGCCAGTCGAGGAGGCGCCGCGGCGGCGGAGGCGTCAGCGACTGCGGCGTCCCTTGCGGTTCACCTGCGGAGGGCGGGGGAGTGGCCGGCCGAGGAGCACTGCCCGAGGGCCGCGTGGACGTGGTCATGGGAGCAACGATCCCGCCGCTCATCTCTTAGCACAAGCGAGTATCTGTGGACGGAAAGGCGTAGCGTTGCTTACATGTTCAATCTGGAGCGCCTGCGGGTGCTGCACGAGATCTCCGTGCACGGAACGGTCGGCGGGGCCGCCGATGCCCTGTACGTCACAACGTCCGCGATCTCCCAGCAGATGGCGAAGCTGGAACGGGAGACGGGACAGCAACTGCTGTCCAGGAGCGGAAGGGGCGTCCGGCTGACGGATGCCGGTCGGCTGCTTGCGGAGCACGCCGAGAGGATCTTGTCGCTGCTGGAGGTCGCGCAGGCGGACCTGGAGGCGCACCGGGGTCAGGCGGCGGGCGAGTTGCTGCTGAGCGCTTTCCCCACGGCCGCGCGGGGACTCTTCCCCGCGGCCCTCACGCAGTTGCGCCGGGAGCATCCCCAACTGCGGCCGCGCCTTACGGAGTCGGAGGCCGAAGTGGCGCTGCCCCGGCTGATCCGAGGTGGCACCGACCTCGCGATCGTCCTGGACTGGCACAACAGGGCGCTCTCACTGCCCGCCGGGCTGAGCAGGGTGCTCTTGCTGGAGGACCCCGTCGATCTCGCCATGCCCGCTGCCCACCCGCTGGCGGGCCGACGGCGCCTGGAGCTGACGGAGGTGGCGGAGGAGGAGTGGATCTCCTGGCCGGAAGGCGAGTTCTGCCATGAGTGGCTGATGCGGACGCTGCGCGCCGAGGGCATCGAACCGCGCCTCTCGCACACGGCGGCGGAACACCACACGCAGCTGTCGCTGGTGGCTGCAGGTCTCGGTGTCGCGGTCACCCCGCGGCTGGGACGGGGACCTGTGCCGCAGGGTGTGGCGCTCGTGCCCGTGCACCACACCCTGCGGCGTCGCATCTACGCGGTCTGGCGGGAGGACGCCGACCGCAGGCCGTCGATCAGAGCCGCAGTGGCGGCGCTGGAGAAGGCCGCACGCGACATCGCGGTGTAGCCGCGGCGAGCCTCTCTGACGACGGCAGGGAGGCGGGACCTCAGCCCTCGGCGAGGTGGATGTTGCCGCCCTTCACGGAGACCTTCGCAGGAGGAAGCGGCTTGGTCGCGGGACCGCCTTTGACGCTGCCGTCGGAGATGTCGAACTTGCTGTCGTGGCAGGGGCAGATGATCGTCCCGTCCTTCACCTCCGAGACCGAGCAGCCCTTGTGCGTGCAGGTCGCGGAGAAGGCCTTGTACTCCGACCCGCTGGGACGGGTCACGACGACCTTCTGCTCCTTGAACACCTTGCCGCCGCCCTCCGGGATATCGGCGGCCTTGCCGAGTTCGCCCTTCCCGGCCTCGCTGCCGCCGTCACCGCCGGCGTTCTCGTCGCTGCTCTCGCTGCCGCCCGATCCGCAGGCGGCGAGAGTCACGGCGGCCGAGGCGGCGCCCGCGGCGGCGAGCACGGACCTGCGGGTGGTCGATGCTGTCATGGAGGACTTCCTGTTCTGTCGGGAGCTGCACGCATTTGCCTTTGCTTGCCTCTGCCCTGTGAATCCTGCACACGGGCTGGTCAACTGCGAAGGGCTTTGTCAAGAAAAAGCAATTGAGTCAGGAGCAGCCGCTCGGCCGTCACAGGGTCGCTTACGATGTGCGACTGGCCGGGCAACGGCAGCACCGAGTGTTCCCGTCCGGCGGCCAGCAGCGCCGCGGACATCCGCAGGGTGTGTGCGAATGCGACGTTGTCGTCGGCGGTTCCGTGCACCAGCAGCAGAGGACGCCGCAGCAGATGTGCCTCCTTGCTCAGGGTGCAGCGGTCGTAGTGTTCCGGGTACCGGTCCGGGTGACCGAGGAAGCGCTCCTTCCAGTGCGTGTCGTACAGGCGCGGGTCGATTGCCGGAGCGCCCGCGACCGCCGCATGGAAGACGTCGGGGCGCCGCAGGACGGCCGCCGTGGCCAGCGCGCCGCCGAAGGACCAGCCCTGGATGCCGACGCGGCTCAGATCCAGACACGGCACGGTCTCGGCGGCCGCGTGCAGCGCGTCGATCTGATCCTCCAGTACGGCAGTGAACTGGTCGCCCCAGATCGCCTTCTCCCACGAGGGGCCGCGCCCGGGCGTACCCCGGCCGTCCGTGATCAGCACCGCGTAGCCGTGCTCCGCGAACCACTGCGCGACCAGCGCCGGCCAGATGCGGGCCCGCACCACGAGCCTCATCCCCGGTCCGCCGTAGGGCGCGACCAGCACGGGAAGCGGGGACGCGTCAGGGGCGCCGCGCTCGTACCAGCTGGGCACGAACAGGGCGCTGCGCAGCCGCCGTTCCCCCAGCGTCAGCAGTTCCGGCTGCCGCCGGATCAGCGGCTCCTCGGCGAGCGAGGGGATGGAGCCGGCGGTGACGCCGTCGCGGGTGACCGTCACGCGTGGGCCGTCGGGCGTGAGGCTGTCGAGCACCACCGTGCCGCCGCGCTGCACCGCGGAGTGCAGCCCCGGACCGTCGCTGATGGGGATGCTTTCCTTGTCCGGGGACCAGGACCAGACGTGGGTCTCCAGGGGGTCGTCGCCGGCGCTGAACAGCACCGTCTCCCCGTCGGTGCCGAGCACCCGGGAGACCTGCAGCCCCGGCGGCGTCACCACCTGCTCGCCGACGCGCAGCCCGCGCTGGTCCCCGCTCTCGTGGGGAAGCACCAGGGCTCCCGACGCGGTGCGGCAGTAGGCGCCCGGCAGCAGCTCGACCCAGTGCTCGTCCTGCTGCCGCGCGAGCACCCGCGTCGCACCACTCCCGGCGTCGATCCCGAGGGTCAGCAGGGTGCGCTGGTCGCGGCTCTGCACGGTGGCCAGTGGGCCGTGCGCGTCCCAGCCTGCCGCCACGACGTACTCGAACGCCTCGCGGTCCCGGTCGACTTCGGCGGCCGTCCCGTCCAGGCGCAGCAGGTGGAGCGAGACATCGGCGTTGGCGGTGCCGGCCTCCGGGTAGTGCTGCACGCGCGGCGGCCGTCCCGGATCGGCCGGGTCGCCGAGGAAGCGGCGGCGCACGCGTGTGTTGTCCACGCGTGCGACGAGCAGCGCGCTGCCGTCGGGTGCCCACCAGTACCCGCGGCCGCGCCCCAGGGACTCGGCCGAGACATGGTCGGTCAGACCGTAGGTGACCGTCCGTTCGTCGTCCGCTCCTGGCCTCGCGAGACACCGGTCGCCCGTGCCGTCCGCCACCATGACGTGGAGCGCGCCGCCGGTGACGTACGCGATGAGCCGGCCGTCGGGGGAGGGGCGGGGATCGGTGACCGGGCCGGCGGCCGGCAGGCCGAAAGGCTCGCCCTGTCCCGTACGTACCGCCCAGAGCCTGCCGTCCACGGCGAAGACGGCGAGTTCCATGGCGTCGTCGGTGGCGTACCCGGTGATGCCCGTGGACAGATCGCGGTCACGCTCCCTCCGTGCCGCCTCCTCGGGGGTGGGTGGTCCCGCGGGGGATCCGGGCTCGAGCGTCGCTGGGTCGGCGAGGGGGCGTTCCCCGTCGGCATCCCGTATCCACAGTCCGCAGGAGGTATCGGCGCCGCTGCGCGTGCGCAGGAACAGCGCGCGCTTTCCGTCCGGGGAGAGCGTCACTTGGCGCACGGTTCCGAGGGAGAAGCGCCGGGTGCGGGCGAACTGACGGGGGAAGGCGGCCATGGCCTCGGCCGGGAACGAGCGGGCAGCAGTGCCGGGGGTGCCGGGCATACCGGGAGAAGTCATGCGCGCACGATCCCACCGCCCCGGGAACGGGGGCACCCGATTATCGGCGGTGCCGCGTGGGTGAGCGGACGGCTAGCCTGAGCGGATGCTGCGCGAAGTCACCGCCACCCGCTACGTCACCCCGCTGCGGGAGGGCGGTTCACTGCCCGGGATCGTCGAGGCGGACGATCTCGGCACGTACGTCATGAAGTTCACCGGCGCGGGGCAGGGCCGCAAGACACTCGTGGCCGAGGTTCTCGCGGGCCGGCTCGCGCAGCTGCTCGGCCTGCGCGTCCCGGAGCTGGTGGTCATCCAGCTCGACCCGGTCATCGGCCTGAGCGAGCCCGATGAGGAGGTCCAGGACCTGCTCAAGGCCAGCGGCGGCCTCAACCTCGGCATGGACTTCCTGCCCGGTTCGCTGGGCCTGGACCCGCTGGCCTTCGCCGTGGGCGCGGCCGAGGCGGGCCGGGTGGTGTGGTTCGACGCACTGGTGGGGAACGTCGACCGGTCCTGGCGCAATCCGAACCTGCTCGTCTGGCACGGCGAGATGTGGCTCATCGACCACGGTGCGACGCTCGTCTGGCATCACAACTGGCCCTCGGCGTCGGCCTCCTCGTCCAGCGCCTCCAGACCGTACGACGCGTCCGACCATGTACTCGCCCCCTTCGGGCCGGACGTGGCCTCGGCGGCGGAGGAGCTGGCGCCACGGGTGACCGGTGATCTCCTCGCCGAGTGCGCCGCCGCGGTCCCCGACGAATGGCTCGCGGACGAGCCGGGATTCGCGGGCCCCGGCGAGCTGCGCGACGCGTACGTGAGGACGCTCTCCGCACGCGTCCCCGGTCTTCACGAGCGGATCACGATTGGCGAACCGAGCCCCGACGGCCCTTCGCGGGCGCCGGGCTGGCTGACCGGAGAACTGCCGCACGGGCGGCGCGGCGAGCGGAGCGCACGCCGGTGAGCGCCGAGAAGGGCGCCGGGCGCGAGGTGTTCGAGTACGCGCTGCTGCGTGTGGTCCCGCGCGTCGAGCGGGGGGAGACGATGAACGCGGGCGTGGTCGTCTACTGCCGTGCCAGGTCGCTCGTCGTCGCCCGCACGCATCTGGACGAGGAGAGGCTGCGTGCGCTCGATCCCGGTGCGGACCTGGACGGCGTACGTGCGGCGCTGCTCGCCGCCGAGGGCGTCTGCCACGGAGGGGTCGCCGCCGGGCAGGCCGCGGACGAGGCACCCGGCACCCGCTTCCGCTGGCTCGTCGCTCCACGCAGCACGGTGGTGCAGCCGGGCCCCGTGCACACCGGGCTGACCAGTGACCCCGAGGCGGAGGCCGAGCGGCTGCTGGAGCTGCTGGTGCGGTGAATCTCATGTCTACGGGCACCCGTTGACAGCGGGTGTCGGGACTCATAGCGTCACGACTGCCACAAGGTACTAAGCGGTTGCTCACCAATCATCAGGGCGAGGAGAACTCAGCATGTCCACCACCGACCAGCGCGTCGCGATCGTCACCGGTGCGGCGCGGGGCATCGGCGCGGCCACAGCGGTACGGCTCGCGGCGGAGGGCCGCGCCGTAGCCGTGCTCGACCTCGACGAGTCGGCCTGCAAGGAGACGGTCGAGAAGATCACAGCCGATGGCGGCAAGGCCATCGCCGTGGGCTGCGACGTCTCCGACTCCGCGCAGGTGGACAGCGCCGTCGCACGGGTCATCGACGAACTCGGCCCGCCGACCGTGCTCGTGAACAACGCGGGCGTGCTGCGGGACAACCTGTTGTTCAAGATGAGCGACGCCGACTGGGACACGGTCATGAACGTGCACCTGCGCGGAGCGTTCCTGATGTCCCGCGCCTGCCAGAAGCACATGGTCGACGCCGGATTCGGGCGGATCGTGAACCTCTCCTCCTCCTCGGCGCTCGGCAACCGCGGCCAGGTCAACTACGCCGCGGCCAAGGCCGGCATGCAGGGCTTCACCAAGACCCTCGCCAAGGAGCTGGGCAAGTTCGGCATCACAGCCAACTCCGTCGCCCCGGGCTTCATCGTCACCGACATGACTGCGGCCACCGCGGAGCGCGTCGGCATGGGCTTCGAGGACTTCCAGGCCGCCGCCGCCTCGCAGATCCCCGTGCAGCGCGTCGGCCGTCCCGACGACATCGCCAACGCCATCGCCTTCTTCAGCGCTGAGCAGGCCGGCTTCGTCTCCGGTCAGGTGCTGTACGTGGCCGGCGGCCCGCTCAACTGACCGGAGGGTCGAAGAACATGGCACAGGACGCAGCACAGCAGGACAGCGGTGAGGTCGCGATCGTCACGGGCGGCAGCCGGGGCATCGGGTACGGCGTCGCCGAGGCGCTGATGGCCCGGGGGCACCGCGTGTGCATCACGGGCCGCAACGAGGACGCCCTCAAGGAGGCCGTCGATTCACTCGGTCCGCAGCGCGCGATGTACGTCGCCGGCAAGGCACACGACGACGAGCACCGCCGGATCGCCGTCGAACAGGTCATGGAGGCCTACGGACGGATCGATCACCTCGTGAACAACGCGGGCACAAATCCGGTCTTCGGTCCGATCGCGGAGCTGGACCTCGACGTGGCCCGCAAGGTCTTCGAGACCAACGTGATCTCCGCGCTCGGCTTCGCCCAGTCCACCTTTGCGGCGTGGCAGCGGGACAACGGCGGGACGATCGTCAACATCGCCTCCATCGCCGGAATGTCTGCTTCGCCCTTCATCGGCGCCTACGGCATCAGCAAGGCCGCGATGATCAATCTCACAACGCAGTTGGCTCACGAATTCGCGCCGAGTGTGCGCGTCAACGCGGTCGCCCCGGCGGTCGTGAAGACGAAGTTCGCCGCGGCCCTCTACGAGGGGCGTGAGCAGGAAGCTGCAGCGCGATACCCGATGAACCGGCTGGGAGTGCCGGAGGACATCGGCGGGGCCGCCGCTTTCCTCACTTCCGCCGAATCGGCGTGGATCACCGGCCAGACTCTGGTCGTCGACGGCGGACTCGCGCTCAATGCCGGAGTCGAGTAGCGATTTCCCGCCACGTGCGCACCTCTCCCCTGGGGGAATTCGGGTGCCGGTCCGTCGCCGGACCGGCACCCGCAGTCATCGGAATGGCGCGTGTCTCGTTGGTAATTGACGAATGGTTGACCACTGCATGTTCGAGGGTCGGATGCTGAGGTAGGGTCTCTCTCGCCCATCGGCCAGCGGCTCCGCGTAGGGCGCCCCCGTACCTCCGTACGAAGGCGTGGAGAAAACGCTAGCGACGCTTCGACCGGCCGGCGGCTATTTCCCTTTTGCAACTGCATCGGCAGTAGTGCCCCCCTCGCCGACTAGGAGCGCGCAGGTGTTCGACCGGAACGGACCTCTGAGGATCGCAGCGACCGTTGTCATATCAACGGCCATGGTCGCTGGGTGCAGTTCGATGTCGGGTGACGACGGCAACGAGAAGCGCCGGGAGATCGTCACGGGGACCACCAGCGCGCCCAGCACTCTCGACCCGGCGGCGGCCTGGGACGGATCGTGGGAGCTTTACAAGAACGTCTTCCAGACCCTGCTGTCCTTCCCCAGCAGCAGCTCCTCCCCGGAGCCCGATGCCGCCAAGCGCTGCGGCTTCACCGACTCCGCCAGCCGCGTCTACCGCTGCACCCTCAAGGAGGGGCTGAAGTTCTCCAACGGGAATCCGCTCGACGCCAGCGCGGTGAAGCATTCGGTCGACCGCGTCATGGCGATCAAGGCGAAGTCCGGACCGCTCGGCCTGATGGGCAGCCTGGAGCGGACGGAAGCGCCCGACAAGCGCACCGTCGTCTTCCACCTGAAGAAGTCCGACGCCACATTCCCCTTCATCCTCGCCACCCCAGCGACGGCGATCGTCGACCCTGAGACCTACCCGGCGAAGAAGCTCCGCAAGGGCAGCAAGCTCGTGGGGTCGGGCCCGTACTCGCTGAAGTCCTACAGCAAGGGCAAGAGGGCCGAGCTGACGAAGTACAACGGTTACCGCGGTCCCGCGAAGCCCAAGAACGACGTCGTCACCATCGAGTACTTCCAGGACTCCAAGAAGATGGTGAGCGCGCTCAAGGACAAGAAGATCGATGTCGCCTTCCGAGGGCTGACTCCGGATCAGGTCAGCGGTTTCCAGAAGTCGCAGGCGAACGGGAACCAGGAGGTGGAGCTGACCGAGCTCCTGGGCACCGAGATCAGCTATCTCGTCTTCAATCCGAAGGACCGGATGGCCGGAAACGCCGCCGTGCGCAAGGCCGTCGCCGAGCTGATCGACCGCAAGGCGCTCGTGCGCAACGTCTACAACCGCACGACCGACCCGCTGTACTCCATGGTCCCCGGCGGCATCACCGGGCACACCGCCGCCTACTACGACCGCTACGGCGACCCCTCCAGGGACAAGGCGAAGCAGACGCTGACCGAAGCCGGCATCACCAAGAAGGTGCCGCTCAAGCTCTGGTACACCACGGACCGCTACGGCTCCACGACTGGAGAAACGTTCGCCGAGCTCAAGCGCCAGCTCAACAAGTCCGGGCTCTTCGACGTCTCCGTCCAGGGCCGTCCCTGGTCCGAGTTCGTCGAGGGCTACAGCAAGGGCAAGTACCCGGTCTTCGGCCGCGGCTGGTTCCCCGACTTCCCGGACGCCGACAACTACGTCGCGCCGTTCGTCGGCAAGAACAACGCGCTCGCCACGCCCTACGACAACCGCGAGATCACCGACAAGCTGCTGCCCAAGTCGCGCAAGGAGAGCAACCGCGCGACAGCCAGCCGCGACTTCACCCAGGCACAGAAGATCATCGCCAAGGACGCAAGGCTGCTGCCGCTGTGGCAGGGCCGGGTGTACGTGGCCTCGCTCAAGGACGTGGCCGGCGTCGAATGGGTCCTCGACCCCTCCACGCTGCCGCGCCTGTGGGAGCTGCACAAGAAGTCCAGCTGGTAGACCGGCACCGGCCGGGAGCAGCGACTGCCGCCGCGGCGGCGCGCGCTCCCGGCCTTCGTCGTTTCTGCGGCCGGTTCGCGACGGGGGTTCAGGGTGCGATGCGGCCGCCGGCCGTCGGTGGCGGGTCCCGGCGGGAGTGTCAGTGGCAGCCAGTAGGTTCGTGGCGGCAAACGACGGAGCCCGAAGCCGCCGCGGAGGTACGAGAGTTGAACGACATGCTGGGCACCCTGCCGGACTCGTGGCAGCAGGCCCTGGGCGAGGAGACCGGCAAGCCCTACTTCAAGGAGCTCGCCGAGTTCGTCGAGCAGGAGCGCGAGCGCGGTCCGGTCTACCCGCCGCGCGAGGAGGTCTTCGCCGCGCTGCACGCGACCCCCTACGACCGGGTGAAGGTACTGATCCTCGGTCAGGACCCGTACCACGGTGAAGGCCAGGGGCACGGGCTGTGCTTCTCCGTGCGTCCCGGTGTCCGCACACCTCCGTCGCTGCGCAACATCTACAAGGAGATGCGCGACGACCTGGGCCACCCCGTTCCGGACAGCGGATATCTGATGCCGTGGGCAGAGCAGGGCGTGCTGCTCCTCAACGCGGTGCTGACCGTCAGGGCGGGGGAGGCCAACTCCCACAAGGGGAAGGGCTGGGAGACGTTCACGGACGCCGTCATCCGCGCCGTGGCGGCACGGGAGACCCCCGCGGTGTTCGTGCTGTGGGGCAACTACGCCAAGAAGAAGCTTCCGCTCATCGACACCGAACGGCACACGGTCGTTGAGGGCGCGCACCCCTCACCGCTCTCGGCACGGAAGTTCTTCGGCTCCCGCCCCTTCAGCCTGATCGACGAAGCGGTCGCCGCCGCGGGTCATCCGCCCGTCGACTGGCGCATCCCGGAGTCCGGCGCACGCGCCTGAGCGGGATTGTCAGTGCCTGCGGCTAGCGTCGTCGTTGCAGGTGACAGCAGCACCCGGTGGGCCGGTGGAGGAGGAGTGCCGTGATGGAGCCGCAGCAGGAGACGTCCCCGGACGGGGTCCTGGTCCGGATCGGGCAGGCGATCATGCTCCACCGCGCCGGCGACCGGGAGGAGGCGCGCAACCGCCTCGCGCTGCTGTGGTCGGAGACGACGGGCGAGGGTGACCTCTTCCATCGCCTCACCATCGCGCACTACATGGCGGACACCCAGGACGACCCCGGAGCCGAACTGGAGTGGGACCGCCGCGCGCTGGCGGCGGCGGACGCGCTCACCGAGGAGAAGGTCGAGTGGGGAGAGCACTCGCTGGCCGTGCGCTCCCTCTACCCGTCGCTGTATCTCAACCTTGCCGCGGACCATGCCAAGCTGGGGGACAGCGGTTCCGCACGTCGTGAACTGCGCCGTGCGCAGGGCGCGCTGGGTTCGCTGGCCGACGACGAGTACGGGGCGGGCATCAGGGCCGCGGTAGGAAGGCTGGAGAGCCGGCTGGGGCCGGTCTGACTCGTCGCTCGCGGTTCGCACCAGCGAGCCTCCGGGGCCCTGATGTTCCGGCCCCGTCCGGTCCGCCGCCGCGGCGCCGGTGCTCAGCCCTTCGGTCGTGCAGGGAGTGTGCCGAGCATTCCCTGGAGCAACTCCCGCAGCCCGGTGCGCAGTTCGTCCCGGGTGGGGACCTCCTCGGCGTAGGAGCCGGCGGTGCACGAGAAGAGCATGCCGTCGCACCAGGCGACCAGGGAGAGCGTGTGCCGCTCTGGTTCTGTGGACCCGGCCCGCCTCAGCATCGCCATGAGCGGCTCCCGGAAGGCGCTCGTCCCGGTGCGTACATACATCTCCCGCAGCTCCGGCCGCCGTGTGATCTCCAGCGCCAGCTCGTACCGTGCGATGAGCAGCGACGGGTCGCGAGTGAGATAGCGGGACATGGCCAGCGCCAGCCCGTCCGCGAGTTCGTCGGCGTCCTCGCCTCGCGGCATCTCCTCGAAGGAGATGACCTGCGACTCCCGCACGGCCAGTCGCCGCACCGCCGCCTCGATGAGTGCCGCCCGCGTACGTGCGTGGTTGGAGGTCGACCCCTGCGGAAGGCCGGCCGCCTCATCCACGGCCCGGTGGGTCAGCGCACGCAACCCGCCCCCCGCCAGAAGAGAGATCGCGGCGTCGGCGATCACCTCGGAGCGGGTGGCCGGGGGAGAGGAACGGGGCGCGGTCATGGCAGCAAATGTACGACGGGACCGCTGCGGTGATCCCGTCACTACAGCCGTAGTACACTACAGATGTAGTGACCGTGTGGAGGTCATCCGACGGAGAAGGAGACCGCAGCATGTCCGAGCCCCGCTCCCAGCCCAGCGCACTCGTCATCGGAGCCGGCATCGGCGGGCTCACCGCCGCCGTCGCACTGCATCAGCAGGGGTGGCGGGTCACCGTCCTCGAACGGGCCCCGTCCATCGAAGCCGTGGGCGCGGGCCTGGGGTTGACGCCCAACTCGCTGCGGGCGCTGGACATGATCGGCCTCGGAGACACCGTCAGGTCCATGCGTGCGTGGACCGCCGAGGGAGGGCTGCGCACACCGTCCGGGCGGTGGCTGTCCCATACGAGCCAGGACGCCGCGGCCGCCCGCTTCGGAGGCCCGCTCGTGGCGCTGCACAGGGCCACGTTGATCTCGCTGCTCCACTCCCGGCTGCCCGGGGGAGCAGTGCGCACGGACGCGGCGGCGGAGGTCGCGGACCCCGGCGACGCGGACCGGCCGGCGCGGGTGCGCACTGGTGCGCAGGAGTGGGAGGCGGACCTCGTCGTCGCCGCCGACGGCGTCCACTCACCGGCGCGTTCCGTCCTCTTCCCCGGATCACCCGGTCCCCGGTACGCGGGCTTCACCGCCTGGCGGCTCGTCGTCCCGGCACCCGAAGTGGCCTACGCGCCGCACGAGACGTGGGGCCGCGGTGTCCTGTGGGGCACGCAGCCGCTGCACGACGGACGCGTCTACGCCTACGCCGCCGCGGCGGTACCGGCCGGGCAGCGCGCACCGGACGGTGAACTCGCGGAGCTGCGGCGCCGGTTCGGCACGTGGCACGACCCGGTGCCCGCGATTCTCGACGCCGCGGGGCCGGACGATGTGCTGCGCAACGACGTCCACCAGGCCACCGCACCGCTCCCGGCCTACCACCGGGGGCGTGTGGCCCTCCTCGGCGACGCTGCCCACGCCATGCCGCCGACGCTCGGTCAGGGCGGCAACCAGGCCGTCGAGGACGCCGTCGTGCTCGCCCATCACGCCGCGCCGGGTGCTCACGTTCCCGACGCCCTGGCCGCGTACACGCGTGACCGGCTGCCCCGGACCAGCGAGGTGGTCCGGCGCGGGATCAGGGTCGGCCGGCTCGTCACCCTGACCTCCGCTCCCGCCTGTGCCCTGCGCGACGCCGCCGTGGCCGCGGTCAACCGGTTGGGCCCGCACCTGGCTTTGCGCGCGCTCGACGGGATCGCCGACTGGAGCCCGCCGGGGCACCAGGACACCCTCGGCGGACGAGTGGGCCGGAGTGGCGGCCGCGCGGACGGTGCGTCAGCGGCGGGCGGAGGGTGAGGAGTCGGAGCGCCCCGACGCATCCGTGTCCCTCCCCCTGCGGCCGCGCAGTGCGCGGGCCGCCGTCACCGCCCCGTAAACGGCCAGCGCCGCCAGCGCCGCGTGCACGATCCAGTCGCCGGTGCGGAGGTAGAGCGTCGTGCCGGTGGCCAGCGGCACCGTGTAGATCTCGCTGGTGCTGCGGTCGGTGCCGAGCCAGGGGCCGGTGCGTTCACCACGCGGCCCGTACACCGCGCTGACGCCGGTGAGGGTGGCGTGCACTATCGGCCGCCCGGTTTCCGCGGCGCGCAGCGCGCCCAGGGAGGCGTGCTGCGCCGGTGCCCAACTGTCCTGGAACGTCGAGGTGGAGGACTGGGTGATGATCAATCCCGCCCCATCGAGGGCCAGTTGACGGCTCATGTCGGGGAAGGCGCTCTCGAAGCACACCAGCGGCCCGAACTTCACGCCCGCCGCTTTCATCATCACCGGTCCGTCGCCGCGGAGCCGGTCCTCGCCGGCCGCCCGGCCCACCGACGTGGCCCAGCCGAGCAGGGACCGGGCGGGGACGTACTCGCCGAAGGGCACGAGGCGGGTCTTGTCGTAACGCTTGCCGATCGGACCGTCCGGGCCGATGAGCACCGAACTCTTGTAGATGCCGGGCCGGTCGGAGCGGCGCGCGTCCACATTGACCAGGATCCGTGCGCCGACTTGTGAGGAGAGGTCCCCCAGCTGCTCGCGCAGCCGCGGATGGGCGCCCAGGTCGAAGCTGACGCTGCTCTCGCCCCACACGATCAGATCCATCTTCCGTCCCGCGAGCCGGCGGGTCAGCTCCTCGCTGCGCTCCAGCCGCGCGCGCTGGCCCTTGACCACTCCGGGCTGGACGACGGCGACGCGCATCTTCCCGTCCGTGCGCGGCGCCGGCGCCCAGGCCCACGCCCCGGCGAGAGCACCACCGCAGACGGCGAGGGCCACGGCAGCAGCGGCCGCCGATGTCACGGACACCGCCGGACGGCCCGCACCGCGTGCGAGGAGGAGCGCCGCCGCAGCCGACAGGGCCGTGTTCGCAGCGACCAGCACGAAGCTGACCAGCCACACACCGCCCAGGGACGCCAGCCGCAGAGCGGGCCCGATCTCCCACTGGCTCGCGCCGAGCAGCCCCCACGGCCCCCCCAAGTACTCCCAGGAACGGACCAGTTCGACGAAGAGCCAGCCCGACGGCACCAGTACGACGGCTGCCGCCACGCTGCCCGGCCCCGGACTCCCGCCCAGCAGCCGTCTCACGAGCCATCCCCACGGCGCCCACAACAGCCCCAGCAGCGCCGCCAGTACGAAGAGGAAGACGTGCAGGCTCGGCAGCAGCCAGTGGTGCACGGCGAGCATGAAACCCGTACCGCCGGCCCAGCCCGCCACCAGCGCCTGCCCGTCCGTGCCGGCTCCGCGTACCAGCAGCAGCCACGGCACCAGCGCCACCCACGCGAGCCACCACAGGGACGGTTCCGGAAAGGCGAACGCAGGCAGCGCACCCGCGACCGCCGCCGACACCGGACGTACCCAGCGGGAGGCGCGCCTCCCGGCAAGCCGGTCGCCCTCCTGTCCTGCGGCCATGCGTCGCCTCCACCGTCCGGTCACCGGATCACCGACTGTGCGGAGGGCTTCCCCGGCGGGGGAGGGCGCATGCACCGGAGGGGACCGTACGGATTGTTGTGACCTGGGGCATAGACAGCCGCCCACGCGGTGGCGACGCTGGGCCGTTCGACAACGATGTCCCGGTCGGAGGCCCAAGTGCTACGAGCGAAACGGATCCGGACCCTGCTGGGTCTGGCCACCGCGACGCTCTGCGCGGGTCTCGTCGGGGCCTCTCCGCCCGCTGCCCCGTGCGCGGGAGGGGAGACGTACGCGGGCTCCGTCAAAGACCCGGCCGCGTTCGTCGACCCTTTCATAGGCACCCGCAACGAAGGCAACGCTTTCCCGGGTGCCGCCGTCCCGTTCGGGAAGGTGCAGCTCTCACCCGACACCACCGGCAGCACCACCGGCTACGACTGGGACGACGACCGCATCCGCGGCTTCTCCTCCGTCCACCTCTCCGGGGTGGGGTGCGGCATCGGTGGTGACCTGCCGGTCATGCCCACCACCGGCGAGATCACCAGCACCGACAACAACGACTACGCCTCCGGCTTCCGCCACGGGAACGAGAGCGCCTCACCCGGTTCGTACAAGGTCGCCCTCGACGACTACGGCGGCACGAAGGCGGAGCTCACCGCGGACCGGCACACCGGGCACCAGCGCTACACCTTTCCCGCCACCGGCAAGGCGAACGTGCTGCTCAACTCCGGCCAGGCGCTGCACAAGGTCACCGACAGCTCGGTGCGCGTCCTGGACGAGCGGACCATCGCCACCAAAGTCACCGGAAGCGGCTTCTGCCAGGGCACCGAGCCCTACACCGTATGGGCCGTGACCCGTTTCGACCGGCCGTTCGTCTCCCATGGCACATGGGACGGGGACAAGGTCACGGAAGGGAGCGAGTCCTCGACCGGCGGCGGACGGCGCGGGGCGTACGCCCGCTTCGACACCCGGGGCGGCGACCGCGACGTGGAGGCGGTGACGGCGCTGTCGTACGTCGACGCCGAGGGCGCCACGCGCAATCTCGACGCGGAAGGCGGCCGTTCGTTCGACGAGACCCGCGACGCCGCCCGCCAGGCATGGCAGGAGCGGCTGAGCAGCGTACGGGTGAGCGGCGGCAGCGAGGCGCGCCTGCGGGTCTTCTACTCCTCGCTCTACCGGGCGCTGCTGCACCCCAACACGGGCGAGGACGTCGACCGGCGCTACAGGGGCTGGGACCAGAAGATCCACCGCTCGAAGGGGCACACCTACTACCAGAACTGGTCATTGTGGGACACCTACCGCACCCAGGCGCAGCTGCTCGCGCTCGTCGCCCCGCGCGAGTCCCGCGACATGGCGCTCTCGCTGCTGGACGTGGACCAACAGGGCGGCTGGCTGCCCCGGTGGGGCTATGCCACGCGGGAGACGAACATCATGGCCGGTGACCCGGTCACGCCGTTCCTCACGAACGCCTACCAGCAGGGTCTGCTCAAGGGTGACGAAGACCGCGCCTACCGGGCGCTGAAGAAGAACGCCGACGGTGTACCGCCCGCAGATTCCCCCTATTTGGGGCGGATGGCGAACAAGGAGTACATCAAGGACGGATACATCCCGCACGAGCCCGGAAGGAAGCGGGAGAAACCAGGCAGTCCCGACTTCAAGCACAGCGGCTCGGCCACCCTCGAATATGCGGCGGCCGACGCGGCCCTCGCCCAGATGGCACGTGATCTCGGTCACACGGCCGACGCCGATCGATATGCGGAGCGCTCCCGCAACTACCGCAACATCATCGACCCCGGCACCGGGTTCTTCCGTGCCCGCAAGGCTGACGGCACCTTCCACGGGCCCGCCGATCCGTCCAGGAGTGAGGGCTTCCACGAGGGAACGCCCTGGCAGTACATGTGGATGGTGCCGCAGGACGTTCCGGGTCTGATGTCCCGTACCGGCGGACCCGAGGCAACCGAGAAGCGTCTGGACTCCTTCTTCGCCTACGACCAACTCGCCGTGGATCCACGGAAGACGGCGAGCGACGTGTGGGTCGACAGCCCCTACGACTACTACGACTCCGACAAGTACAACCCGCAGAACGAGCACGACCTCATCGCGCCGTACACCTACCTCTCCACCGGGTCCCCCTGGAAGACCACCGACGTCGTCGACGCCGCCCTGTGCCGCTTCACCGACTCCCCGGACGGGGTCACCGGCAACGACGACCTGGGCACCATGTCGTCGTGGATGGTCCTCTCGGCCATGGGCATCTTCCCGGTGGCCCCCGGCACGGACACCTGGGGTCTGAACACCCCGGCGTTCGAGCGTGTGGACTTGACCCTCGACCGTGAGATGTATCCGAACGGGCACTTCACCATCCGTGCGCCGCGAGGTAACTCGGCGGACCGCTACATACGCTCGGCCTCCGCCAACGGCTCGGAGATCTCCCGTACATGGATCAGCACGGAGGACATACGCCGCGGCCGCTCCCTCGACTTCCGGCTCGGCACGGAGCCCTCGAAGTGGGGTACCGGGAAGCATGACGCGCCACCCCCGCTCGGGCAGCGGGTCGAACGCGACCGTTGACCCGGCAGCGACCGCGCACCAAGATCGCAGTTGACCCGGGGGCAGTCATGCAACGAGCAGCAGCACCAGGGAGTGAGCATGAGCAGCAACGACGGAGCCGCCCGCCGCAGTGCGGCCTGGTTCGCCGCGGAGGGCCGCAACGGCTTCATCCACCGGTCCTGGATGCGCAACCAGGGATTCGGCCCTGAGGTCTTCGACGGGCGGCCCGTGATCGGTATCGGCAACAGCTGGTCCGAACTCACCCCCTGCAACGCCCACTTGCGCGACGTGGCGGAGGCCGTCAAGCGCGGCGTATGGGAAGCCGGCGGGCTGCCGCTGGAGTTCAACACCATGTCGCTCGGCGAACCGCTCATGCGCCCCACCACGATGCTCTACCGCAATCTGATGGCGATGGAGGTCGAGGAGACGCTGCGGGCCAACCCCCTCGACGGTGTGGTGCTGCTGTCCGGCTGCGACAAGACGACCCCGGCCATGCTGATGGGCGCCGCGAGCGTCGACATCCCGTCGATCATGGTGACCGGCGGGCCGATGCTCAACGGCAAGTTCCGTGGCAGGGACATCGGTTCCGGCACCGCGGTGTGGAAGCTCAGTGAGGAGATGCGCGCCGGCAAGCTCACGCAGGAGGACCTCCGTGAGGCGGAGGGCTGCATGTCACGCAGCCGCGGCCACTGCATGACGATGGGCACCGCCTCGACGATGGCTTGCATGGCGGAGAGCCTGGGCATGCAGATGTCCGGTGGCGCGGCGATCCCCGCCGTCGACGCAAGGCGTTATGTCCTGGCGCAGGCGTCCGGCCGGCGGGCCGTCCAGCTCGTCGAGCAGGATCTGCGGCCGTCTCAGGTGCTCACGCGAGAAGCCTTCGAGAACGCGATCCGTGTGAACGCGGCCCTCGGCGGATCGACCAACGCGGTGGTACACCTGCTGGCCCTCGCCGGCCGTGTCGGAGTGCCCCTGGAACTCGGCGAGTTCGACGAGCTGACGGCCCAAGTCCCCGTACTGGCCGACATGATGCCCTCCGGCCGCTTCCTGATGGAGGACTTCTACTACGCGGGCGGTCTCCCCGTCGTGATGCGTGAACTGGGAGACCTCATCCACCGGGAGTCGGTCACCGTCACGGGACGGGCCATCGGCGAGGAGATCGCCGACGCGGAGTGCTACAACCGCGAGGTCATCCGCACGGTCGCCGAGCCGTTCATGCCTGCGGGAGCGGGAACCGTCGTCCTGTACGGCAGCCTGTGCCCCGACGGCGCGGTGCTGAAGGTCTCCGCGGCCGACCCGGACCTGCTCAACCACCGCGGGAAGGCCCTCGTCTTCGACCGCGTCGAGGACTACACGGCCGCGGCCGACGACCCGGAGCTGCCGGTCGACCGGACCACCGTCATCGTCGTGCGCAACGCCGGGCCGAAGGGCTACCCGGGCTTCCCCGAAGTGGGGAACGTTCCCGTGCCGAAGAAGCTGCTGGAGGCGGGCATCGAGGACGTCGTCCGCATCAGTGACGCGCGCATGAGCGGCACCGGATACGGCACGTGCGTCCTGCACGTCGCCCCCGAGGCGGCCGTCGGCGGTCCCCTCGCCCTCGTGCGGACGGGGGACACCGTCGAACTCGACGTGCCGGGGCGGAGGCTCGACGTGTGCGTGGACGAGGCCGAACTGGCCGCCCGCGCCAAGGAAGTTGCGGCCGACCGGGACACCGAGGACGAGGGCCGGGCGCGCCGCGGCTGGGCGAAGCTGTACACCGACCACGTCATGCAGGCCGACCGCGGCGCAGACCTGGACTTTCTCACGGGCTCCGGCGGCAGCGAGGTGCCCCGCCACTCGCACTGACACCGCGGCGCCGGCACGTCCCCGGGCCGGGGCACCGGCTTCCGTGCTCCGGCGGGGAGTTGTCAGCCCGCTGCCGCCTGCTCGCCCGGAGCGGCCGTGAGGGACGCGAGTCGGTCCCGCACGTCGCGCACCGCACCCGGCCTGCGCCCCGGCGCCAGCTCCCTCAGCTCCGCCAGCTGCACACCGAGGGGGTAGGCCTGCGAGGGGTCGGTGACCTGGTGCCAGCAGTGGTGGGCGCGGTCGACGGCGCCGAAGACCTCGGCCGCGTCCGCGGCCTGACCGCGCTGGAGCCGTACGGCGGCAGCCTGCAGCCACAGGGTGCAGGCCCGGCCGGCGTCCCCCGCCTGGTGGGCGAGGTCGGCTCGTACCTCCACCCAGTGGACGGCCTCCTTGGAGTGCGGACCGGACGCGCGCAGGGCGGCCGTCTCCCACTGGGCCGCGATCGTCGCGGCCTCGCTGTGCCGACCCTCGCGGGCTGCCTGGTATATGGCGTCGTGCACGCCGGCGGGCACGTCCGCGGGGACCTCGGTGTCCTTGACGCGCGGGGCCGCTTCGGGGTCGGACGCGGGGGGTTGCGCGGGAGGTGCTCCCGGAGCCCGAGTTGTCGGCGCGGCACCGGGAGGCGCAGGCGGGGGAGACGACGGTCGGGGAGGCACCGCGGGCGTCGCGGGTGCGGGGAGGGGTGTGACGGTCGCGGCAGGGGACTCCGCCCGGGGCACCACCATGGGTGCAGGTGCCGCCATCGCAGTGGGCGCCGCCGCAGCTCCGGGTGCCGGAGCGGGCACGTGTCCCGTCCCGGAGGCGGTCGGCGAGGGGCCGGTGCCGAGCAGCATCCGCTCAGCGTCGCCGAAGCCGAACCCTGCCTGGTGCAAGGTGAGTTGGTGCAGCTCGTCCAGGGGCGGCCGCACTCGGCTCACGCGCAGGACCGCGGCCAGGGCGCGGCTGTACTCCGGCGCGGACGTCCCTCGCCTGGCGGGCGGCGCCGAGAGCGACCCGTACAGGACCAGTCCGCCCGCGAGGAGATGCTGCGAACGCCGCTGCCACATCGTCTCGTCGGCGACCAGGTCGGCGATGACGGCCGTCAGCCCCGGGGGTCTGCGCCCGAACTCCGCGGACAGCCAGTGCCAGGGCAGGCCCGTGTAGCGCACGGAGCGCGGTGTGGAACGAGTCAGGGCCAGATGCGGCAGATGCTCACGCGAGTCGAGCATGAGCTGCCCCGACAGATAGACCAGCAGCGGCCCGTCGTGCGCGGCGGCCGTACGCAGGTGTGACAGGACGGTGTTGGGGTCGCCGGGGTCGGCGAGCTGGACGACGCTGCCCGTTCCGGTGCCGAGCAGAACCGACGGGGGAGTCGCGGCCAGCGCCGGAAGGGCTTCGGTGGCGGAGACTGCCGGGTGTCTGCCCGGCGGAGTGGCCGCCACCAGCAATCCGTAGCCCCGCCCCGCCTGTTCGCCGTCCGTGCCGTGCTCGTGCCGCGCCCCGTACCCCATGTCAGCACCGTATCTGCTGACTTGCCCGTCTGCTCCCGGTGGGCCACCGTCAACGAGCCCCGGAACGGGGTCACTTGGTGGTGACGGTGACCGGCCGGTCTTCCTTCAGCTGGGCGAAGAGCTTCTTTGCCTCCACCGTGTTCCAGCGCAGCGCGCTGCCCTTCGACGTCGCGATGCCGCCCGCCGTGGGCACGTTGACCTGCTTCCCGCCTCCCTTGGACACGCCCTGGACGGAGCGGAACATGCTGGTCAGCGCCCGCATGCTCATGTCCTGGTCGACGACGAGAGTGTCCAGCCCCGCGTTGAGCGCCGGATACATGTCGGACGGGTTGAGCATCGTGCCCGGCGAAGTCGCCTTCTTCGCAAGGGCGGAGAGGAACTTCTGCTGGTTCTGCGTACGGCCGAGGTCCCCCTTGGCCTCCTGGTGGCGCTGCCGCACGAAGGCGAGAGCCTCCGCCCCGTTGAGGTTCTGGCAGCCCCGCCGCAGGTCGGCACCGGAGTCCTCGTCCTTGATGTCCCGCTCGATGCACATCGGAACACCGCCGACGGCATCGACGATGTTGACGAACCCGGCGAACCCGATCTCGGCGTAGTGGTCGATGCGCAGACCGGTGTTTTGCTCGATGGTGGATATCAGCAGTTCCGGACCGCCCAGCGAGAAGGCCGCGTTGAGCTTGTTCTTCGCTGCCTTCGACGTCTTCCCGGTGGACGGGCGCTTGTAGCCGGGGACGGTCACCCATGAGTCGCGGGGGAGGCTCATCATGGTGGTGCCGTTCTCGCCCTTGTGCATGAGGATCATCGAGTCGGTGCGGCGCCCGCCGAAGACACCCGTCTTCAGCTTCTTCCTGTCCGCCTCGGAGAGGCCCTCACGGCTGTCGGAGCCCACGATGAGGTAGTTGGTGCCCTTGCCGGCGGGCGGACGGTCGGTGAACTTGTTGAGGTCCACGTCGCGTTGGAGCTTCGTCTCGGCCCAGGCGAACGTACCGCCGGAGCCGGCGAGGATCGTGGCGAGCAGCACGACGGCCGCGCGTCTGAGCGGCCGTCGGCGCTTGGGGCGGCGCGGCGCGCGTGGGGGAGTGGGGCCGAAGCGGGAGTTGTTCTCCCGTGAGGGCGGCCTGCCGCCCGGCCCGCCACCCGGGCCGCCGGTCCCGACGCGCCCGCCCGGTCCGCCGGGGCCCGCCGGTCCGCCCGGGCCTGAGGGTCTGCCGGGCTGCGGGTCCTGCGCGGGGCGCGGCACCGGGGTGTATGCCGGCACCGTCGCCGGACGTCCCACCGGCTCCGTACGTGACCTGGCCACTTCGCCCTTGATCGTGCCCCTGGTCTCCCAGGAGGGCCGCAGCGGCTGGTCCGAGTTCTGGCGTGACGGGCCCCGGACGTTCACCGGGTCCGAGACCGCCCACCCCTGGCCGGTTCCGGCCCAGCCGTGGACGCTCGAGCCCTCGGGTCCGTACTGCCGCCACTCGCCGGCCAACTCGGCGGTGTGGCCCGGAGAATCCCCCTGGGACGCGTCTGGCGTCCCACCCGCGGCCCACTGGTCAAGTGGGTCCCTCATGGTCCGACTCTCCTTCGGTCACGTCGATTCGGTCAGATGCGGTCGTTCACTTCGAGAGCAGACTCTTGCGCTCCACCGGTTCGCTGAGCAGGTACTCGTCGGCCGTGCCGGAGCGGTTCATGCGCTGCCACTTGAGCCGGTTGCCGAGCATGGCGGTCACCACCGACTGGATGATGACCAGATACAGCAACTGCCTGTAGACGAACAGCTGGAGCGGCAGCGCCCACAGCTCGCGCATCCGCTCCTTGTCCAGCCGCAGGGCGTACGCAGCCGTGACCATCTGGACGGCCATGAAGCCGAGCCAGACGCTCACCGCCTGTGCCGGATCGCGGAAGAAGATGCCGTACAGGAAGAAGACATCGACGACCGGCGCGAACAGGGGCAGCGCGATCTGGAAGAGAGCCAGATAGCTCAGGCCCCTGCGGCCGAAGCGCCCGGCCGGGCCGACCTCCAGGACGGCACGGCGGTGCTTCCACATGGACTGGAGCGTGCCGTAACACCAGCGGTACCGCTGCCGCCACAACTGCCCCAGGCTTCCCGGCACTTCGGTCCAGGCGATGGCCGACTCCTCGTAGACCACGCGCCATCCGGCCCGCCACAGAGCCATCGTCAGGTCGGTGTCCTCGGCCAGGGTGTCGTCGCTGACGCCCCCGATGCCCATCAACGCGTCCCTGCGGAAGGCACCGATGGCACCCGGAACGGTCGGCATGCACTCCAGGACCTCGAACATCCTTCGGTCCAGGTTGAACCCGAAGACGTACTCCAGGTGCTGCCATCTGCCCAGCAGCCTGGTCCTGTTGCCGACCTTGGTGTTGCCGCTCACCGCGCCGATCGCCGGGTGGGCGAGCGGCTGGATGAGCCGGTAGAGGGCGTCGGGCTCGAAGACCGTGTCGGCGTCGACCATCACGACGATGTCGTGACGCGCGTAGCCAAGACCGGTGTTGAGCGCGCCCGGCTTGCCCGCGTTGGGCTGCCGCACGACCGTCACACGCGGGTCGCGGACGCCCTCGGCGATCTGCGCGGTCCGGTCCGTTGAGCCGTCGTCGATGACGATGACCTGGAGGTAGGGGTGCGTCGAGGCCAGAAGGGAACGGACGGTCGACTCGATCCCGGCCTCCTCGTTGTGCGCCGGGACCAGGACAGTGACAGGTTCGTTCACCTCCCGCAGCCACGGCGATCCCGGACGGAACCTCTGCAGGCGCCTCATGTGGACACGGGCGAACAGCACGAGCATCAGAAGCCGCAGCACGCCGAGCCCGCCGGCGATGCCCAGCGCCCAGGCCATGGCACTGGTGAAGAAGCTGCCCAGGGTCCGCGCCCATATCAGCCCCTCACCCCGCAGCCGGTCCGCCGCGGACACCGTCGTCATCGCTGACTGCTGCCCCAGCCCCCCTGTGACGGTAGTGAACTTCTTGACGTTCCGGTTGCGGAGCAACTGCTCAGCTTCGTGATAACCGAGGTCGGTATGGCTGTACTGCCGTATCACTCCCTGAGACGGCTTGCGGGACCTCTTGTCGGTGGCGACGAGGAGATAGCCCTGGTCGGCGCTGCGCTGCGCCGCGGTCCACTCCTTGCCGCACATCGTGTCCGCCGCCTTGGTGTGGGGAAGGCGCAGAAGTCCCGTGTTGACGCCGGCGGTGCCCGCGAGCGCGGTCTGCGTCAGCGAGAGCTCCAACTGGGAGCGGACGGGCGAGGCGATGCCCAGGTCACCGCCCGTGTAGGTGTACGAACCGATCTCGTGGCCCTCGGCGTGGATGCGCCGCACGAGCTCGGGATGGCTGGTGGCCTGCGATCCGTAGATGAAGAAAGTGGCCTTGGCGTGGTGGCTGCGCAGCAGGTCGAGGATGCGCGGAGTCCACCGGGGGTCCGGGCCGCCGTTGAAGGTGAGCGCGGCCGTGCGGGCAGGCATGGCCGCGGTCTCGACCTTCGTCCCGGACAGCCGCAGCACCGGGTCCCCGTTGTCGGCGGCGCGCGGGATCGGCGTGGTGCACGGGGCCTTGGTGCGTGCGGCGTCGACCTCGTGATTCGTCCAGCCCTCGAAGAGCAGGGCAGCCGTCACCACGGGCAGGAAGAGCAGAAGCAGCAACCAGTGCCCGCGGGGGTCTCGGCGCAGCGCGTGCCGGCTCACCTGGTCGCGCCGCCGGGACGGGCCGAGGAATTACCAGGCGTGGGGGTGGTCTTGGCGGGGTCGTTGTCGCTGTAGGGGGTGGGGGGTGTGGTCTTGCGGTCGGGCCTGGTCGAGGCCTTGGGGTCGTGGGGGGAGGACGAATTGTGGGGGGAGGCTGAGCGGGCCGGGAAGTGTGCGCCCGCCGGTACGTCGGAGTCGTCCTGTGAGGAGCTGCTCGGCAGCGGTTCGTCCATGCGCGGGGGGTGATCCCCGGCAGGCTGCACGCCACCGAAAACAGCTACGAAGAGCGCCATGTACCCGGTGCAGGCGGTCCCGACGGTCACTGCCGCATATCGGACGAGTCTTCTTCGCCGACCTGAACTGGCAATGAATATCGGGTTATTCCCGTCTGCACGCCTCCGTCGGCTGTGGTTCATGGATCGCATGGGGCGTGAGTGTAGCCAGCCGAGAACGCGAGCGACCCGGAAAGATTCAGTAATCCCCCTGTGAACTGTGTCGCCCTCGTCGGGGGCCGGTCCAGCAGCCTTCGGAATCTCATGGTCCACCACTCCTGATCGGATGGTCGGTGATGGTCGGTCTTCCCCCGGTTCCCCTGATGGCATGATGCCGCTCTTCAGCGGCGGTGTACTCGGGCTGTACTGGGAGGGGCTTGTCCTCACCGCAGGGACGGTGGGAGGACAGGTGGCGCGGAAATCCGCCCCGGCGTGGTCACAGGGCGTTCCGGACGGGGGTCCGGCGAGGTTCCGCCGCCCTGTGGGAGGCGCGCCGAGAATGGTGGAATGCCCAGGTGAGGGCGGCAGTCGAGCTCTGTGGGGAAGCCCGCCGCCCGACGCACCGTCAGCCATCGAAGCGCATACGGCGACTTTGCCGTTCTGTCCTTTTCGCGGCGACTCGTCATGCCCTTGCCGCGACACGAATCGGCCGCTCCCACGCGGGACATTGGCTTGATCTGCTCGCTGCGTACCGGCCGGTCACCCTCACCATGTATAGCTGCGAGTGCGGGTTGAATTCCGCAGGGAACTTGCGAATTCAACGCGTAACCGCCCTTGCGTAAATGGGCTTTTGTTTGCCTCATTCGCCGACCAATTGCGTGGGCGCGAATGAAGTGGATTCTTCCTCTGAAACACGACATTCGGCGCGCGCTTCGGCCTGCCCGCCGAGGCCCCGATGGTGACTATGAACACGATGTAAAGATTCTGTGACCACGATGTTCTCCGTGGCCATGAACGAGGTGCCGCGGGACATCGCCCGGCCGCTGGAAAGGCGCGGGGGGATCGCGGCGGCGCCGTCAGCCGGCGGACGGTGCGCCGATATGGCGATCAGGGCAGGGCCCGCGTGGGCCTCACCCCGCGGATCGCGACCTCCGCGCGGCAGCTCCCGCGTGTGCCCGCCGAGCGCGCACCCGGTGTCAACGGCCATGAGAACAAGCCCGGATGACGGGACGGAGCGTGCGCCCACTCGTCCGGCATCGCACGCCGGCGCTCCAACTGCCGCGTACCGGCAGTGGCATGTAGCCGGACGGGCCCGGCCGGGCACCTCGTTGTCAGCGGTGCGACGGTGCGGTCGCTCGTCAGCGGCGCGAGGCCGGCGGTCGTGTGCTCGCCCGTACGGGCGGCATCCGCACCACCGCCTGGTGCACCGCTCCGGACAGCCGTCCGGGAGCGCGGATGAGGACCGGCCCGGGGCCTTCGGCGGGAACCTGCGGCGGTCTGGACGGCCTGAGCCGGTGTCCGGCGCTGTCGGCCGCGAGCACGGCGAGTCCCCAGGCGGTGACCGCTCCGGCCACGAGTGCCCCGACGGCACCCGCTGTCCCGAAGCGGAAGCCCTCGCCGAGCATCACGATGCCCACGGCGGCCGCGAAGGCGGGGTTGACCACGGTCGTCGTCGCCAGTGGCGCTGCCAGCCCGCCGCCCCGGTAGGAGGACTGCGAAGCGGCCAGGCCGCTCGCGGCGAGAACGCCGATCAGGACCAGTAGCGGCGCGGTGGACAGGACACCGGGGAGCGTAGGACTCCAGCCGTCCGCAACCGTCTTGATGAATACCGAGGCCGCCCCGTAGGCCACGCCCGCCGCGGCCGCGAGCGCGACGGACCTCAGCATCGGCACCCGCCGTCCGACGGTCGTCGCTGTGACCAGCAGTAGAGCGAGCAGGCACGCCACGGCCACCGTCAGGCCGATTTGGCCCGCTCCGCCGAGGCCGCGCACAGGCGTCGAACCTGTGAGGACGATGAGCACCGCCAGTCCGCCCGAGACGATGAAGATGCCGTGCCACGCCGAGGCGCTCACCGGCCGTCTGACGAGCAGGGCCGCCAGCGGGGCCGCCAGTACCAGCGTGAGGACGCCGAGGGGCTGTACGACGGTCAGAGGGCCCAGACCCAGCGCGCCCACGTGGAGAATGGCGCCCAGGCTGTTCAGTGCCACCGCTCCCCACCACCGGTGCGAGCGGAGCAGCCCGTACCGGCTGGGCCGTGTGGTCGCCGCGATGCGCTCCTGGACGATGGCGGCGGTGGCGTAGCAGAAGGCCGAGACCAGCGACAGCAGCACCGCTGCCAGTAGGGCGTTCACGGACGATCCAGGTGGAATTCCCGCATCCGGTTCATACCGTCAACGATGCCTCGTGTCCGGCGCCCTGTCCTCGTCCGGCGGGTGAGTCCTGCCGTACGGCCTCAGGAGTACACCCGCCGATGCGTGTGCACCGCACGTCCTACATGCGGCCGCACGGGCTCAGCCGGACGAGACACCGCCGGAGGAGGCGCCCTCGTTCGGGGTGAGGGTGCCCGTGGCGACGAGCACGAGAATCGCGATGCCCAGCACCACGCGGTAGATCACGAAAGGCATGAAGCTGCGGGTGGAGATGTAGCTCATGAACCACGCGATGACCGCGTAGGCCACGACGAAGGCGAGAACCGTCGCGAAGATGGTCGGCCCCCACGAGACGTGCCCCTTGCCGATCTCCGTCAGCTCCAAGAAGCCCGAGGCCATCACGGCCGGGATCGCGAGCAGGAAGGAGTAGCGGGCGGCGGCCTCGCGGGTGTAGCCCATGAAGAGCCCGCCGCTGATGGTGGCGCCCGACCTCGAGACGCCGGGAACCAGCGCCAGCGCCTGCGCACAGCCGTAGAGCAGACCGTCCTTGACGTTCAGTTCCTCGATCGTCTTGCGCGGGCGTGCCCTCTTGCCCTTCCCGGAACGTCCGCCCTGGGCTGCGAGCCTGTCGGCGATGCCGAGGATGATGCCGAGGACGATCAGCGTCGTCGCGATGAGCCGCAGGTCCCGGAACGGGCCCTCGATCTGGTCCTTGAACAGCAGCCCGAGCACGCCGATCGGGATCGATCCCACGATCACCAGCCAGCCCAGCTCCGCGTCGTGGTTGCGCCGCATGCTGCGGTCGACCAGGGAACGGCTCCAGGCGGAGATGATGCGCCCGATGTCCTTGCGGAAGTAGATGATGACTGCCGCTTCTGTGCCGATCTGAGTGACGGCGGTGAAGGCGGCGCCCGGGTCCTGCCAGCCGGCGAAGGCCGCGGTGAGCCGAAGGTGGGCGCTGGAGGAGATCGGGAGAAATTCGGTCAGTCCCTGGACGAGCCCGAGAATGAACGATTCGAACCAAGACATCTACTCTGACCCGTCCTCGCCGCGGCAATGATCACGCGGAGCAGACTACAGCCACACGGATGACGGGCGAGCGGGGGGTGATGAGCCCTCAGGAGCGTGAGGCGCCTTGCTTGTAAAGGGTCTTCGTCGCGCATCCCGCTGGCTCGCTGCCGAGCACGTGGCGCTTGCGCCAGGCCAGCACGGCGCCTCCGAGACCGGAGAGCGCGATGAAGCCGAAGGCGGCGAGGAAGACGGGCGAGGTGGGCGCCGTGGCGTGGCTGCCGGCGATCACATACGCGGCGGTGTTGGGGACCACACCCAGTGCCGTCGCGGCGAGGAAGGCCGTCCATCCCATGCGGGAGACGGCGGCGCCGTAGTTGGAAGCCGCGAAGGGAACGCCGGGGAGAAGTCTGATCACCAGCATCGAACGGAATCCGTGCCGGCTCAGCTGACGGTCGACGGCGGTCACCCAGCGGGCCCGCAGCAGCGGACGCAGTGCGTCCTGCCCGAGGACGCGGCCCAGACCGAATGCGAGGCCGGAGCCGATGACGGTACCGGCGACGGCGGCGACGGTTCCGGCCTGTGTGCCGAAGAGCGCGCCCGCGGCGACGTTGAGGACGGGACGGGGAACGAAGGCGGCGGTGCACAGCCCGTAGGCCACGGTGAAGAAGAAACCCGCGAGACCGCCCGAGAGATGCGCGGGCAGCCCATGGGTGACGAACCGCTGCGGCTCGTACACCAGCATCGATATCCCCGCCGCGCACAGCAGCACCAGCAGTACTGCGAGCCGGCACCTCGGGGAGAGCAGCGCCTGGGCCAGTCGGCTGGGGAGACCGTCTGACTGCTGCGTGGAGGGGACGGACACGCGGCGAGCGTAACCGACGAATGTGATCGCCCGCCGGGCGAGAAGGGCATCGCTTCTCCCCGGAACGGTCACTTCCGCGTCCGGGTAACTCAAGTGACCGCGTCGGTGGCACCCGTCTCAGCGGCGACTTCGCAACTCCCGGACGCAGCGCGGACGCGCTCGTCGGGACAGGAGAAAAATCAGTCGACGTACGCCCGTTGGGGCGCAACCATCAAGGTCATGTTCCGGCAGACCCTCCACATGGCACGGCCCGCGGCAGCGGGCGTGCTCAGGGCTGCCGCTTTCTCGTTCCTCTCGGACACACGGCCCATCGCCGCCTCGGCTGTTTCATCAGCCACCGACACCGCCCTGGCAGCCGCTGCCGCAGTGGCCGCCGGCGGCGCCCGAGGCTGACCCTTCCCGGATCGCACCGAGGACCCCGCAGGGGGAGGGTCGGCTGGTCCGAGGGGTCCCGGCCATCACCGCGCCGTGTCACGGCGCGCAGCAGACGAGGAAGAACATGGCCAAGCAGGCTTATGTGCGCAGCAAGCCGCATCTGAACATCGGAACCATGGGGCACGTCGATCACGGCAAGACGACGCTCACCGCCGCCATCACCAAGGTCCTCAGCGACCGCGGCACTGGCACGTTCGTGCCGTTCGACCGCATCGACAAGGCACCCGAGGAGGCGGCCCGCGGCATCACCATCACCATCGCGCACGTCGAGTACGAGTCCGGGACCAGGCATTACGCGCATGTCGACATGCCAGGTCACGCGGACTTCATCAAGAACATGGTCACCGGCGCGGCGCAGCTGGACGGCGCGATCCTGGTCGTCTCGGCCGTCGACGGCGTGATGCCGCAGACCGCCGAGCACGTGCTGCTCGCGCGGCAGGTCGGCGTCGAGCACATCGTCGTCGCACTGAACAAGGCCGACGCCGGGGAGGAGGAACTGACAGAGCTGGTCGAGCTGGAGGTCCGCGAGCTGCTGAGCGCTCACGGCTATGCCGGCGACACCCTCCCCGTCGTGCGGGTCTCCGGCCTGCGTGCGCTGGAGGGCGACCCGCGCTGGACGGCCGCGATCGAGGCGCTGCTGGACGCCGTGGACACCTACGTCCCCGACCCCGAGCGGCATCTGAGTGCGCCGTTCCTGCTGCCGGTGGAGAACGTGCTGACGATCACCGGACGCGGCACCGTCGTCACTGGCGCGGTCGAACGCGGCACCGTGCGCGTCGGCGACAAGGTGGAGGTGCTCGGGGCGGCAACCGAGACCGTCGTGACCGGCGTCGAGACCTTCGGCAAACCCATGGAGGAGGCCCAGGCCGGAGACAGCGTCGCGCTCCTGCTGCGCGGCGTGCCCCGGGACGCTGTCCGCCGGGGGCACATCGTCGCCGTCCCCGGCAGTCTCGCGCCACGCCGGCGCTTCACGGCCCAGGTCCGTCTGCTCCCCATGCGGGACGGCGGCCGGCGCACCCCGGTGCACAGCGGGTACCGGCCGCAGTTCTATCTGCGCACGGCGGACGTGGTCGGCGAGGTCACCCTCGGCGCGGACGGCGTGGCACTGCCCGGCGAGACCGTGACGCTCGACGTCGAGCTCGGCCACGAAGTCCCGCTGGAGCCGGGCCTCGGCTTCGCGGTACGTGAGGGCGGCCGCACCGTTGGCGCGGGAACGGTCGTCAGCGTCGGGGAGGAGTGAACGGGGCGAAGGTCGAGACCGGCGCGAGGCCCGCGTGAGGCCCGGCCCGGACGTGCGGAGGGCGGACTGCCTGCACGTCCGGGCCGAAGCCACAATGGGCTGGTGGACGACGAGCCGATACCCGTGACACGTGCCGTTCAAGGCGGCACCGCAAAGCTGCTGCCCGACATCGACCACGAGGGCGGCTGGCTGCTCACGGTCGACGGCGCGCCCCAGTCCTATGTTGACCTGCGCGATCCGACGTACCTGGAATTCGAGTACGCGCGCCGCGTGGCCCACGTACTGGATCTGGCGGCACCTCCCGAACAGGCCCTGGACGTCGTGCACTTGGGCGGCGGCGCGCTCACCCTTCCCCGGTACGTGGCGGCTACCCGTCCCGGATCCCGGCAGCGCGTCGCCGACACCGACGAGGCGCTGCTCGTCTTCGTCGAGGAGTATCTGCCCCTGACGCCCGGCTCCGGGATCGCCGTGGCGGCACAGGACGCCCGCGCCTTCCTCGACGCCTCACCAGCCGCGTCGGCGGACGTCGTGACAGCCGACGTCTACGGCGGAGTGCATGTGCCGGCGCATCTGACCACCGTCACCTACGCGCAGGCCGTACGCCGCGTACTGCGGGACGACGGCGTCTGCGTCGTCAATGTGGCCGACGCCGCGCCCTTCCGCTTCGCCGGTTCCCAAGTCGCCACGTTCCGTACGGCGTTCGAGCACATGTGTCTCATCGCCGAGCCTTCCATGCTGCGCGGCCGGCGCTTCGGCAACATCGTGCTGGTCGCCTCGCACGAGCCCTTCCCCGTGGACGCGCTCGCCCGCAGAACGGCCTCGGACACCTTTCCCGCACGGGTCGAGCACGGCGCGGGGCTGGAGCGTCTCACCGACGGGGCTGCACCCGTCCAGGACGGTGACGCGGCGCCCTCACCGGAGCCGCCCGACGGCGCCTTCACCATCGGCTGAGTACGGCGGGAGGCCGGACGGAGGACGACGCCCCTGGCCAGGAGCAGTTACTGAGTGGTAACATCCGGCCATGTCCTCCACAGATTCCCTTCCGTCCATCGGCCAGATGATGGCGGACACCGTCCCGATGGTCCGCACCCTCGGCCTCGAGTTCTCCGAGACGAGCCCCGAGCGGGCAGTCGTCTCGCTGCCCGACCAGGGTGCTTACCACAACCACGTCGGCGGCCCGCACGCCGGCGCCATGTTCACGCTCGCCGAGTCGGCCAGCGGCGCGATCGTCCTGGCCGCGTTCGGCGACCAGCTCTCGCGCGCGGTGCCGCTGGCCGTACGGGCCGAGATCGGCTACAAGAAGCTGGCCATGGGCCCCGTGACCGCGACCGCCGAACTGGGCAGGCCCGTCGCGGAGGTGCTGGCCGAACTGGACGCGGGGGAGCGGCCCGAATTCCCCGTGGAGGTGAAGATCTCCCGCGAGGACGGCGCCGTGACCGGCGAGATGACGATCATCTGGACGCTGCGCCCGCACAACTGACCGCCCGAGGAGTCCGGCTTCCGCTTGGGCGGCGTGACCTGCGGCGCCCTCCCGTGGCGCCGCCCCGTGTTTCCCGGCATCGGTTAGGCTGCCCGCACGCGCGCCCCGCGACGGTCCGGGCGCGTGCGCGGGACGGGCAGGACAAGGCCTCCCGCGTCCATCACCGGCGGGAGGAAGCCCAGTTGCACGTCCAGGAGTGGCTCGAGACCGTGCCGGCCGTGAGTGTGTACCTCCTGGTCGGAGTCGTCATCGGGCTGGAGAGCCTGGGCATTCCGCTCCCGGGCGAGATCGTCCTCGTCTCTTCCGCGCTCCTCGCCTCGCAGCACCACGAGATCGATCCCCTGATCCTCGGCACCTGCGCCAGCGCGGGCGCGATCATCGGCGACTCCATCGGCTACGCGATCGGCCGCAGAGGCGGCAAACCGCTGCTGACGTGGCTCGGCGGGAAGTTCCCGAAGCACTTCGGCCCGCATCATGTCGCCAGCGCGGAGCGGGCCTTCGAGAAGTGGGGGATGTGGGCGGTCTTCTTCGGCCGCTTCGTCGCGCTGCTGCGCATCTTCGCCGGGCCGCTCGCGGGTGTGCTGAAGATGCCCTACTGGAAGTTCCTCACGGCGAACGTGCTGGGCGGCATCGTCTGGGCGGGCGGCACGACGGCCGTCATCTACTACGTCGGCATCGTCGCCGAGGCCTGGCTCAAGCGTTTCTCGTGGATGGGCCTGGTGATCGCCGTGCTCTTCGGCGTCGGCTCGATGATCGTCATGCGGCGGCGCGCCCGCAAGGCCGAGGCCGAACACGTCGCTCTGGCCGCGGATGGAGAGCCGGACAGCGGATCCGGCGAGGACCGCGCCGGATCCGGAGCGGTCCGCGCCGGCGACTGAAGCCCGGAGCTCAGTCCTCCACGGGAGAGAATTCGTCCCGGTGGTTACGGGCGAGGTGCTGGTACACGGCCGCGTTGGCCTTGATGCCCTCGTGCTCCTCCGACGTCAGCTCCCGCTTGATCTTCGCCGGCACACCCGCCACCAGCGATCCCGGCGGCACCTGCATGCCCTGCGGCACGAGAGCGTGGGCGGCGACCAGTGAACCGGCCCCGATGACGGCCCCGTTGAGAACCGTGGCGCTCATGCCGACGAGGACGTCGTCCTCCACCGTGCAGCCGTGCAGTACCGCGTTGTGCCCCACCGAGACACCCGAGCCGATGTGCGTGGGGAATCCCGGGTCGGCGTGGACCGTGCAGTTGTCCTGGATGTTGGAGCCCTCGCCGAGGGTGATCACGTCGCAGTCCGCGCGCATCACCGCTCCGTACCAGATGCTTGATCCCGCGCCGATGGTCACGGCCCCCACGACCACGGACGTCGGTGCGGTGTAGGCGTCCTCGTCGAGCTTGGGCTCCCTGCCGCTCACAGCCGCGATCACCGCTCGCTGTTCCGTCATCGTCGTCTCCGCTCAATCCCCGGCCGGTGGGCACCGGCCCCTACTTGAACCGTATGCGATGGGTGGGCGGAAGATCACAGGGGCCTGTACGGGTCCGCGGGGCCCCGCACGGCTACCGTGACGGCGTGCGATCCATCCGGAACACCTTCGCTGCTCTCGCCTCCCGTGCCGTGCACGGGATATGGCGCCGGGCGCAGTACGCAGGTGCCATCACCGCGGAGCGCCCCGGACCCTACGCATTCCGCCGCATCGGGACCGGCACCAGGCTCGCCTTCCCGCAGGGCACCGTCTTCGGCACGCCTTGGATAGAGCTCGGCGACCACTGCGTGATCGGGCAGGAGGTCACCCTCGCGGCCGGGATGCTGCCGGACCTCGACCTCGGACCGCACCCGGTCCTCACCATCGGCAACGGTGTGGTCCTCGGACGCGGCAGCCACGTCATCGCGGACGTCCAGGGGTCCGTCACCTTCGGCGACGACGTCTACTGCGGCCCGTACGTCTACATCACCTCGACCAACCACTCCTACGACGACCCGCACGAACCCGTCGGCAAGCAGTGGCCGCGCAGCGCCGCCGTGGAGATCGGCAGCGGCAGCTGGCTCGGTGCCGGGGCCGTGATCCTGCCGGGGGCGCGGCTGGGACGGAACGTGGTCGTCGCCGCCGGCGCGGTCGTGCGGGGCGAGGTCCCCGGTCACGCCGTGGTCGCCGGCGCCCCCGCGCGGATCGTGCGCCGCTGGGAGGGTGAGCGGGGCTGGCAGCCGCCGCTGCGCACGCCCGCGCCCGTACCGGTGCCGGAGGGCGTCACACCTCAGCAGCTGCGTGCGGCAGCCGAACTGGCCTCCTGCGAGGAGGAGTAGCCCGCCCCGCCGCCTCGTCGACCCGGCCGGGACGCAGACGTACGGATGATCAGGACGACGCCAGCAGCACTGTGCCGACCAGGGCAAGTCCCGCCCCGGCGGTCTGCACCGCCCGCAGCCTCTCCCGCAGCACACCCCGCGCCGCGAGCGCCGTGACCACGGGGTAGAGCGACGCGAGCACCGCGGCCGTCGTCACGGGCCCGTACGAGGTGGCCAGCATGTACGTGCCGTTGGCGGCAACGTCCGCGAGGCCCACGAAGGCCAGCGCGGGCAGCGCCATGGTCAGGGCCCTGCGGCCCCCTTCGGCGGGCAGCGCGGGCGTGCCCCGCCTGACCTGCACGTACAGGGCGGCACCTCCCACGGTGACGTTGCACACGCGCTGCACGAAGAGCGCGAGGAAGAGGCCGGCCATGGTGCTCGTGCCGGCGTGCTCGATCAGCGCCATCACCGCGCCGAACCCCAGTGCCGAGATGAGGGTGAGAGTGATCGTCTTCCGCTGCACGGGTGCGCCGCGCAGCTCCGGGCCGCCCGCGAGGACCACGCCGGCGACTGCCACGGTGATCCCAGCTGCCTGGATCCAGCCGGGCCGCTCGCCCAGTCCCAGACCGGCCGCGACGGGGACGACGACGGCGAGCGAGGCCAGCGGTGAGACCACACCCATCGGCCCCTGGGAGAGCGCTTTGTAGAAGGCGAGCATGGCCACCGGACCCACGAGACCCGCGGCCGCCGCGAACCACAGCTGCCCGCCCCACTCGCTCCAGCCGCCCATGGCGATCACGATCGCCCCGAGCACCACGGTCGCCAGGGCCTGGGAGACCACCACGACCGTCAGCGCGGACATGCGCCTGGTGAGCAGCCCTCCGCCGAAGTCGGCCAGCCCCCACATCAGGCTGGTGACCAGGGCCAGAGCAGCGGTCATGAGACACCTCGCAGTACAGTGGCGTGAACAAGGAAGTACAACTCAGCGTAGTTTATCAAACTGAACTCTGTCATCCATAATATTGGACGGTGTACGGATCCTGTGACCGATCTCGACCACCTCACGCAGTCCCTGGCCCGCAATCTGAAGCGCCGGCGGCAGGAGCGCGGCTACACCCTCGACGCGCTCGCGGCCCGCGCCGGTGTGAGCCGGGGGATGCTCATCCAGATCGAGCAGGGCCGCACGAACCCGAGCGTGGGCACCGTCGTCAAGGTGGGGGACGCCCTCGGCGTGAGCATCACCACCCTGCTCGACTTCGACCAGGAACCGCAGGTGCGTCTCGTGCCGGCGGAGCAGGCGGTGCGGCTGTGGTCCACCGAGGCGGGAAGCCACAGCACGCTGCTGGCCGGTGCCGAGTCTCCGGGCCCGCTGGAGCTGTGGTCGTGGCGGCTCATGCCCGGCGACGGAAGCCGCTCCGACCCGCACCCGGCCGGGACGACCGAACTGGTGCACGTGCGCGAGGGCAAGCTCACGCTGAACGTCGAGGGCAAGGACTACGAGGTGCCCGCGGGAACCTCCGCCTCTTTCGAGGCCAACGTGCCGCACAGCTACCGCAACGAGGGCCGGGAGCCGGTCGAGATGACCATGGCCATCTCCGTCCCCGCACCGCGCTGACCGGCTCTCCCGTGGTCCGTGGCCGGTGTTAACGTGCCGCGCATGCGCGCACCCATCGGGAACTTCGAATCGGCCACCCCTGCCGCGTCGGTCGAGCACTTCACCGGCCCGGCGGCCGACGCCGTCCGTGGCTGGAAGGGCGAGGTGCCGCGCAACCAGCTGCTCCACGTCGACACGGACCCGGAGAAGGCGGACACGGCCGTCTTCATCGAGAACTACGGCGACGACCTCCTCGGCACGTCCGCCAACTGCGTCGTCGTCGCGGCGAAGCGCGGCGGCGAACGCTCGCTCGCCGCGTGTGTGGTGCTCTCCACCACGCGCGTCGACGTCAACGGCGCGGTCCGGCGCCAACTGGAGGCGCGCAAGGCGTCGTTCGCGCCCATGGACACCGCCGTCGCGGAGACCGGCATGGAGTACGGGGGCATCACGCCGATCGGGCTTCCGGAAGGCTGGCCCGTCCTCATCGACTCCGCGGTCACCGATCTGCCCTGGACGCTGATCGGCAGCGGGCTCCGGCGCGGCAAGCTCATCGTCCCGGGCAAGGCACTGGCCGAACTGCCGGGCGCCGTCGTCCTGGAGGGCCTGGGCATCTGAGCGTGCGCCGTAACCGGCGTGCCTCGCGGCCGGCCCGAACGCCCTCAGCCGCGCCCTGACAGGTTGATGGAGAGCGCGATCGAGTGCTCGCTGAAGCCCATGGAGCGGTACAGAGGTTCTGCGTCCGCGCTCGCGTGGAGGTCGACCCGGGTCACGTCCCGCTCGGCGAACCATTCCAGCAGGGCCTCGGTCGTGGCCCGTGCGTAGCCGCGCCCCCGATAGCGCTCGTCCGTGCAGACGCTGAAGACGAAGCCGAAGCGCCCGGCGGGATGCCTCGGCGCGGGCAGGCGCTCCTCGATTCTGCCCACCGCGCACGCCGCCAGATGCAGTGGCCCCGGCCCCTCGCCGTCCACCACGAACGCGCCCAGCCATTCCCCGCCCGGGAGCTCCCGATCCAGCTGGCGGCGGGCCATCCGCTCCGCGTCCCGCTCCCACGGGCCCGGCTCGTCCCGTCCGTGCATGCCCAGGAACATCAGCCGCCGCAGCCGCACCAGTTCAGGAGCGTCGTCAGGGGACGCCATCCGGGTCGTGATCACGACCACTCACCATAGCGATGCCAAGGGGTGCGGTTCACTTGAGTTTCGGGATCTCGATCGCGGGACAGCGGTCCATGACCATCTCCAGGCCGGAGGAACGCGTGCGCTCGTAGGCAGCCTCGTCGATCACTCCCAGCTGGAACCAGACCGCCTTCGCGCCGATGTCCACGGCCGCGTCCGCGACATCCCCCGCGAGCTCGGAATTGACGAAGACGTCCACGACGTCGACGGGGAAGGGGATCTCGGCCAGCCTCGCGTAGCCCTGCTCCCCGTGCACCGTCTCTGCCTTGGGGTGCACCGGTACCACGCGCTTGCCGAAGCGCTGGAGGACACCCGCGACGCCGTACGCCGCGCGCGCCTGGTTCGTGGACAGGCCGACGACCGCCCATGTGTCGCCCGACTCCGTCAGGATCCTGCGTACGGTCTCAGCGTCTGCATACATGATCTCTCCAACGAGCAGTAGCGGCCCGTCCATTCCCGGTCCGGGCCCCGGTGGGCCCGCACGTAGGGTGCCCGTATGCAGGAGCAGTACGTCACCGTGGCCGGTGAGGGAGAGCACGAGACCGAGCTCAGCCGCTCGCGCTTCGTGTGCGTCCTGGCTCCCGCGGCCTCCGAGGAGGAGGCGAAGGCCTTCATCGCGCGGGTGCGCGCGGAGCACCCGGGGGCGACACATCACTGCTGGGCGTACGTCATCGGCGCGGACGGGGGCCTGCAGAAGTCCGATGACGACGGGGAACCGGGCGGTACCGCGGGCCTGCCCATGCTGCAGATGCTCACGCGGCGCGGGATCCGCTGCGCCGTAGCGGTGGTCGTCCGCTACTTCGGCGGAACGAAGCTGGGGGCGGGCGGCCTGATCCGCGCTTACGGCGGAGCCGTCGGCGAGGCGCTGGACGCCGTCGGTACCCGCGTGCGGCAGCGCTACCGGCTGGTGACCGTCACGACCGACCACCAGCGTGCGGGCAGGCTGGAGAACGACCTGCGCTCCAGCGGGCGTTCGGTGCGCGAGGTCACTTACGGAGTCGAGGTGACGATCGAAGTGGGACTGCCGGAGGCGGAACTCGACGACTTCCGGGGCTGGCTCGCGGACAGCACCGCCGGAACGGCTCGACTGGCGGTCGGCGGCGAGGCATACGGGAACCCCTGACGTCTCCGCGTGCTTCCAAGGTCGCGGAGGCGCCCGCGCCCTGGCCGTCCCAGGACCTCGTCCTTGCCGCCGTCCTGGCGCTGAGACCCGCGGCTGATCTTTTGCGGCCCCCGGAAACCGGACATAACGTGACGACTGCGAAGCGTCTCCGTCCCGTCAGCCGTGGAGTCGAGAGGTCCGTCGATGGCCCCCAGTCCGGCCGGTCCGTCTCCCGGCGGCGGTGCGGGCGCAGGGTCCGCCCCGGCCGCCGGTGAGGAGAACCCGACCCCTCACCGCTGGTTGGCGCTGACGGTCATCGCTCTGGCCCAGCTGATGGTCGTCCTGGACGCGACGATTGTGAACATCGCACTTCCCTCCGCGCAGCGGGACCTCGCCTTCTCCAACGACGGCCGGCAGTGGGTCATCACCGCGTACACGCTGGCCTTCGGCAGTCTGCTCCTGCTCGGCGGCCGGCTGTCCGACCTGGTCGGGCGCCGCAGGATGTTCGTGGCGGGCCTCATCGGATTCGGCGCCGCGTCCGCTCTGGGCGGGGCCGCGAGCACCTTCTCGGCGCTGGTGGGTGCCCGGGCGCTCCAGGGCATGTTCGGGGCGCTGCTCGCTCCCTCCGCGCTGTCCCTGCTGACGACCACGTTCACCCAGCCGCGTGAACGCTCGCGTGCGTTCGGCATCTTCGGCGCCATCGCGGGGTCCGGGGCGGCGATCGGGCTGCTGCTGGGGGGTGTGCTCACCGAGCATCTGAGCTGGCGCTGGACGCTGTACGTCAACGTCTTCATCGCCGTGGTGGGCGTGATCTGCGGCATGGCGATCCTGTCTCCGCACCGGCCCACGCAGCGCCCGAAGCTGGATCTGCTGGGAACCGCGCTGGTCGGCGGCGGGCTCTTCTGCCTGGTCTACGGCTTCTCCAGCGCCGATACGGAGAACTGGGGCGACTGGCGGTGCTGGGGCTCGCTCACGGTCAGCGGCTTGCTGCTGGCCGGCTTCGTCGTCCACGAGTCGCGCACCCGCAACCCGCTGCTGCCGCCGCGTGTCGTGCGGGACCGCAACCGCGCCGCGTCCTTCATCAGCATCTTCATCGCGGGTGCGGGGATGTTCGGCGTCTTCCTGTTCCTCACGTTCTACCTGCAGAGGACGCTCGACTACTCGCCCGTCAAGACGGGTCTGGCGTTCCTGCCGATGGTCCTCGCGCTGGTCGCCACCGCGCAGCTCTCCACGAACGTACTGATCCCGCGCATCGGGCCGAAGCCCGTGGTGCCCACGGGCATGGGGCTCGCCACGGTCGGGCTGGTCTGGCTCACCGCGCTGAGCCTGCACAGCGGCTACGCGGCACATGTCCTGCCGCCTCTGCTGGTGCTGGGTGTGGGGCTGGGCCTCGTCATGCCGTCCGCGATCAGCCTGGCCACGCTGGGTGTCGTCAAGCGGGACCAGGGTGTGGCCTCCGCGACCGTCAACACGATGCAGCAGGTGGGCGGTTCGGTCGGCACGTCCCTGTTCAACACCATGGCGGCCCACGCCTTCAGCGACTACACACGCACCCATCCGCGCTCGCCGGACCTGATCGCACGGGCGAACGTCCACAGCTTCGCGATCGCCTACTGGTCCGCTGCGGGATTCTTCGCGGCCGGACTGATCGTGACGGGACTGCTCTACCAGAGCGGACGGCCGCGGGACCTGGTGGCCGGCCGGACGACGGGCGACGAGGCCGGGGCCGACAACTGAGAGCGTGCGGCCGCCGCTCGTCGCCGACTGCCGAACCGGCCGGAATTCGCGGCGTGCCGTCATCCGGTTGACCGAGGCAACCGAAAGGGCTGACCCTGGCCAGGTAGTTGCCATATGCAACTGATTGGACCAGGGGCCGGCGCCGGCCGGCCCGGAGTGGGAGAGAGCATGTGCGGAATCGCCGGCTGGGTCTCGTTCGACCGCGAGCTGTCGCGTGAACGCGAGACCGTCGAGGCGATGACGGAGACGATGTCCTGCCGCGGCCCCGACGACAGCGGAACCTGGATCGCGGGCCCGGCCGCTCTGGGCCACCGGAGGCTGGCCGTGATCGACCTGCCCGGAGGACGCCAGCCCATGAGCACCGAGGCTTCCTCGGAGCACACGGTCGCCATGGTGTATTCGGGGGAGTGCTACAACTTCGAAGGGCTGCGCAGCGAACTGCGCACACGGGGGCACCACTTCAGCACCTCCTCCGACACCGAGGTCGTGCTGCGGGGCTACCTGGAGTGGGGCGAGGCTGTCGCCGAACGCCTCAACGGCATGTATGCGTTCGCGATCTGGGACGAGCGCGAGCAGAAGCTCGTGATGATCCGTGACCGCATGGGCATCAAGCCCTTCTACTACTACCCGACCGACGACGGCGTCCTGTTCGGGTCCGAGCCGAAGGCGATCCTCGCCAACCCGCTCGCCCGCCCCGCCGTCGGCGCCGACGGACTGCGCGAACTGTTCACCCTGATCAAGACTCCGGGCCATGCCATCTGGGAGGGCATGCGGGAGGTCGAGCCCGGGACCGTGGTCACGGTCGGGCGCACAGGCATCCGCAGTACGCGCTACTGGTCCCTGGAGACCAGGCCCCACACCGACGACCAGGAGACCTCGGTCGCCCACGTACGCGACCTGCTCGAGGACATCGTCCGCCGCCAGCTCGTCGCCGACGTCCCGCGCTGCACCCTGCTCTCCGGCGGCCTCGACTCCTCGGCACTGACAGGAATGGCCGCACAGCAACTGGCCGCTGGGGGACAGCGCGTTCGCAGCTTCGCGGTGGACTTCGTCGGCCACACCGAGAACTTCGTCGCCGACGCCCTGCGGGACACGCCCGACGGGCCGTTCGTGCACGACGTCGCGGCCGGTGCGGGAACGCGGCACGAGGACATCGTCCTCTCCTCGGAGGAACTCGCCGATCCGCGGCTGCGGTCGACGATGATCCGGGCACGCGACCTGCCGATGGGCTTCGGCGATATCGACACCTCGCTGTACCTGCTGTTCAAGGCGATACGCGAACAGTCGACAGTGGCGCTGTCGGGCGAGTCGGCCGACGAAGTCTTCGGCGGGTACAAGCAGTTCTTCGACCCGCTGGCACAGCAGTCGGACACCTTTCCCTGGCTCGCACGGATACAGCAGATGGCCGGAGAACCCGGTGAATACCTCACCGAGGAAGCACGCAAGGCCCTCGACCTGACGTCGTACACCCAGGACGGCTACAACGAGGCGGTCTCCGGCATCCAACGCCTGGAAGGCGAGAGCGACTTCGAGTTCCGCATGCGGAAGATCTGCCACCTGCACCTGACACGTTTCGTCCGCGTACTGCTGGACCGCAAGGACCGCGCCAGCATGGCCGTCGGCCTGGAGGTCCGCGTGCCCTTCTGCGACCACCGGCTCGTGGAGTACGTCTACAACACGCCATGGAGCCTGAAGTCATTCGACGGCCGGGAGAAGAGCCTGCTGCGCGAGGCCACCGCGGACGTGCTGCCGCGCTCCGTGTACGACCGGCTCAAGAGCCCTTACCCGTCCACGCAGGACCCGCAGTACGTCGCCGCCGTTCAGAAGACGGCATCCGACATCCTGGCCGCGCCCTCGCACCCCGTCTTCGAACTCGTCAGCCGCCGGTGGCTGCAGAGCGCCGTGGACGACGACAGCGCCCGGATCAGCCCGGGGCACAGGCACGGCCTTGAGCATTCACTCGACCTGGCCCTGTGGATGGACATGTACGCACCCGCCCTTACGCTCTCCTGAGCGCATCGCCAGGATGCGGCGGGGACCGCGGGCCGCGCTCCGGTGCGTCCGGTCACTCCCCGCCGTATCCGGCACCCGTCAGCACATCCGGCACATACGAAGGACGGCGAGGCAGCCATGGCTCAGCAAACGGCATCTCCCGAGGGCGAGTTCGGCGGGCAGGTCGCCGTCGTGACCGGGGGTGCGTCCGGCATCGGCCTCGCCGTGGCCACCGAACTGGCGCGGCGGGGCGCGCGGGTATGCGTCCTGGACGTCGCCTGTGACGCACTGCCGCCGGGGCTGGAGGGCCTGCCCTGCGACGTGACCGACCGCGCGTCCGTGAACGGCGCGCTGAGCGCGGTCGACGAACGCTACGGACGTCTTCACGTGCTGGTGAACAACGCCGGCATCGGCGCCCAGGGCACGGTCGAGGACAACGACGACGAGGAGTGGCACCGGGTTCTCGACGTCAACGTGACCGGCATGGCCCGGGTCAGCGCCGCAGCCCTCCCGCTGCTGCGCCGCGCAGCGGCGGGAGGGGACGGCGGGGCACCGGGCGGCGCCGCGATCGTCAACACCTGCTCCGTCGCGGCGACCGCGGGGATCCCTCAGCGGGCCCTGTACTCGGCGAGCAAGGGCGCCGTCCTCTCCCTCACACGCGCGATGGCCGCCGACCACGTCCGCGAGGGCATCCGCGTGAACTGCGTCAACCCCGGTACGGCCGACACCCCGTGGATCGGCCGGCTGCTGGATTCCGCTCCCGACCCGGCAGCCGAACGGGCCGCCCTCGAGGCGCGGCAGCCATTGGGGCGACTGGTCTCGGGGGCAGAGGTCGCTGCCGCCGTGTGCTACCTGGCCGGGCCGTCGGCCGGTGCCACGACCGGCATCGAACTCGCCGTCGACGGCGGCATGCAGGGGCTGCGGCTGCGCCCCTCGGCGGACTGACGCTCACCAGATGTGACTGACGCCGCCCGCGACGAACCTCAACTCACCCTGCGACCCGCGGCTTCCGTGCGCCCCCGCCATGCGGGCCGGCGATGGTTCGTCAGATGAATGGCTCCTCAGGGTCGTTGGGTGAGGCCCTTGACGCGAAGGTGGTGAACGTCCGCACCGCACAAGGCGATTCCCGCGTTGTCAGTGGCGACTGGTAGACCAGTCGGTGTTCAGACGACCTACGACGGGGAGTGCGCGTGCGGGCGGGAGCAGTGCTGTGAGATTGCTGCACACATCGGACTGGCACCTGGGCCGGAGCTTTCACCGTGTCAGCCTGCTCGAGGCCCAGCGGGACTTCCTGAGCCACCTGCTCCGGACCGTCGAGGAGGAGCGCGTCGACGCCGTCCTCGTCGCAGGCGACGTCTACGACAGAGCGGTGCCCCCACTGGCCGCGGTCTCGCTCTTCGACGAGGCCCTTCACCGGCTCGCGCGGCTGGGCGTGCCCACCGTCATGATCTCCGGCAACCACGACTCGGCCCGCCGCCTGGGCGTCGGCTCCGGGCTGATGGAGCACGCCGGTGTCCACCTGCGTACCGATCCGGAGGGCTGCGGCACCCCGGTGCTGCTCTCCGACGCGCGCGGAGACGTGGCCTGTTACGGGCTGCCGTACCTGGAGCCGGGGCTCGTGTCCGCGTCGCTGGGCGCCGAGGACAGCGGCCACACGGCCGTGCTGCGGGCCGCGATGGACCGGGTCCGCGCCGATCTTGCCTCCCGCCCCGCCACGACGCGCGGCGTCGTACTCGCCCACGCCTTCGTCCACGGAGGTGAATCCTCCGACAGCGAGCGGGACATCACGGTCGGGGGAGTGGCCTCGGTGCCCGCCTCGGTCTTCGACGGCGTCCACTACGCGGCGCTCGGTCATCTCCATGGCTGTCAGACCATCAGCGAGCGCGTGCGCTACTCGGGTTCGCCGCTCGCCTACTCCTTCTCCGAGGCCGCCCACCGCAAGTCCATGTGGATCATCGACCTCGACGCAGAGGGAGAGGTCGACGCGCGACGCATCGACTGCCCCGTCCCGCGGCCTCTCGCCCGGCTGCGCGGCAGCCTGGAAGAACTCCTGCACGAGCCGGCCCACGCGGCCCACGAGGAGGCGTGGGTCGAGGCCACCCTCACCGACGCCACACGGCCGCACGGGCCGATGGCTCTCCTGTCCGAGCGGTTCCCGCACATCGTCAGCCTGGTCTTCGACCCCGAGCCCACCGGCGAGTCGGAGCCCCAGGTCTCCTACGCGCGGCGGCTGAAGGGCCGCAGTGACCAGGAGATCGCCGAGGACTTCGTGGGTCACGTCCGCACCGGCCGGGCCGCCGACAGCAGGGAGCGCAGGATGCTCGGCGAGGCCCTGGAGGCCGCCCGTGCGGAAGACATGGCGGACGAGGCACCGTACCGGGCGCAGGACCGGGCGCCGGGGGCGTACGGCGGGGCCGGCGCCGAAGGCTCCCCGGAGCGCGAGGAGGTCCGCGGATGAGGCTGCACCGGCTGACGGTCACGGCCTTCGGGCCCTTCGCAGGCACGCAGCACGTCGACTTCGACGAACTGTCCGCCGCCGGGCTCTTCCTCCTCCACGGTCCGACGGGCGCGGGCAAGACCTCCGTGCTCGACGCCGTCTGCTTCGCCCTCTACGGCACCGTCCCCGGTGCGCGCCAGCAGCCAGGCGGGACGCTCCGCAGCGATCACGCCGCGCCCGGCACGCTGACCGAGGTCGTCCTCGACCTCACCGTGGGCGGCCGCCGGCTCGAGATCACCCGCCGCCCGGAACAGAGCCGCCCCAAGCGCCGGGGCACCGGCAGCACGCGGGAGCGTGCGCAGTCGTGGCTGCGCGAGTGCGACGCCGGCACCGGGGAATGGCGGGGCCTGAGCCGCTCGCACCAGGAGATCGGCGAAGAGATCGCCCAACTCACCGGCATGAGCCGCGACCAGTTCTGCCAGGTCGTCCTGCTTCCGCAGGGCGACTTCGCCCGCTTCCTCCGGGCGAGCGCCGAGGACCGCGCAAAGCTGCTCGGGCGGCTCTTCGACACGGGCCGGTTCGCCGCAGCAGAGGAACAGCTGGCCCGAATGCGGCGAAGCGCGCAGGACGAGGTGCGCGCGGGGGACGAGACGCTGCTCGGCCTCCTGCACCGCATGCGGCAGGCGTTCGGCAGTGGCGGCGACCCGGACGGGACCGCCCCCGGCGGAGTGGGCACCGCCGAGGAGGACGCGGGCGGCGCGCTGCCAGGACAGCGCGCACGCGACGCCACGCGTCGGCAGGGCCAACCCCAGGACGGGTCCACCGGCGAGGATTCCCTCTCGCCGGGCGCCCCGGGGCTGACGGCCGCCGTACTGGAATGGGCCGCCCTGGCCCGTGCGAGCGCCCGCGAACGGCTGGACATCGCGGTCATCGCCTCCGCCTCCGCCGAATCGGCCCACGCCGAGGCGATGTCGCAGCTCGCCGAGACCCGTGAACTCGTCCGACGGCAGCGGCAGTACGCCGACGCGGAGGAACGCGCCCGGGACCTGGAGGAGCGAGCGGCCGAGCGCGAGGAGACCCGGCAGCGCCTGGAGCGCGCCCGCGCCGCCGCCGCTGTGGCCCCCGCGGTCGCCCTCCACGAGTCGGCCGTCGCCGCCCATGAGAAGGCGATGGCCGAGCAGACGCATTGCCGCGGACGGCTGCCTGCCGGGCTGGGCGAGGCACCCGCCCCCGAACTGGCGCGCATGGCGGGGGAATACCGCCAGGAGCTCGGCTCACTGGAGGGGGCGCGGCGCGCGGAGGAACGCCGCCGCGACATCGACGGTGAACTCGCCGATCTGGAACGCGAATCGCGCACGGACGAGGAGACCCTGCGCGAGGCCACGGACTGGCTCTCACGCTGGGAGAGCGAGCGCCACACGCACCAGCAGCGCGTCGACCGCGCGCAGGAAGCCGCCACTCGCGCCGAGCAGTTGGCGGGCCGGCTGGATCCCGCTAAGCAGCGTCTCGACGCCGCCCGGCGCCGAGACGAGCTGACGCAGCAGGAGGCTCAAGCCGGGCAGCGGCTTCTGACCGCACGTGAGTCGGCGGCCGAGGCCCACGAGGAGTGGCTGAATCTGAAGGACCAGCGGCTGCGCGGCATCGCCGCCGAACTCGCCGCCCAGTTGCGTGACGGCGAGCCCTGCACCGTCTGCGGGGCGACCGCGCACCCCGATCCGGCGCTCCCCGGAGCCGGAGCCGTCGACCAGGCAGCCGAGGACGGGGCATGGGCCGCGTACCGCACAGCCGAAGCAGCGCGTGAGGAGGCGGACGCCGCGGCGCACCGCCTTCGGGAAGCGCTGGCCGCGGCCGTCGCCGAGTCGCACGGGGAGGAGACCGGCGCACTCAGCGCGACTGTCGGGGAGCTGACCGAGGCACATGAGCGGGCACGCGAAGAAGCGGCCGACGCCCACGCCGCACGGGAATCTTTCGCGCGGGCCGAGCGGGAACACTCCGAACGCGTCGCTCAGCAGCAGACCGCCGAGCGCCGCGTCGCTGCCCGTGCGTCGCACCGGGAGGCTCTCCAGCGTGAACGGGCCACGGCGACGGCCCAGTTGGAGAAGGCCCGCGGAGATGCCCCCAGCGTCGCCGAACGTGCAGCGGTCCTCCAGCGCCGTACCGCCCTGCTCGACGAGGCCGCCGACGCCGCCCGCAGGGCACATGAGACCGGCAGCCGTGTGGAGGAGACCGCCGCCCAGCTTGCCGCCGCAGCGGACCGCGCTGGATTCGAGGGTCCCGAGGCCGCGGGCGCCGCGGTCCTCGGCGACGATGAACAGCGCGTCCTCGCAATACGGTTGGAGGAGTGGCGGGCGACCGAGGCCACCGTCGGCACGGAGCTGAAGGACCCGGACCTGATCGCGGCGGCGGCGCTCCCGCCCGCGGACCCCGAGGCCGCACAGCACGCCACGGATGAGGCCACCCGCCGCCTGCGCGCGGCCTCGGCCGCCGAGGAGGCCGCCCGCACGCGCTGTGCCGAGCTCGACAGGCTCACCCGGCAGGCCGTCGACGGAGCGCAGAGGCTCGCCCCCCTGCGTGAGGTCCATGAGCGGGTGGCGCGCCTCGCGGGTCTGGCGGCCGGTACCTCGGCGGAGAACGAGCACCGGATGCGCCTGGAGTCCTATGTGCTGGCCGCCCGCCTGGAGCAGGTGGCCGCGGCCGCGAGCGCACGTCTGTCCCGCATGTCCGCGGGCCGCTACACCCTCGTCCACTCCGACGCACGCTCCTTCGGGCGGGCACGCTCCGGCCTCGGTCTCCATGTCATCGACGCCTGGACCGGCGCGGAGCGCGACACGGCGACGCTCTCCGGCGGTGAGACGTTCTCCGCGTCCCTCGCGCTGGCCCTCGGTCTCGCCGACGTCGTCACCGACGAGGCCGGCGGCACACGACTGGAGACCCTCTTCATCGACGAGGGATTCGGCAGCCTCGACGAGCAGACACTCGACGAGATCCTCGACGTCCTGGACTCGCTGAGGGAACGAGACAGGTGCGTCGGAATCGTCAGCCATGTCGCCGACCTGCGGCAACGCATCCCCGTCCAACTGGAGATCACCAAGTCGCGGAAGGGCTCGGCGCTGCACCACCGGTCGGCACCGGCCCACGCCTGAGGGGGTGGCGTGTCCGCCGCGCGGGAAATCCACCTGACGTGCGGGCCGGGGGGCACCAGGCTGTGCGCCATGACTCCCTCACCCCGCCGCGATCCGCTGCCGCTGCGCGGCCGCACCGCCCTCATCACCGGAGCCAGCCGCCGTGCCGGCATCGGCCATGCCGTGGCCCGCCGCCTGGCGGCCTACGGCGCGAGCGTCTACCTGCACCACCACCGTCCTCACGATTCCGCACAGCCATGGGGCAGCGACTCTGAAGAACCCGAGGCCCTCGCCGACGACGTGCGCGAGGTTGCCGCACCGGGCGCGACCGTCGCACACGGTCCCGGCGACCTCACGGCAGTAGGAGCGCCGTCCCGCCTGATCGCCGAGGCGGCGGAGGCACTGGGCGGTGACGGGCTGGACATCCTCGTGGCCAACCACGCGCTCAGCGGCAGCGACGGGCCGCTCGAGACGGTCGACGAAGGGATGCTCGATGCGCACTGGGCTGTGAACACGCGCTCGGTGATCCTGTTGATCCAGGCCTTCGCACGCCTACCGCGCCCGGACGACGGCCCGGCCGGCCGGATCGTCGTGATGACCTCGGGCCAGGACGTACGCGGCGGAATGCCCGAGGAGGTCTGCTACAGCCTCGCGAAGGGCGCACTGGCCTCGTCCGTACGCACGCTCGCGACGGCGCTGGCGCCCCGCATCACCGTCAACGCGGTCAACCCCGGACCCGTGGACACCGGTTACCTCAGCGGTGAGGAACACGCCGCAGTCGCAGCGCTGTTCCCGGGCGGCCGCTGGGCCACGCCGGACGACCCGGCACGCCTCGTCTCCTGGCTCACCACCGACGAGTCGGCCTGGATCACCGGCGAGGTCATCAACTCCGAGAACGGCTTCGCGCGTTCACCGTGACGGTCAATGAACCGACCAGTCGACGGGCCGATTTGTCGCCAAGTCGCTCAACCGACGAACCATGCTGGTGTTGCGCCCGGCCTCAACAGCCGGGCGCACACGCCACGTTCTTCCAGACGAGAGGGTCCTGGTGGGGCGTCAGAGCGCCGACAGCTCCGCGACCAGGTCGTCCAGACCCAGCGACCCCTGCGAGAGAGCAGCCATGTGCCACCGCTTCGGGTCGAACTCGTCCCCGTGCGCCTTGCGCGCCGCCTCACGTCCCGTCAGCCATGCGCGCTCGCCCAGCTTGTAGCCGATCGCCTGCCCCGGCATGCCGAGGTAGCGCACGAGCTCGCTCTCCACGAAGTCCGCGGGGCGACCGCTGTGCATGCCGAAGAACTCCTGCGCGAGTTCAGGGGTCCACTGCTCGCCCGGACGGAATGGCGAGTCGTCCGGGATGCGCAGCTGAAGATGCATGCCGATGTCGACGATGACCCGCGTCGCGCGCATCATCTGCGCGTCCAGATAGCCCAGCCGCTGCTCGGCGTTGGCGAGGAAGCCGAGCTCGTCCATGAGCCGCTCCGCGTACAGGGCCCAGCCCTCGGCGTTGGCGCTGACCATGCCGACCGTCGTCTGGTAGCGGGAGAGTTCGTCGGCGACGTGTGCCCACTGCGCCAGCTGCAGATGGTGGCCCGGAACGCCCTCGTGGTACCAGGTGGAGACCAGGTCGTAGACGGGGAAGCGGGTCTCACCCATGGTGGGCAGCCAAGTGCGGCCCGGGCGGGAGAAGTCCAGTGACGGCTGGGTGTAGTACGGCGCCGCCGCGCCGCCCGGGGGAGCGATGCGGGACTCCACGCGCTTGACGCGCTCGGCCAGTTCGAAGTGGGTGCCGTCCAGCTTCTCGATGGCCTCGTCCATGAGGCCCTGAAGCCACTCGCGCACCTCATCGACGCCTTCGACGGCCTCGCCCTCGGTGTCGAGATGGCGAAGCGCCTCCCACGGAGTCGCCGCGCGCGGGAGGATCTTCTCCGCCTCGGTGCGCATCTCGCCGAGCAGACGGTGGAATTCGGCCCAGCCGTAGGCGTACGCCTCGTCCAGGTCGAGGTCCGCGCCGTTCCAGTAGCGGGCCCACCGGGCGTACCGCTCGCGGCCGACGGTCTCCGGGGAGCCGGCGACGCCGGGCTGGTACACGTCTCGGAGCCAGTCGCGAAGCTCCCTGATCGCGCCGGTGGCTTCGGCGGCGGCAGACGCGAGGACCTCGTGCAGCGCCTCGGGGCCTTCCGCCGCGAAGGCGGCGAACCAGCCCTTGCCGTCGCCTCCCTCGCTTTCGCCCACCCACTCGTCCAGCTGCCCGAGGACGGTGGAGACCTGGCGGGGCCCCGCGTGCAGCCCCTTGGCCAGACCGGCCTCGAGCGACTCCCGGTAGCCGTCGAGGGCCTCGGGCACGGCGCGCAGCCGCTGGGCGACGTTGGTCCAGTCCGCCAGCGTCTCGGACGGCATGACGGTGAAGATCCCGCGCACCGCGTGGGCGGGGGAGTGGAGGTTGCTGACGGCACGCAGGCCTTCCTGCGCGTCGTGCACGGCGAGTTCCGCCGTCAGCCGTTCCCGCAGCAGCCGGGCGCAGCGCCGTTCCGCGTCGCTGTCGGCTCCGGGCCGCTCCTCGGCCTCGGCGAGACGGCGCAATGTGGTGCGGCTCAGCTCGGCGAGGCCCTCCTGACCCGCAGGGGAGAAGTCGGGAAGGCGGCTGTGACTCTCCGGCACTCCGAGGTAGGTACCGGTGATCGGGTCGAGTTCGACGAGAGCGTCGACGTAGGCGTCGGCGACCTGTCGCGGCAGGGGGGTGGGGTTCATGGGATCGGACATGTTCCCATCCTGGTACGCGCAGGCCCCCGGCGTCATCAGCATCTGCCGTGCCGGGGGCCCGCGAGGCTTCCACAGGTCACCGGCCCGCCGCGGTCGCCCTGCGGCAGTTCGGGTCCGGTGCTTCTGCCCGCGCGGCCGCCGGCCCGCTCAGCTCCGTCCTTCGGAGGCTGCCGGGGCACCGGCCGGGGCCACGGCGGACGCGGCGGAGACGGACGTCGACGCGCAAGCATGCGCGCTGCCCACGACACCGGGAGCGTCACCCGTGAGCCGGGCGGTGATGACGAGCGTCCGGTCCTCGACCTGGTGGTCGAGGGGCATCCCGAGCTTGCGCATTGCGGCGACCATGGCCGTGTTCGACGCCTGGGTGACGGCGTAGATGTCGGAGGACCCCGCCTCGATCGCCAACCGGGCCAGCCGGCGCAGGAGTTCGGTGCCGATGCCCCTGTGCTGCCAGTCGTCCTCCACGATGAGGGCGACCTCGGCCTCGTCGCCGTCCCACAGCAGGTGGCCGAGCGCGACCAGCTTCCCCGACGCCGTCCGGGCCGACAGCGTCCGGCCGAAGTGCGGCGAGAGCAGGTGGCGCAGGTAGCGGTCGGCCTCGCTCACAGGTCCGTGGTAGCGCTGGGCCAGCGTCGAGGTCGAGCACCGCTCGTGCATCTTCACGGCGGCATCCAGGTCGGCGGTGTCCGCGCGGCGCACGGTGACCGGCAGGCCCTCGGGCAGGGTCAGCCTGTCCGGGGAGCGCGGGACACGGGCGCCGGCGCCCAGCACCCGATCGAGCTCCACGAGGGCACCGGCGCGTGCGAACTCGGCGGGCGTGAAGGGCAGTTGAGGCCGTTCGATGACGAGGACGCCACCGGCCGGGTCCGGCAGCCGCAGCACGGTCTCTTCGTACGTTCCCTCCGGCGGCACCTCGAGTGTCGACGGCACTCCGGAGACGGGTGAGACGGGTGGCACGGACCGCACAGTGCACCGGCCGAGCAACTGCCGTAGTGCGAGGGGGAGTTCGGCGGTGTCGAGGGCGGTGCGGGCGGCCAGGCGCAGCACACGCGTCGGGGTGTCGACGAGGTCGTGCGCGTCGGCGCGCTCCACCCAGGTGCTGATTCCGCCCGCCTCGTTCACGAGCCTTGTGAGTTCGGCGGCCTCCAGTTCCTCGGGCGCGCGAAGGACGAACTCGTCCATCGCGTGCTCACCGCCGGGCGTCGCGCGCCCGCTTGAGCCCTCGACGTCCTTCCGGCCCTCCCCGTCCTTGCCGTCCGCCTTCGGGCCGAGGGCCGCGCTCTCCCTGTTGGGTCCCTCCGGGCACGTGCTCTCTCCGGCTCCGTGGGCCGGGGTCTCCCCGGGCCGAAGGCCCAGGGGAAAAGTCTGCAACGAAACGATGTCCACCCCCTGCCGGGCGAACGCCCCGCACAGCTGCGCGAGGGTCCCCGGCTCGTCCGGAACGGTCGTGCGCATCCGCCACAGCGAAGTCGCCCCGGTCGACTGGGACTTCACTCCGGCCAGGACGGCGCCTGCGGCGTCTCCCGGCGGTGACTGCGGGCGGTGTCGGCGGAACAGCGAGCGGCAGTTGCCTAGCCCTGCGAGGAGGCCGCGGAGGTCCTGCCGGGATCGCTGCTCGTTCTGTGACATGTCAGTCATGACATCACTCTCACGCACCGGCATTGCCTGATCAAGAACGCCTTGTGACCGATGAGTTAAGGATGTTCTGTCCGGTCGATGCCGCTTTCTTCCCCGTCGTCACGAGGACCGCGACCCGTGCCACCGGTCCCTGACTCTTGGCGTACGAGCCTGCGCAGCACGCGCCCGCATCTGCGGGCGTACCACCTCTGGAAGACGGGCAGCAGCGGGCCCGCGGCCACCGTGAGCCAGCTCGCCGGCAGGCTGAAGGCAAGGACCTCCAGCAGCACGGTCCCGTCCTCGTCGTGGACGACGACGAACGCCTCCTCGCCGCGCACCGGATGGCCGGGGAGCGTTCCGTACGCCCATCCGGTGCGCCGCTCCTCCTCCACGGTCCACACCACCCGGCACGGCGCGTGGGTGCGCAGCGCACCGACGCCCAGGCCCACGACGACCTCCACGCCGGGAGCCGCCCGGACCGCGTCCGTGCCGAAGCGCACACCCGCCGTCCGGTGGAGCCGCCACGTCATCACCGCATCCGCGGCGACGGCGAATTCGGCGTCGCCGCGGCCCACTCTGCTGCTGACCCGCAGGGTGCGGAAACCCGCCGGACAGTGCGCGTGGCTCTTGCCGGTTGCTCCCACGCCCGGGTAGCCGAGCGGTTGCTGACCGTCAGTCACGCCGCCACCGGCCCCGCGCTCACTGGCCGACCCGGCCCGGCTGCAGCACCTTCGTGAACAGGACCTCGCCTCCCTGCTCCCGCAGCCGGACCGTCAACTCGCCGCTGCCGCCGTCGATGTCGACCTGTCCGAAGTACTGACCGCCGTCGCTGGGCGGCGTGTTGGCCTTCTGCGGCGCCTTGATGAAGGCCTGCGAGGGTCCGAAGGTGCTGTCGAGCTTCAGGGCGGGGAATCCGCCGGCGTTGAGCGGACCAGACACGAACTCCCAGAAGGGTTCGAAGTTTTTGAAGGCCGCCTGTGACGGGTCGTAGTGCTGCGCCGAGGTGTAGTGGACGTCGGTGGTGAACCACACGGTGCCGGTGATGCGTTCACTCTTGATGTGGCGCAGTAGTTCGGCGATCTGGAGTTCCCTGCCCAGCGGCTTGCCCGGGTCGGTCTGTGCGACGCCCTCGAAATCGGTCTTGCCGTCGGGCACAGCGAGGCCGAGGGGCATGTCCGCAGCGATGACCTTCCACACGGCCCGCGAGCGCGACAGCGCCTTCTTCAGCCACGTCAACTGGGTCTCGCCCAGGATGCCTTGGGGATCCTGCTCCTGCTTGCCGGGGGAGTTGGCGTTGCGGTAGGTGCGCATGTCGAGGGCGAAGACGTCCAGCATCGGGCCGTGGTGGACGACGCGGTAGACGCGTCCGTGCCGGTCCTTCGCCGGGAGCGTGGTGAGCGGGTGGTACTCACTGAAGGCCCGCAGTGACCGGGCGGCGAGCGTGTCGACGTCCTTCACCGTGTAGCGGTCGTCCTCGAGGATCTCGCCCGGATACCAGTTGTTGAGCACCTCGTGGTCGTCCCACTGGACGATCGAGGGCACCTGCGCCTGGAAACGGCGGAGGTTCTCGTCCAGCAGGTTGTAGCGGAAGTTGCCGCGGAACTCGGCGAGGGTCTCGGCTACCTTGGACTTCTCCTCGGTGGTGACGTTGCGCCACACGCCGCCGTCCGGCAGTTCGACCTTCTCCGTGATGGGCCCGTCGGCGTAGATGGTGTCGCCGCTGTTGAGGAAGAAGTCCGGGTCCAGGCCGCGCATCTCCTCGAAGATCGCATAGCCGCCCCGGTCGGGGTTGATGCCCCAGCCCTGCCCCGCCAGGTCCCCGGACCACAGGAACCGCACGCCCTTCCGGCGCCGGTCCGGCGCCGTGCGGAAGGTGCCGCGCACCGGCTCTCCCGTACGACGCGGATCGTCGGGGTCCGCGAGCGTGACGCGGTAGAAGATCTGCTCCCCTGCGGGTAGCCCCCGCACGGGTGTGACACCGGTGAAGTCGGTGCCGGGCCCCACGACGGGGCCCTCCCAGCGGCGCGCATGGCGGAACGACTCCGTCGCCGAGGTCTCGACGAGCATCCTGGCCCGGCGGTCGGCCCGCACCCACACCAGGCCCGAAGAGGTCGTCACATCACCGGCCTGCACACCCCACTTGGCCTCCGGACGCCCCGCGAGCGCGTGCGACGGGGCGGCACCCGAGAGCGCGGGCAGGGAGAGAGCGGCGGAAGCGGCGAGCGAGCCGCGCAGCATCGCGCGCCGTCCCGGTGCCGTGCCGCCGGTCGTGCGGGAGATGGGGTCCTCGTGCGCCATGGACGAGCCTCCTGGATCGCTGTTGGACGGAGCAGGCTTGTACGGACCGAACGGGGCGATACGTATCACCGCCCCATGGGCGGTGCACGCGACACCTCGGCGAGCGCAGCGGTGAACACTGGACTCAGTGAACACCGACGCCGCAACGGCAGAAAGGGTTCCGGTCACTCCGGCCCGCCTCCGGCGTTCTGGTACGCATCCCATCCGGAGGCTTGACGGCCGTCCCGGCTGCCCCCAAGCTCTCTCCATGCGTCCTGACCTGGAGCGTCGGCGCTGTTCCGTGCGCGCACGCGTCCATGCCGACGCTCGCACGGTTCCGTGACGGGGAGCGGCGGGACCACCGCGGGGGAGGGGCCTGCGGAAAGGGGTCGCGGAGAGCGCCGCGGGACGGACGCAGCAGCGGCACGGACGCCGAACACCCTTCCGCCCGGCGGACTTTCGGCGCAGGACCGTCACAATCCCCAATGCCAGCTCGTGACCTCCGAGGAGTTAAGTTCGGTGATGAATCCGGGACACGCGGCAACGCATCCCTTCTCGCCTGCCAAGGGCCCTGCGCAGGCTGCCGCGTTCCCTGCCCCTGTCGTTGAGGAACTGCCGTGATGCCGCACCACCCGCCCCTGCCTCCTCCCAGCCTGCCGCGCCGTTCGCTGCCGCGCCGGGTGGTAACGGAGCAGAGCTGATGCGGCGGACGACCGGGGGGCAGGGCCGCGGGATCCGTCCCGTGTACAGCCCGGCCGGCTTCGACAACGAACTGCGCGGCGCGCTCGAGGAGTTGCGGGCAGGTCGCTGGATGGCGATGCGCGCGCTTCTCGACCGCACGGGCACCTCATGGGGTCTTCGGACGGCCCGTTCGCAGGTGCTGGGCGTCGTTGCTGCCGGATCGCAGGTGGTGGAGGCCTGGCTCCAGGAGGACCCCCGCAGCGCCGACGCTCACACCATGCTCGCGAGGGTGTCGGTGGAGCGGGCCGTCCGCGCGCGTCGTGAACACCACCACAGCGCGGGCGAGTTGGAGAAGACAGCCCGCCAGGAGTGCCACGCCGCCGCCGAGATGCTGCCCGCCGATCCCGTGCCGTGGGTGTGCCTGCTCGCGCTCGCACGCCTCGATGAGCGCCAGGAGCGTGGTGAGCACCGCGAGCGCGCAGCCGAGCCCATGCTGCCGCCCGGCCCCTGGGGACTGCTCTACCGCGTCTACGAGCGCGACAGATACAACCGCGAGGCCCACCACCGCATGCTCCACTTCCTGCACGCGCGCTCGGAGGGGAGTTTCTCCACGCGTGCCTCAGCGGTCGACTTCGTCCGCTGGGTCTCCTCATGGGCCCCCGCCGGGTCGGCGCTGCTGGCGCTCCCGCTCTACGCCTACGTCGAGCAGTACCGCCGCCAGGTTGCGGAAGGCAGGACGGATCCGCTGCTGCGGCAGCAGTGGGCCCACGATCCCGTCGCCCTCGATGCCCGTACGGCTCTGCACGGCTGGTTCGACCACACGGACCCCACCAGCCAGTCCGTTCTGGACCTCAACCACCTGGCTCACGCCCTGTGGGCGGGCAAGCGGGCGGTGGACGCGGCTCGCGTCTTCGCCGCGCTGGGCCCCTACTTCACCCAGCAGCCCTGGCTCCAGGTCGCCGAGGATCCCGAACGTCCCGAAGCCGCCAGGGCGGAGTACTGCCGGGCACGCGAAGAGTCCTTCGCCGCGGACAGCTGATCACCGCACCCGCCCCGCTCTCACCGCCCCTCCCAGACCCGCCGCCCCCCGTCTCTCCTCTACTCCCTCGCCCCACCAGGAGGTTCCGTTGATTCCCACGGTCAGGCATCGCCGTGACGACCGGATCGACGACGACGCCAAGCTGCGCGATCTGGGCTACCACCCCGTTCTGATCCGGCGCATGGGCCCGTTCGGCAATTTCGCCATCAGCTTCTCGGTCGTGTCCGTCCTTTCCGGATGCATGACGCTGTACGGGTTCGGCCTGATAACCGGAGGGCCCGCGGTGATGGTGTGGGGCTGGCTCCTGGTCGGCCTGATGGTGATGTTCGTCGGTGCCGGACTGGCCGAGGTCACCAGCGCGTACCCGACCTCCGGCGCGCTGTACTACATGGCCGACCAGCTCGGCGGGCGCCGGTGGGGCTGGTACACCGGGTGGCTGAATCTCCTGGGGCTGCTCGGGACCCTCGCGGGAATCGACTACGGTGCGGCCCTGTTCACGGGCGCGCTGCTCAACCTCCAGTGGGGAGTCGATCCGACACCGGGCGTCGTGATGCTGATCTTCCTGTGCATCCTCGTGCTGCACGCCGCCCTCAACCTCTTCGGGGTGCGACTGGTCAGCGTGCTCAACTCGGTGAGCGTGTGGTGGCACTTCGCCGGTGTGGCCGTGATCGTCGGTGTGCTGGCCTTCGTGCCCTCCGAGCACCGCACGGCTTCCTTCGTCTTCGGTGAGTTCGTCAACCACACCGGCTGGTCCAGTTCGCTCTATGTCGTGATGATCGGGTTGCTGCTGGCGCAGTACACGTTCACCGGGTACGACGCCAGCGCCCATCTGTCGGAGGAGACCACCGACGCGGAGGTCAGCGCCGCACGGGGCATCGTCCGCGCCCTCGGATGGTCGTGGGTCGCGGGCTTCGTCCTGCTCGTCGGGGTGACCTTCACCATCCAGGACTACGCGGGCACCCAGAACAGCGCCACGGGTGTGCCGCCCGCGCAGATCTTCCTCGACGCGCTGGGCCTGACCGGCGCGAAGCTGCTGCTGCTCATCGTGATCATCGCCCAGCTCTTCTGCGGCAACGCCGAGGTCGCCGCGTCAAGCCGCATGGTCTTCGCCTTCTCCCGCGACGGGGCGCTGCCCTTCTCCGCGCTGTGGCGGCGTGTGAGTCCGCGTACTGGCACTCCGGCGGCTGCCGTGCTGCTGACCGTCGCCGTGGCGGCGCTGCTCGCGCTGCCCGCCCTCTACAGCAAGGCGGCCTACGGCGCGGTCACCGCCATCGCCGTCATCGGCATCACCCCGGCCTACGCAATCCCGATCTTCCTCCGGCTGCGGTACAAGGAGCGCTTCCGTCAGGGGAAGTGGAACCTGGGCCGCTGGAGCGTTCCCATCGGCTGGACGGCCGTGGTGTGGGTCGCCTTCGTGACGGTGCTCTTCTGCCTCCCGCAGACGAACCCGGTCAACGTCGAGTCCTTCAACTACGCGCCCATCGCGCTGATCTGCGTGCTCGGACTGGCGTCCTTCTGGTGGGCTGTGGCCGGGCGCGGGTCGTACACGACTCCGACGTTCAGCACCAGCAGCGGCGACCGTGAACTCGCGGAAATGAGCGAGGAGATCGTCTGACGTCCCGTCACGGGCGGGCCGGGCCCGGTTCCAGGGGCGGAGAACCTCCTCCGGCCCGGGCCCGATGCACCGCCGGTGCGGCGCGCCTACGGTGCCGGTGTGCGGCGGCCTCTCGGCACACCGCTCACACCGACGAGCACCGGGAGTCGCCGTGTACGGCCGTCACCACATCCGCATCGCAAGGCCGTCGAAGGACCTGACGGCGGCCGAGCACTTCTGGACCGAGGGACTGGGCATGGACGTCCTCTTCCGCACGGAGGCAGCGTCGGCCGGAGCGGACGCTGATGATGACGGGAGTGGTGACGGCGAGCGGTACGCGCTGCTGATGACCGGGTGGCGGGATGCCGGCTGGCACCTGGAGCTGGCCCTCGACCCGCGGACCCCGGTGAGGCCCCGGCCCACCGACGAGGATCTGCTGGTGATCTACATGGACGGGCCCGTACCCGACAGCCTCGTCGAGCGGCTTGAGCGATGCGGCGGTACGCGCGTTCCCGCCCGCAACCCGTACTGGGACCGATGGGGCGTGACCGTTCAGGATCCCGACGGCTACCGGCTGGTGCTCTCGACGCGGGGCTGGGCACCGGAGGGCGGGGGCTGAGGTTCGCGCGCGGTCGGGGTCCGGTTCGTGCCCGGCGTTTCCGTCACGTCCCGGCTGCCCTGCGGTGGACCTGTCCGGACGGGGGTAGGGGATCATCCGAGACCCACAGGGAAGGAACGCACATTGAGCCGCGACGGCGACGCGACCGGCAGCACGGCGCAGGGCAGAACCGGGCAGGGGGGCACGGCGAGCGAGACGGCAGACAGCACCGCATCGGGCAACGCCGCGTTGGGACGCAAGACCTTCAAGCGGTCCAGGAGCCACTTCACGGACCGGATCACCGCTGACGGCGCGGACGGCTGGCCCGTCGAGGCGGACCGCTACCGCCTCGTCATCAGCCGTGCCTGTCCGTGGGCGAGCCGGGCGGCGATCTCGCGTCGGCTGCTGGGACTTGAGGGAGCGCTGTCGCTCGCCATCACCGATCCCCTTCAGGACGACCGCAGTTGGCGCTTCACCCTCGACCCGGGGGACAAGGACCCGGTACTCGGCATCCGCTTCCTGCACGAGGCGTACGACGCCCGCGAGAGCGAGTACCCGGGCGGGGTGAGCGTCCCCGCGATCGTCGATGTCCCCAGCGGCCGGCTGGTCACCAACGACTACCAGCAGCTGACCTTGGACCTGGCCACAGAGTGGACGGGTCTGCACCGCTCCGGTGCCCCGGATCTGTACCCGGAGAAGCTGCGGGACGAGATCGACGAGGTGATGGAGGGCGTCTACGAGGACGTCAACAACGGCGTCTACCGGTCCGGCTTCGCGGCCGGGCAGGAGGAGCACGAGCGGGCGTACGGCGACGTCTTCCGTCGCCTGGACCTGCTCTCCGAACGGCTGGCCGGCCGCCGCTACCTGGTCGGGGAGACCATCACCGAGGCCGACATCCGTCTCTTCGTCACCCTCGTACGCTTCGACGCCGTCTACCACGGCCACTTCAAGTGCAACCGCTCCAAGATCGCCGAGGATCCGGTGCTGTGGGCGTACGCCCGTGACCTGTACCAGACCCCCGGCTTCGGCGACACGGTCGACTTCGACCACATCAAGCGGCACTACTACGGGGTGCACACGGGCATCAACCCGACGGGCATCGTCCCGGCCGGACCGGATCTCGCGGGCTGGCTGGCCCCGCACGACCGCGAGCAGCTGGGCGGGCGGCCCTTCGGCGACGGCACTCCGCCGGGCCCGGTGCCCGCCGGGGAAGAGGTGCCCGCGGAGCACCGGCCCTGAGCAGATGCGGGACCCGGCACTGGCCGGGTCCCGCGCCGCGCGGCCGACTTCCCTGTGTGCGCTTCCGCCTCAGGCCGCAGCCCGTACCGTCTCCAGCACCAGCCTGGCCACCAGGGCGGGGTCGTCGTTCATCGGCACGTGACCGCAGCCGGGCAGCGGTACGAGACGTGCCTCCGGTATCGCCTTCTTCGCCCTGCTGGCCTGACGGCGCAGCAGCAGCCGGTCCTTCTCGCCCCATCCGATCGTCACGGGAAGGCCGGGAATGTCCTGGTCGAAGATCACATCCGGGCTCCGACCGACCTCGAGCGTCGGGGCGAACCCGGTGGCCGCACGCATCGAGCGCGTCTCGGCCACGACGGCCTCCGGGGAACGGCGTCCCGGCCGGGCGTAGATGGTGCTGGTGAGCGCCGCGCGGCCGACGGCACTGCGGGCCATGCCCCGGAGCACTCCGTCCGGTATCCCCTTGGCGCCGGCGCGCATCCCCATCAGCACGGCGTAGGCGTAGCGCCGCTCCCAGCCCTTCCAGAAACCGGCGGGGGAGAGGGCCGTGACGGAACGGGCGTGTCCGTGCAGCGCGAGCTCCAGCGCGAGCAGGCCACCCAGGGAATTGCCCACCACATGAGGACGCTCCAGGCCCAGCGCGGCGAACGCGTCGTTCAACAGCGGTATGACGCTGCCCAGTTCGTAGGAGACGCCGTCCGGCAGCTGCGGTGAGGCGCCGAAGCCCGGCAGGTCGATCGCGATCACCTCGCAGGAGGCGGCCAGGACGCTCAGCACCGGCTCCCATGCCTGCCAGTGGTGCCCGATGCCGTGCAGCAGGACGACCGGCTCGCCGCTTCCGCGGCGCTCGTAGGCGAGGTCGAAGTCCGGCCGCCCGTCGGGGGAGACGTGCACGAAGGACTCGGTGACGGGCACGGGCGCATGGGGGGAGGCGACGGCTGTCATGGTCCACTCCTCGTCGGTTCTCGTACGTCGGGCACCGGACGGCCTCCTGCGGGGGCCGCATCGGTACGTAGACACGATGTCAGCAAGTGACCCGTCGCGGAACCCTCCAGATGAGTACGCGCCCGGCGCGGCCGGGACGCGGGTGCGCACAACCGTGCCGGACCGGGGTGACATCATGGATCCGTGGACGTCGAAGAGAGCGACGGGACCGCGGTCTTCGAGGAGCACCGGCCGGTCCTGATGGGGGTCGCCTACCGCATGCTGGGCCGCGTCGCCGACGCGGAGGACGTCGTCCAGGACACCTGGCTGCGCTGGGCCTCGGCCGACCGCGCGGAAGTGCGGCAGCCCCGCGCGTTCCTCGTACGCGCCACCACGCGGCTCGCCCTGGACCGGCTTCGCTCGGCGCAGTCGCGGCGTGAGACCTACGTCGGGCCGTGGCTCCCCGAGCCCCTCCCCACCGACGTCCGTGCCGAGGTGGTTCCCGACGGCGCGGACCGCGTCGTGCTGACCGAGTCCGTCTCCGTCGCCGTCCTGGTCGTGCTGGAATCCCTCTCGCCGCTGGAGCGCGCCGTGTTCGTGCTCCGCGAGGCGTTCGGCTTCCCGCACGAGGAGATCGCCGCCGTCCTCGACCGCAGCCCGGCCGCGGTGCGGCAGCTCGCCGCCCGCGCCCGCAGTCATGTGGCGGAGCGCACACCCCGCTACGAGGTCGACCCCGTGCAGCAGCGCGAGCTGACCCAGCGGTTCCTCGACGCGGCCACCAGGGGAGACCTGGACGGGCTGCTCGCCATGCTCGCTCCGGACGCGCGTCTGGTCGGCGACGGCGGAGGCAAGGCCAAGGCGCCCATGCGGACGATCACTTCGGCCGGCAAGGTGGGACGCTTCATGGCCGCCATCGCCCAACAGGGGGTCGCGGACCTGGAGTTCGAGTTCGCGGAGATCAACGGCGCGGCGGCGCTGGTCGGTTCGCTCGGCGGCAAGCCGTCCGCCGTGATGCTCCTGGACGTGGCGGACGGCGTCATCCAGAGCGTGTACCTGGTTGCCAACCCCGACAAGCTGGCCCACCTCCAGGCACGGTGAGTCACGCGGACCGCATGCGGTGAGCGGTCCGCTCCTCAGGCCCCGCCGGTCACCCTCAGCACCGCGCCCGTCGTGAACGACGCCTCGTCCGAGAGCAGCCAGGCCACCGCGGCCGCGACCTCGTCGGGCTCGCCCGGCCGCCCCACCGGGATCGTCCGGGCCTTCTTCCACGGGCGGTCCGGGTCGCCCATGGTCGCGTGCATGTCGGTGATGACCGCCCCCGGCTGCACGGAGTTGACCCGCACGCCCTCCGGCCCGAACTCCTTGGCGAGGCCGACCGTCATCGCGTCGACGGCGGCCTTGGAGGCGGCGTAGTGCACGTACTCGCCCGGCGCGCCCAGCGTCGCGGCCCCGGAGGAGATGTTCACGACGCAGCCGCCGCCACCGCCGTGGGCCGTCGACATCTCCAGCAGGGCACGGCGTGCACAGAGCAGCGCTCCCAGCACGTTCACGTTGAGCACGCGGCGCATCACGTCCGTGGGTGTCTCGGTGAAGCGCCCCAGGGGCCCCGTCACCCCCGCGTTGTTCACCAGCCCGGTGACGGGCCCGAGTTCATCACGCACCGTGTCGAAGAGCCGGTCCACGTCCTCCTCGACGCTGGTGTCCAGCTGTACGGGCAGTGCCCGTACTCCGTGGGCGCGGACGGCACGCGCGGTGTCCTCGGCGGCCTCGCGGGAGCGCTCGTACCCGATGGCGATGTCGTGGCCGGCGCGCGCCAGGCGCACGGCGACGGCGGAGCCGATTCCGCGGCTGCCGCCGGTGACGACCGTGATCCGCTGCTGCCCTGCCATGGGACCCTCCGCTCCTCGGTAGGCGAACGATGATCGATCATCTCACCCGCTGTGCCCGCTGAACAGTCACCGTCGGTGCTTGATTGGTCTTGACCAAGGTCCCGGCCTCGCCCTAAGGTCGGCCATACGCAAGGACCTTTAAGAAACAAGCTCGAATAAAGCCCGTTCCGCACGGGCCGGCGGATGCAGGGGAAGGCGGAGCCACAGTGGGGACCACTCAGCTGGACGCGGTGCCGGAGCCGAAGTACTGGCACTTGAAGACCGTGCTGTCGGACGCGCTGGACTCCGAGTTCGAGGTCGGCGAGATCCTGCCCAACGAGCGCGAGCTGGCCGCCCGCTTCGGCGTCGCGCGCGCCACCCTCCGTCAGGCCCTGGAACAGCTCGAACTCGAAGGCCGCCTGCAGCGCCGCCGTGGCGTCGGCACGACTGTCGCGCCGCCCCGCTTCGGCGTGGACGTCGGTCCCGGCGAGCAGGGCTGGCCCGGCGCTCCCGACGACGCATGGCAGACCGGCGAGAGCGAGGAGACGACCGCGCCGGCCGCCGTGGCCGCGCTGCTGGGCCGGGACGCAGGTGAACCGGTGCACTCGGTGCGGCGCACCCGCATGACGCACGGTCAGCCCGTGGCGACGGAACTGCTCTACGTGCCGCACACCTCGGTTCCCGGGCTGCCCGCCATGGACTCGGCCGGGGGCACCGCACGCGGCCGCGCTGTGCTGCGCGAACTGCACCGCCTCGAACTGGACGGCCAGGAACGGACGGTGGAACTCGGCTCCGTGCGCGCCGACGACGCCCGCCAGCTCGATCGGCTGCCCGGCGCTCCCGTGCTGGTCGTCACCACCCGCTACGTCTCACAGGGCGTCACCGCTGCCGTCTCGGTCTCCACCTACCGGGCGGACACCTGCCGCCTCACCTTCGGCGAGAAGGTGCCCGCACCGGTCGTGCCGGCCCCGGAGGGCCCCGCGCCGGAGGCTGCGCCGCGGCGCCACCGCGCCGCGGCCGCGGGGCGTCTCAGCCACCGCTGACGCTGAAGAGCTCGCTCTCGACTTTGTCGAGAGCGAGCCGCAGTGCGCCCGTGGCGACGGCCGCCTCACCCAGCACCGACAGGGCGACACGCGGCGGCCGCAGGCAGTAGCGCTCCAACTCGTCGCGCAGCGGCCTCAGTACGTCGTCAAGTCCTGAGGCCCAGCCCCCGACGACCACGAGCTCCGGGTCGAGGGCCAGCACCAGCGCCGCCACGTCGTGCACGAGCCGTTGCATGAACCGCTCCATGGCTCGCTCCGCCTGCTCGTCGCCCGCGCGTGCCAGGGCGAAGACCTTGGCGACGGCCGCCTCGTCCAGGGGGTGAAGCGGTTCGCCCGTGGTCGACAGCAGCCGCTCCGGCGTCGCCTCGCGGCCCAGCAGATGCAGCGCGCCGATCTCGCCGGCGGCCCCGCCGAACCCACGGTGCAGCCGCCCGCCGATCAGCGAGCCCGCCCCCGGGCTCAGCCCGACGAGCACCATCACGACGTCCTCGGCGCCTTCCGCCGCGCCCTGCCAACGCTCCGCGACGACAGCGGCGTTGGCGTCGTTCTCCACGATGACCGGGCAGCCGAAGGCCGTCTCCCGGAGCTTCTCGCCCAGCGCCAGGCCGGTCCAGCCGGGCAGTGCCGTGCCCAACCGCACGGTGCCGTCGGCCTCGACGATTCCCGGGGTGCCCACACCCACCGCGCGCAGCGAATCGCATCCCGTGCCGCTCATGCTGATGAGCTCGGAGACGGTGCTGTGGGCCCGCATCAGCCGCTCGGCGGCGGGGGCGTCCTCGTCCACCTCGTGGGTGACCGTACCGGCGACCTCACCGGTCAGGTCGGAGAGCACGGCGACGATCCGGTGGACGCCGATCTCGACCCCGATGGCGTGGCCCGCCTCGGCCTTGAAGCGGAAACGCCGGGCGGGACGCCCGCGCCGCGCGGCGTGCTGCGTGCCGCCGGAGTTCTCCTCTGCCTCGGCCGCGAGCCCCGCGCCGACGAGCCCCTCGATCACGCCCTCCACGGTGGGACGCGACAGCTCCGTGGCGTTCGCCAGGTCCGTGAGTGTCAGCGGGGACCGGCCGAACTCGGTGCGCAGCACGCGCAGTACAGCGGTCGAGTTGATCCGTCGCAGCAGAGAGGGATCTCTGCCGGAGAGCCGCGTCAAGTCCGCCTCCTTGCCTCCGCCCTGAGCCGGATGGTATCCGGAAGCCGCAGTTACCGCGAGTACGGATATCTGGCCCCGGTGTGGCCGGACTTGGGCGAAGCGGAGTCTGCGGGGATGAGACATGCTCCGCTGTCGGCCGGTGGCGGTTTACTGGGGGAATGAACGACCTCGCACAACACCTCGCCACCATCGACCTGTTACGTGTCCGCCCCTTCCCGGAGCAGCGGGGCCGGCAGGCCGGAGTGGTCAGCGGTCCGGGCTACCACCTGGCCGAGCTGGCGACGAGCGAGGAGTTCTGGGAGGACGACGGCTCGGGCCGGCTCGTCGCCGGGGAGCAGTACGAGGCGGAGTGCGGGGCGTTGAGCGTGCTGCTCACCGGACGATGGGGCGAGCCGCAGGTCTTCAGCCTGAGCAGCACCCTGATGCGCGGAACCGGGGGAGAGGAGATGGCCGAGCCCTGGCAGGGGCTGAGCGGAGGCGTCCCGTACGTGGAGCTGTGGCAGGCGGACGGCCGGTGGGTCGCCGTGGGCGTCTCGCAGCTGGGTCCGGTGCTGCCCTTCCAGCTGATCGCGGCCGTTACCGTCAACGACCCTCCCTAGCCGCCCTGTTCGGACTCCGCGGCCTCCTGCGCCAGGGCGGCTTCCCGCAGCCGGGAGAACTCCTCGGCCATGGCCTTCGGCGTCCAATGTGCGTTCAGCCCGCTGGGGTTGGGCAGCACCCACACCCGCGCGCCGCCGATCATCCGTTCCTGCGGGCCGATCTGGGCCGCACGTTCGCCGAAGGCCGTTCGGTAGGCTGTCACGCCCACCACGGCCAGCCACTTGGGCCGAAGCCGTGAGACCTTGCGGGCGAGCTGCCTGCCGCCTTCCCGGTACTCCTCGGAACTCAGCTCGCCGGCCTGCGCGGTGGCCCGTTCCACGACGTTGGTGATGCCCAGCCCGTAGGTGAGCAGTTCGCGCTCCTCGTCCGGCCGCAGCAGGCGCGGTGTGAACCCGGACGCATGCAGGACGGGCCAGAATCTGTTGCCGGGACGGGCAAAGTGGTGCCCCGTGGCCGCCGACATCAGACCCGGATTGATGCCGCAGAAGAGCACGCGCAGCCCTTCCGCCGCCACGTCCGGAACGAGCCTGTCGCGGGCCGCCTCCAGCTCTTCCCTGCTTGGGCGGGGTGCGCGCCGCGTCAGAGGATCGCCCCCGGGGTGTAGGCGGCGGCCTCAGGGTGCTCCTTCGTGATCTCCTCGATGCGGGCGACGACCGTGCCGACCTGGCCGGCGGCGGCGCCGGTGAAGGCAAGACGGTCGTCCATCAGCGCGCTCAACTCGCCGTGTCCGAGCGGGATTCGCCGGTCCTCGGCGAGCCGGTCCAGCAGCTCGTTGCGCTCCGCTCCGGCCCGCAGCGCCAGCGCAGAGGCGACCGCGTGCTCCTTGATGACCTCGTGCGCCGTCTCCCGCCCGACTCCCGCCCGTACGGACGCCATCAGCACCTTCGTGGTGGCGAGGAAGGGGAGGTAGCGGTCGAGCTCGCGTTCCACGACGGCGGGGAAGGTGCCGAACTCCTCCAGGACCGTCAGGAAGGTCTCCATCAGCCCGTCGAGGGCGAAGAACGCGTCGGGCAGAGCCACGCGGCGCACCACGGAGCAGGACACGTCGCCCTCGTTCCACTGGTCACCGGCCAGCTCGCCGGTCATCGACGCGTACCCGCGCAGGACGACCATCAGGCCGTTGACGCGCTCGCAGGAACGGGTGTTCATCTTGTGCGGCATCGCGGAGGAGCCGACCTGCCCCTCCTTGAAGCCCTCCGTGACGAGCTCCTGCCCCGCCATCAGCCGGATCGTCTTCGCCAGCGACGAGGGCGCCGCGGCCAGCTGGACCAGAGCCGTCACCGCGTCATGGTCGAGCGATCTGGGGTAGACCTGCCCGACGGACGTGAGTGTGTGCGCGAAGCCGAGATGGGAGGCGACCCTGCGCTCCAGCTCGGAGAGCTTCTCCTCGTCCCCGCCGAGCAGATCCAGCATGTCCTGCGAGGTGCCGACCGGGCCCTTGACGCCGCGCAGCGGGTAGCGCGCGATCAGCTCCGTCAACCGCCGGTATGCGACGAGGAGTTCGTCCGCGCCGGTGGCGAAGCGCTTTCCGAGAGTGGTGGCCTGTGCGGCCACGTTGTGCGAACGTCCGGCGACGACCAGTTCGGCGTGCTCCCCGGCCAGTCGGCCCAGCCGAGCCAGCAGCGCGACGGTACGGTCCCGCGCCAGCTCCAGCGACAGCCGGATCTGCAGCTGCTCGACGTTCTCGGTCAGGTCCCGGGAGGTCATGCCCTTGTGCACGTGCTCGTGCCCGGCCAGTGCGTTGAACTCCTCGATGCGGGCCTTCACATCGTGCCGGGTGACCCGCTCCCGTGCAGCGATGGACGCCAGGTCGACGTTCTCCAGCACCCGCTCGTAGTCGGCGACCGCCTGTTCCGGCACGTCGACACCCAGGTCGCGCTGGGCCCGCAGCACCGCCAGCCACAGCCGTCGCTCCAGCACCACCTTCTGCTCGGGGGACCACAGACGGGCCAGCTGGGCGGAGGCGTAGCGGGAGGCAAGGACGTCGGGGATGCGGGGCTTGTCAGTCACATCACCCGATTCTACGGGGTGCCCCTTCGCCCTCTACGGGGTGTCCTCGCAGGCCAGCGCGGTCAGCTCCGGCCGCTTGGGAAACCGGCCGTCACCGCTGGAGCGGCCGGTCAGCCGCCGCCCGATCCAGGGCACGAGGTGCTCGCGTGTGAAGCGCACATCGGCTCGGCGCCGGGCCAGCCACGACAGTGAGGGGGAGGGCGCGAGGGGCGCGCGCCAGTCCGAGACGGCGGAATGGCCGAGCTGCTGGCACACCGCTTCGGCGACCCGGCGGTGGCCCTCGTCGGTCAGGTGCAGCCTGTCGTCGGCCCACAGCCGCGGATCGGCCAGCGGCCCACCGGTGTAGAGATCGACGACGGTCGCGCCGTGCCGTGCGGCCAGCTCGTCGATGAAGCCGAACAGGTGCTCCATGCGGGACCGGTAGCGGTCCAGGCCGGGGCCGTTGCGTCCGGGACTGCGCATCAGCACCAACTGTCCGCAGCTCGGCGCCAGCTTGCCCACGCTCTCCTCCAGCACGCCGCACACCCTGCCCATGTCGCACCGGGGGCGCAGCGTGTCGTTGAGGCCGCCGACGAGCGTCACCAGGTCGGCATTCATCGCGGCGGCGGCATCCACCTGTTCCGAGGCGATCTGCCCGATGAGCTTGCCGCGCACCGCGAGGTTCGCGTACCGGAAGCCTTCGCCCTCCGCCGGCGGCCCCTGGGCAGGTGCCGAGCCTGCGGCGTGGGTGGCGAGACGCCTCGCGAGCAGGTCCGCCCAGCCGCGGTAACTGCCGTCCGGGAGCCGGTCGGACATTCCTTCGGTGAAGGAGTCACCGATGGCGACGAAGCTGCGTATGACGGGGGCCTCGCGGGTCGCGGAGGCGTCTGGAGAGTCCTGCGTGGTGCTCACGGCAGTTCATCGTATCCGGTTGCTCAGGGCGACCTTTCACCGCTCTCGGCTCCTGCTCGGCTCCTCCTCCGGACTGCGGTGGACCAGTTCGCGCAGCACGTCCTCCATGGTGACGACGCCCGCCGTGCGCCCGCCGTCGTCCATCACCGCCGCGAGGTGCGTGCTGCTGGAGCGCATCGCTCCCAGCACGTCGTCCAGCGGCATCGACGCGTGGACCCGGGCGATGGGGCGCATCGCCGTGGCGGGGAAGGCCGCGTCGCGGGGGAGGGCGTCCAGCGCGTCCTTGACGTGCAGGTACCCCAGCGCCCGCCCCTTGCTGTCGACCACCGGGAAGCGGGAGAAACCCGAGCTGGCCGAGAGCTGCTCCAGCTCCTCCGGAGTCACCCCCAGCCGGGCCGCGACCACGGCCTCGGTGGGTTTCGCGATCGCCCCGACGGGACGCCGGCCGAGCTCCAGCGCGTCACGCAGCCGCTCGGTGGAGCGTTCGTCGAGCAGACCCGCCTCGCTGGAGTCGGCGACCATCTGCGCCAGCTCGTCGTCCGAGAACGTCGAGATGACCTCGCCCCGCGGCTCCACGCGCAGCAGTTTCAGCAGGCTGTTGGCGAAGGCGTTGACCGTGAAGATCACCGGACGCAGCGCGCGCGAGAGCGCCACCAGCGGCGGACCCAGCAGCAGCGCCGCACGCTCCGGCGCGGCCAGAGCGATGTTCTTGGGCACCATCTCACCCAGCAGCATGTGCGCGTACGTCGCCGCCGTCAGCGCGATGACGAAGGAGATGATGCCGGCGACGCCCTCGCTGACGCCCGTCAGATGGAAGAGGGGCTCCAGCAGATGCTCGATCGCGGGCTCGGCCACCACACCGAGGACCAGCGTGCACAGCGTGATGCCCAGCTGAGCCGCGGCCAGCAGCGCGGAGACGTTCTCCAGGCCCCACAGGACCCGGATCGCCCGCCTGTCGCCCTGCTCGGCGAGCGGCTCGATCTGCGCGCGCCGAACGGAGATCAGTCCGAACTCCGCGCCCACGAAGAAGGCGTTGGCGACGAGGGTCAGGAGCCCGATCAACAGCTGAATCACCGTCATCGGTCCACCTCCTCCTCGGCGCCGTGCTCCTCCTCGGGCTCCGGTGGAGCGGTCAGCTGTGCGCGGGCGGCACGGCGTCCGTGCGCGTCGACGACCTCGATGTGCCAGTCGGCGACATCCAGCGAGTCGCCCCGCTCGGGAATCCTTCCGAGCTCGGTGGCGACGAGGCCGGCCAGCGTCTCGTACGGACCCTCGGGAGCTCGCAGTCCGATGGCCTCCAACTGGTCGATGCGTGTGGCACCGTCCGCGTCGAAGACGCGCCGCCCGTCCGGGTCGCGGCCCGCGGGGGCGAGGTCCGGGGGTTCCTGGGGGTCGTGCTCGTCGCGCACCTCGCCGACGACCTCCTCGATGATGTCCTCGAGGGTGACGACGCCCGCCGTGCCGCCGTACTCGTCGATGACGACGGCGATGCTGCGGTCCCCGCCCGGCATGCGGTCCAGCAGCCGGTCCACCGTCAGCGACTCCGGCACGAGCAGGGGCTCCCGCATCAGCTCCGTCACCGGATAGCGCGCACGGTCGTCGGCCGGAACCGCCAGCACGTCCTTGATCCGTACGATGCCGACGACCGTGTCGAGTCCGCCGCGCACCACCGGGAAACGGGAGAGCCCGGTGGCGCGAGTGGCGTTGGCCACGTCCTCGGCGTTCGCCTGCACATCGAGCGAGGTGACCTGCACGCGCGGGGTCATGACGTTCTCCGCCGTCAGCTCTGCCAGGTGCAGCGTCCTCACGAACAGGTCCGCGGTGTCCGGCTCCAGTGCACCCTCCTTGGCCGAGTGGCGGGCGAGCGCGACGAGTTCGCGGGGGGAGCGGGCGGAGGCCAGCTCCTCGGTGGGTTCGAGCCCCATCCTGGACACGATCCGGTTGGCCGTGTTGTTCAGATGCCGGATCAGCGGACGGAAGACCGTGGAGAAGACCCGCTGCGGTGTGGCCACCGCCTTGGCGATGGGCAGCGGCTGGGAGATCGCCCAGTTCTTCGGGACGAGCTCGCCGACCACCATCAGCACGAGCGTGGAGAGCGCGGTGCCGAGGACCAGTGCGGCGGAGGGCGCCGCCGACGACGGCACACCCACCGCCCTCAGCGGTCCTGCGATCAGCTTCGCGATCGACGGCTCGGCGAGCATGCCGACGACGAGGTTGGTGACCGTGATCCCGAGCTGCGCACCCGACAGCTGGAAGGTCAGCGACCGCACTGCTTCCATCGCGCTGCGTGCGCCACGCTCGCCCCGCTGCACCGCACGTTCCAGATCGGCGCGCTCCACCGTGGTCAGTGAGAACTCGGCGGCGACGAACGCGCCGCAGGCCAGGGCGAGCAGCAGCGCGACGAGGAGGAAGAGCACCTCGGTCACCGGGCCGCCTCCGCTGCGGAGGGGAAAGCGTGGCGGGACGCGGGGAGCGATGCGGCGCGGGAGGGCGCGGTCACGCCGTGCCGGTCACGGTGCTGTGTGCTGTTGGGAGGGTCGCCCATGGGCGGACTCTCACACCTTTCGGTCAGGGCTGCATCTGCTCGGTGCCGGGGCGCGGGCGTCACCGGACCCGAGTCCGGAAATGACGGCGGTGGTTCATCGTAGACGGACGGTAGCGGCGCCGAGTTCCCAGGGAAGCGGCGCGCATGCTGCCCGGACCAGGCGTTCGGCCCCCGCTCTTCGCCGCTCGGCTGTCAGCCGCGTATGCGCAGCGAGGGCGTGAGCATCAGCAGCAGCACGATCAGGTTCGCCACGGTCCCGAACGGCACGTACCACAGCCCGAGCACGGCGAGCAGGGTCACCGCCCACCATGCCTGCGACGCCCCCGCGGCGAAGGCGGCCACCGAGGCGAGATACACCGCCGCGTAGCCGACGAAGACCCACATCACCAGCAGCGATCTGGGGTCGAGCCCGATACCCGAGACCAGGTTGGACCAGGGGCCGAGCCGGCCGGCGTGCGTACCGCTGCTGGGCGTCACGAAATCGCCCGTGACGAGCGCGTGAAGCCCGTCGAAGAGCATCCATCCACCTGTGACCGCCACCAGTGCGACCACGGCCCATCCCGCCCAGTTCACGCTGTCTCCCCCTACGTCGGTCACGGGCTTCCCCGCAGTCCCTCACGACGCAGAACTGTAGGGCGGGGCACTGACAGCGGCCCTGGACGGGCAATGCCCGGGCTCCGCCCCATAGCCGCTGCTAGCAGATGGGTGCTAGCTTTGAGGTGTGTCGAAGACTCAGCTGAACGTCCGGGTGGACGAAGCGACCGCACACACGGCGCGAGAGCGCGCCCTCGAGCGGGGGGTGAGCATGAACCGCTACATCGAGGAGCTCGTCGAGCGGGACGCGGGGGAGGCGGGCCAGACGTTCGTCGAAGCGGCGTCGGAGTTCATGAAGAGCTACGAGTCGGTCTTCGCCGAGGAGTTTCCGGAGCCCGGGCACCGCGAGAGCGAGGGCCTTCCGCGTACGTGACTCTCCGTATCGACCTTGCCTGGCTTCTGATGGTCGCGGAGTCGAAGGCCCCTGGTGATCCGCGCGTCACCGACTACGGGGCTCTCGTCGCCGCCGTCAGCAGGCACGAAGCGACAATACTCGAGCGCCCCGTCTACGCCGAGCCGCAGGACCGGGCAGCCGCGCTGCTGCAGCTTCTGCTCCACGTGCCCGCGCTGGAACGCGGCAACGCCCTGTTCGCGTGTGCCGTCGCCTACGGCTATCTCGTCGCCAGCGGACTGCGCGTCCAGGCCTCGCCCGAGAAGATCCGTGACCTGGCATGGCTCGTCAAGGACGGCTCCGCGGGCGTGCGCGACATCGCCCTCGAACTGCACAAGTGGACGAGCTGACACAACAGGATCCGCTGCTCCCCGCCCGGCTGTCCGGTCCGCAGGGGGAATTCAGGGCCGCAGTGCGCCGCCGAGCACATGGAACGAGGACGGGAAGACCGGGCCGTCCTTCGGCACGAGCAGCCGGCGGAAGGAGACCTCCGTGAATCCGGCAGCGGTGATCTCGCCGACCGGGTCCCTGCTCGTGTGACAGCCGCCGAAGAGCAGGGGCCACACCGTGCCGTCCAGTACCCGCTGGAAGCGGGCCATCCGGGGCCGTCCCTCAGCTCGGCCGTGCTCGTAGAAGCGCAGTTCACCGCCCGGCCGCACCACGCGCAGCACCTCTGCGAGGGCGCGGGAGACATCGGGGAGGGAGCACAGCACCAGCGAGAAGACCGCCGCGTCGAAGGTCCCGTCCTCCGCGGGGAGTGCGTCCGCCCTGCCCGGGACCACCTGCACGGGCACCCGCACCGCTTCGCTCCGTGCCGCCGCGTCGGCGGCCGCACGCAGGTGCGGCTCGGGTTCCACGGCGGTCACACGGGTGACGCTCGTGGGATAGCGGGCGAAGTTGAGGCCGTTGCCGGCCCCGATCTCGATCACCCTGCCCGAGAGCCCGGCCAGCAGCTCCTCCCGGTGTTCCTTCACCCCGGCCCGTACGTCCGCCGCTTCGCTCAGCCGCTCGTAGAAGCGCGCGAACAGCGGGTGGCGTACGGGTCGTTCACGTGGCGGGCGTGTCTCCGGTGCAGGCATGTCCGCTCCTTCCGGTGGGTTGCCGCGGCGCCTGACCCGTCGGGACGGCAGGGCAGGTTGCCCTGATTCTGCCCTGCCGAACGGTATGAGCGGGTTCCGGCCGGGAGTGAGAGCCTCAGATGTCCGTGCGGCTGCCGCCGAGTGCACCCGTGAGCCAACTCGGCGCCGCCGCACGGAAGTCGGAGGAGCTCATCGCTCCCGCGCCGGCGGGCAGCACACCGGCCAGCACAGCCCCAGCGGCCGCCGGCAGGTCCTCCACGTTGCAGCGTGTCGCCAGATCGGGCTCGGTGGGGAAGCTGCCGATCACCACGCCGAGGGTTCGCAGCCCGCGGGCGCGCAGGGCCTCCGTGGTCAGCGCCGTCGCGTTCAGCGTGCCCAGACCGGCGGCGGCGACCACCACCACCTCGGCGTCCAGCAGCCGGGCCGCGTCCGCGAGCGTCGACCCGGCCTCGTCGTAGCGCACGAGGAGCCCGCCCGCGCCCTCGACCAGCACCAGGTCGTGCCGGTCCGCCAGGTGGCGCGCGGCCTCCGCGATCTGAGCGGGAGCGACACAGGCGAGACCAGACCGCCGCGCGGCGGTACCGGGCGCCAACGGTTCGGGGTAGCGGACGAGTTCGGCCCCGGTGACCTCGTCGCCCGCCAGCTGCCGTACCTGCTCCACATCGGCGGGCTCGCCCTCGGCCACGCCCGTCTGGGCGGGTTTCAGCACCGCCACGGACAGCCCCTGTGACAGGGCCGCCGCGGCCATCGCCGCCGTGGCGACCGTCTTGCCGACCTCGGTGCCCGTCCCGGTGACGACGGTGATCCCGCGCACCGCCTCAGCCCTCCGACGCCGCGGCGAGCATCGCCGCGCAGATCGCCGACACGTCCTCGTCGCTCGTCACATACGGCGGCATCGCATAGACCATGTCGCGGAACGGCCGCAGCCATACGCCGCTGCTCGCGGCCGCCCGTGTCGCTGCGGCCATGTCGACGTCGTGGTCGAGCTGGAGCACGCCGATGGCGCCCAGCACCCGCACATCGGTCACGCCGGGCAGCTCCGTGGCAGGCGCCAGTCCCTCACGCAGTCCGTTCTCGACGCGACGTACCTCGCCCGCCCAGTCCCCCTCCAGCAGCAGGCCGACGGAGGCGTCCGCGACGGCGGTGGCCAGCGGATTCCCCATGAAGGTCGGGCCGTGTGCCAGCACCGGCACCTCGCCCCGCGAGATCCCGTCGGCCACCCGCCGGGTACACAGCGCTGCCGCGAGCGTGAGGTAGCCGCCGGTCAGCGCCTTGCCGAGGCACATCACATCCGGTGTGACACCGGCGTGCTCCGCGGCGAACAGGGCTCCCGTGCGGCCGAATCCGGTGGCGATCTCATCCAGTACGAACAGCACGTCGTGCTCGTCGCACGCCTCACGCAGTGCCCGCACGTAGGCGGGGGAGTGGAAGCGCATGCCTCCTGCTCCTTGCACGACGGGCTCCACGATCACCGCGGCGAGTTCGTCCGCGTGCCGGCCGACCGTCTCGTGGAGGTGACGCACATACCTCTCGTCCGGGGCTGTCTCGAAGCCGGAGGGCGGGGTGTCCGCGAAGACCTGCCGTGGGAGCACCCCCGACCACAGCTCGTGCATGCCGCCTTCCGGGTCGCAGACCGACATCGGCTGCCAGGTGTCGCCGTGGTATCCGCCCCGCCAGGTCATCAGCCGCCGCTTCGCTCCCCGCCCTCGCGAACGCCAGTACTGCAGGCACATCTTGACGGCGACCTCGACCGAGACCGACCCGGAGTCGGCGAGGAAGACGTGTTCGAGGCCCTCCGGTGTGATGTCGACGAGCCGCTTCGCGAGACGTACGGCCGGTTCGTGGGTCAGCCCGCCGAACATCACGTGGCTCATGCGCTCCAGCTGCGTGTGCGCCGCATCGTTGAGCACCGGGTGGTTGTAGCCGTGCACGGCCGACCACCATGAGGACATCCCGTCCACCAGCTCCCGCCGGCCGCAGAACTCCTCGGCCAGACGCAGACGCACACCGTCGGCCGACTCGACGACCAGCGGCGCGGTGCGGCCGGGCATGGGCCCGTACGGATGCCATACGTGCCGCCGGTCCAGGTCGAGCAACTCGTCCGGCTCCAACGGGACTTGAGGGCCCGATGTGGTGCGGTCCATGGGAAGTCGGGCCCGCTCAGGCATTGGGCGGCAGCGCGGTGCCGGCTCCCCGCCTGCGCACGGCGACCAGTTCTTCGGGGCGCTTCCCCGCCTGCTCGCGGTGCTCGGGCAGCGTGGTGGTCTCCGCGCCCTCGACCTCGAATCCCGCGTCCGCGATCATGTCCAGGTCGGACTGGCCCTCCTGCCCCTCGCTGGTCAGGTAGTCGCCGAGGAAGATGGAGTTCGCCAGGTGCAGCGCGAGCGGCTGCATCGAGCGCAGATGAACCTCGCGTCCGCCGGCCAGCCGCACCTCGGCGTCCGGGTGCACGAACCGCACCATCGCGAGGATGCGGAGCGCCCGTTGCGGAGTCAGATTCCACTCGCTCGCCAGCGGCGTCCCCTCGAAGGGGATGAGGAAGTTGACCGGCACCGAGTCCGGGTCCATCTCGCGCAGCGCGAAGACCACGTCCACCAGGTCCTCGTCGCTCTCACCCATGCCCGCGATCAGCCCGGAACAGGCGGACAGGCCGGCGCTCTGCGCCTGACGCACGGTCTCCTGCCGGTCGGAGTAGTCGTGGGTGGTGCAGATGTCCCCGTACGTCGCCTCGGAGGTGTTGAGGTTGTGGTTGTAGGCGTCGGCGCCGGCCTCCTGCAGGCGGGCCGCCTGGCCGTCGGAGAGCAGTCCGAGGCAGGCGCACACCTCGACGTCCTCGTGCTGGTCCTTGATGGCGGAGATGGTCTTGGAGACACGGTCGATGTCGCGGTCCGTCGGTCCCCGGCCGCTGGCCACCAGACAGACCCGCTTCGCGCCGCCCTTGAGACCGGCCTCGGCGGCCGAGGTCGCCTCGTCCGGCTTCAGCCAGGTGTACTTGAGGATCTCCGCCTGCGAACCGAGCCGCTGCGAGCAGTACGAGCAATCCTCCGGGCACAGGCCCGACTTGAGGTTGACGAGGTAGTTGAGTTTCACCCTCCGCCCGAACCAGTGGCGGCGCACCTTCCCGGCGGCGGCCACAACGTCCAGCAGTTCATCGTCGGAGGTCTCCAAAACGGCGCGGGCCTCGTCACGTGTCGGCAGCTCGCGGCGCAGACCCTTCTCAACCAAGTCATTCAGCAGCTCCATGATGGCGATCCTTGCAATTCCGCCGCTCAAGGCCAAGGGGGGAACTCACAACACTGCCTGTGCGAGGTGTGTGTATCGCCACACCACGGCCCTGCGGCCCAGGGGCTACCGTCTATGGAGTGCCGACAAAAGAGCGTGCCGCGTGCCCGGTTGCCGGTTCCGGTTTCCGGGCCTCGTCCCTGCTCGCGTTGCGGACGGGCCCGGCCCGCTACTGAGCCGGGCGGACACGAGGAGGACGAGCCATGCCCGATGAGTTCCGTGCCGCCACCGGCTCGTCAGGCGTGTCCGACGAGACCGGCCATGATGCGCGGCCCGCACCGGGGGAGGACCCCTTCGCGTGGACCGGCGGGGCCCGCCGCGCCCGGCAGCGTGCCGGGCTGGTGCGCGAGCTGCGCCCCCGTCCCGCCCGCTCACCGCTGCTGGATCTGGCGGGCAACGACTATCTGAGCCTGGCCCGCCATCCCGAGGTGACCGGCGCCGCCGCAGTGGCGGCGCAGACATGGGGAGCCGGCTCCACCGGTTCGCGCCTGGTCACCGGATCCACGGCACTGCATGCCGAACTCGAGGCGGAACTGGCCGAGTTCTGCGGGTTCGAGGCGGCACTCGTCTTCTCCTCCGGCTACGCGGCGAACCTCGCCGCGATCACTGCCCTCACCGCACCCGGAGGCCTGCTGGTCTCGGACTCCGGCAACCACGCCTCGCTCATCGACGGCTGCCGCCTCTCCCGCGCCGAGACCCACGTCGTCCCGCACGCGGATCCAGAAGCGGTACGCAAGGTGCTGGACGGGCACATCGGGCAGGCGCTCGCCGTCACCGACTCCATCTTCTCTGTCGACGGCGACGCGGCACCGCTCACCGGCCTCGCGGAGGTGTGCCGAGCGCAGGGAGCGGCCCTCGTCGTCGACGACGCCCATGGCCTGGGCGTGCTCGGCGAGGGCGGCCGGGGTGCGCTGCAGGCCGCTGGCCTCGCCGGTGCCACGGGTACAGTCGCCACCGTCACCCTCTCCAAGTCCCTCGGCAGCCAGGGCGGGGCGGTCCTGGGACCGGCACACGTTATCGCCCATCTCGTCGACACCGCCCGCACGTTCATCTTCGACACCGGACTCGCGCCCGCGGCGGCGGGTGCTGCGCTCGCCGCCCTGCGGGTGGTGCGGCGCGAGCCGGAGCGCTCCCTCCGAGTGCGCGCCGCCGCCACCCTCCTGTACGAGAGGCTGACCGAAGCCGGCCTGCGCGCCGGCCGTCCCGACGCCGCGGTGATCTCCGTACGGGCGCCCGCACCCGAGGACGCCGTGCGCTGGGCAGCGGACTGCCGAGCCGCAGGGCTTCATGTCGGTTGCTTCAGGCCGCCGTCGGTGCCGGACGGCATCTCCCGGCTGCGTCTGACGGCGCACGCGGACCTCAGCGAGGAGCAACTGGAATGGGCGGCCGGCACCATCGCCAGCACGGCACCGGCCGACGCTCGCTGAGCAGGTGACGGACACAAGCTCCAACGCCCGGGCCGACGTCCCGCCGTCCACTCCTCAGGCAGGGCCGCCGCCCGCGCGCGGCCGGACGGGCGGCAGCCCCACCAGTGAGGAGCGCCGCTCACCGTCCAGCACGCGCAGCGCGGTTGCCAGGGTCGCGCTGTGCAGTTCGCTCTCGCCGCGCTCGTGCATCAATGTCAGCGCGTCGCGGAGCGCAGCGGCCTTGCCCACCAGCGCCTGTGCCGCGCGCAGCCCGCTGTAGGTGTGCTCGCCCCGCGCCGGGTTGATGCGGCCGAGAACGTCGACCACCTCCAGGTACGCGTCGATCACCTGGCACTCCGCGCCGGTCATGGCGGGCAGCGGCGGCAGCTCGGGAGGAAGCACCGGCCCTCACCTCTCGGAGGGGTGACGGCCGGAGCCTTCGGTCCTGCGGCTGGCGGTGAGACGGTCGACCAGCCCGTATTCCACGGCACCTTCGGCATCGAAGATCTTGTCGCGCTCCAGGTCTGCCCGGACGGTCTCCAGGGTCTGCCCGGTGTGCTGCACGTACATCTCCTCCAGCAGACCCCGTGTGCGCAGCAGTTCCTTCGCCTGGATGGCCAGATCGTCGGCCTGACCCTGCACGGCCTCGGCGAAGGCCGGCTGATGGATGACGATGCGCGCGCCGGGAAGTGCCAGGCGCTTGCCGGGAGTTCCGGCGGCCAGCAGCACCGACGCGGAGGAGGCCGCCTGCCCCAGGCACACGGTCTCGATGTCGCAGCTGACGTACCGCATCGTGTCGTAGACCGCGGACATCGCCGTGAACGAGCCGCCGGGGGAGTTGATGTACAGCGAGATGTCCTGGTCGGGGGCGGCCGCCTCGAGGTGGATGAGCTGGGCCATGACGTCGTTCGCGGCCGTGTCGTCGATCTGCGTACCCAGGAAGACGATCCGCTCGTCCAGGAGCTTGGAGTACGGATCGAGCGTGCGGACGCCGGCGCTGGTGCGCTCGGTCAGCTCCGGAAGGACATAGCGGGCTGACGGTCTTTCGGGCATTAGCGCCACCTCTCCCTGGGCCAGGGCTGGAACGTCAAAAATGTACAGGACGTACATGAAGTTATGCTGGGAGCATGACGTACGAGATTCCGGTGACGCAAGCACGCGCGGCCCTCGCGGATCTGATCAACCGTGTGGTCTACGGCAGCGAGCGTGTGGTGGTCACGCGGCACGGCAAGCCGCTGGTGGCGCTCGTATCGGCTGCTGACCTGGAAAAACTCGAGAAGCTGAACGAGGCGGCCGAAGAAGGCGTGATCAGCACCGTCTCGGCGGTGCGTGAGGTGCCGTCCGCTGAAGGCGAACGACAGCGCTTCGGAATCGCCGCGCAGCACCGCGGCCCGGCCACCGATAACAGGCGGCCGGGCCGGGAGAGTTGAGCCGGACGGGGCGAGGCCCCGCCCGGCTCACTGTGAAGGAACTGCGCTGAGGCCTAGGAGCTGAGCTCCCAGACGGCGTGCGCGATGGCGTCGCTGTTCAGGTCGAGTGCCTTCTCGTTGACGTTCGAGATGTCGTCGCATTCCGAGTGGTAGCACTTGTCGTACGGCTCACCCGCCTTGCCGTCCCACTGCTTGGCCTGCTCCTCGGTCATGGTCTCGCCGGCGCCGGTGAAGGTGCCGCCGACGGTCACGCCCGCGTCCGCGAACGACGCGTGGTCGCTGCGCCCGTTCACCTCGGAGGACGTGGCCGTGGTGATGTCCTTGGACTTGAAGTAGTCCTGGAAGACCTTCTGCACGGCCGCGTCGTCGTCGTAGACGAAGTAACCCGCGTTGGGTGAGGCGATCATGTCGAAGTTCAAGTAGGTGTTGATCTTCTTCACGTCGCCCTCGGAGAGGCTGCCGACGTACTTCTGCGAGCCGACCAGGCCTTCTTCCTCGGCGCCCCACCAGGCGAAGCGCAGGTGCTTCTTCGGCTCCAGCTTCTCCTTGGCGACGGCGAGAGCGACTTCGAGGATTCCGGCGGAGCCCGAACCGTTGTCGTTGATTCCGGGGCCGCTGCCCACCGAGTCCAGGTGGGAGCCGGCCATCACCGTGTTGTCCTCGGAGCCGCCCTTCGGCCAGTCGGCGATGAGGTTGTATCCGGTCGTCCCGCCGTGGTCGAACTCCTGGACGTCGGTCTTGAATCCGGCGTCGTCGAGCTTCTTCTTGATGAGGTCGATGGACGCCTTGAAGCCCGGTTCGCCGTGTGCGCGGTTGCCGCCGTTCTCCTCGGCCACGGACTGCAGTTCCTTGAGGTCCTTCTGGACAGCGTCCACGGATATGTCGGGTGCTGCCGCCTGCTCGGGCTTGGCCGCCTGAGCGGCGCCTGCCCCGAGGAGTGAGGCCGCCAACGCGGTGCTCGCGGAGGCGATGATGAGCACACGACGCTTCTCTTTGCGGATCACAGGGACTCCGATGTTTGTGGGGGGTTCGAAGTTACTGCTCGGTGTTGCGTCCACACGAGAATCATCCGAGCGTCACCGCTCCGTCAAGAGCGTTCACCGGACGCGGGGTTGCGGCATACGGAGAGTCGCGATGGGAGGTGCCGGAACGTCCGGACATCGGATGAACAAGGGGCTGAACGCCGCCCACGTGCCCCAACAGGCGGCGTACGGCCCGTACTCGAGGGTGCGGCGTCGCTGTTCAGGGAGTCGGAACCCGAGGTCTCGTGCGCGACGGGTCTTCAGGCGACCCGGTGGTCTGCTTGCGCAGCCCGCCGACGGTGACGAACGTGAGGCCCGCCACGGCCCACACGGTGAGCACCAGCACGGGGGAGTCGGAGGCACTGCCGTCGAAGAAGCCGACGGAGCGCAGCAGCGTCGCCCCGGCACCCGGTGGCAGCCACTGGCCGATCGTCCCGAGAGGCTCGGGCAGCATCTCCGGGGCGGAGGTCACACCTGAGAACGGGTTGCCGAACAGCACCATCACCATCGCCCCCGATCCGATGCCCGCCGGTCCCAGCAGCGCGCCGAGACCTGTCACGCTCGCGCTCACCGCGAGCGAGATCAGTCCGAACGAGGCCGACTCCGCCCACCAGTCGCCGGTGAGCACACCGAGCCAGCTGTGTGTGAGCGCGGCGGCCACCGCGCCGGAGAGCGCCGCCGAACCCAGCAGCGCGGCGACTGCCCGGGTGCCGCGCAGCCCGAGCACCGTGACCATGGCGCCGGCCGCCACCCCGCCGATCGCCAGTGGCAGCACGCTCGAACTCAGCGCCGCACCCCGCGGATCGACCTCGGGGGCGGCGACCACGTCCGTCGAACGCGACGCCGTACCGGCCGGGGAGGGCCCGCCCACAGCCTGCTGCAGGGCCTGGGCCACCGTGGGGCTCGCCGCGCTCGCCGTCAGCGCGTGCGGTCCCTTCGGGGTCACGACGACCGCGCCGTAGACCTCGCGGTGCTCGATGGCGTCGCGGGCGGCCGCCTCGTCGTCGTACCGGTGTATCTCGAACGCCTCCCCGTCCCGGCTCAGTTTCTGCTCGACGGACGCGGCGGCGGCCGGCGGCCCGGCGACGCCGACGGGGAGATCACGGGGTGCCGTACGGGCGGCCGGCCAGGCGAACGCCCACAGCGCGAGGGCGAGGATCGCCGGGACGAGAAGGAGGACGGCGAGGAGCGCGCGGGGGTGCGGCGCCGGTGGGCGACGGAGCGAGGAACCGGGCATGCGGTGGCCCTCCCGATCTAAAGAGAAGGATCGTTCGTTTTACCTTGCTCACGGTCCCGCTCCGGGTCCCGCTTGTCAAGAATGAACGTTCGTTTTACTCTTCGGGCATGGCCCGCGTTTCCCAGGAGCACCTCGACGCAAGGCGGCGGCAGATCCTCGACGGCGCCCGTCGCTGCTTCAAGAGCAACGGCTTCCACGCCACGTCCATGCAGGACGTGCTCAAGGAGGCGGGCCTTTCGGCAGGTGCGGTCTACCGCTACTTCCGCAGCAAGGAGGAGATCGTCGCCGCGGTCGCCGCGGAGACGCTGGAGAGCGTGCGCGAGGCCTACGCGACGGTCGCCGCCGCCGATCCGCCGCCCACTCCGGACGAGCTCTTCGGTACCGTCCTCTCCCGGCTCCGCAAGTCGCTGGGCGACTCCGACGACCAGCGCGCGCTGCCACAGCTGCTGATGCAGGTGTGGGGCGAGACGCTGCGCAATCCCGACGTGGCACGCGTCCTCGCGGACGGGTACCAGGGTCTGCTCGGCCAGTGGGTGGTGCTCGTCGAGGCGTACCAGGCCCGCGGCTGGGTGGACCCCGAGGTCAAATCCGACCATCTGGCACGTGCTCTCATCGGCACGGTCCAGGGCTACTTCGTGCAGCAGGCGCTCTTCGGCGGCCTTGACCCGGCCGAATTCCAGGAGGGCCTGCGGGCGTTGGTCACCATGAACGTCCCGGAACTGCGCAAGCCGGAGAAGGCACCGGAGTGACGGCCGGCAACTCCTCGCCGGAGCACGGGGGATGACCTGCGGGCCGGGCCCACAGGGCAGGGTGACGCCGGTGCGCCCGGATGGCCGCGCTGCACAGGCGCGCCTCGGAGAGGGCCGGTAGATTCACGACTTGGTAAAGATCGCAAGCGCGCTCTGTCCCCTGCCTGCGGTGGGCAGGAAGGATCGGCGCAACTGTGATCAACGATCACTGTTGCGTCCAGCGGCCCACTTCAGGGGGGAGCCCCCAGTGAACATACGCAATACGAGCCTCGCCGCCGCCGGCGCAGCGGCGCTCACGGCAGGTCTCATCTTCGTCCCCTCGGCGTTCGCGGACTCCGGAAGCGGCCAGGCCGCGCCCGGTGGGGGTGCCGAGGCCCGTGGTGTGAAGGCCGCGGCCGTCCGAGCGGCGAAGGAGGGCGTCGACTGGAAGGACTGTCCCAAGGACTGGGGCCTTGCGAAGCCCATCCAGTGCGGCTTCGTCACCGTGCCCGTCGACTACGCCGACCCGGGTGGACGGACCATCAAGATCGCCCTCGACCGCGCCAAGAGCACCGGCGGCAAGGAGGACCGCCAGGGCTCGCTGATCTACAACCCGGGCGGCCCCGGCGGCTCCGGCATGTCCTTCCCCACGCGTGTCACCAGGGACAACGCCCTGTGGACCAAGACGGCCAGGGCATACGACTTCGTGGGCTTCGACCCGCGCGGGGTGGGCCACTCGTCACCCATCTCCTGCATGGACCCGCAGGAGTTCGTCAAGGCTCCGAAGCTGGACCCGGTGCCTGACGACGAGGCGGACAAGCGGGCGCAGCGCAAGCTGGCCCAGGAGTACGCCGACGGCTGCAAGGAGCGCAGCGGCAGTCTTCTGCCGCACATGACGACGCCCAACACGGCCCGCGACCTCGATGTCATCCGTGCCGCGCTGGGCGACAAGAAGCTGAACTACCTCGGCGTCTCCTACGGCACCTACATCGGCTCCGTCTACAGCACCCTCTTCCCCACGCATGTGCGCCGCATGATCGTGGACAGCGTCGTCAACCCCTCCCGTGACCAGATCTGGTACAAGAACAACCTCGACCAGGACGTCGCTTTCCAAGGACGCTGGGAGGACTGGACGAAGTGGGTCGCCGAGCACGATGCCACCTACGGCCTCGGCGACACCGCCGCGAAGGTCGAGGCGCAGTGGAAGAAGCTGCGGGCCGAGGCGAAGAAGAAGCCCATCGGCGGCGTCGTCGGACCGGCCGAACTGCTCGGTTTCTTCCAGAACGCCCCGTACTACGACCAGATGTGGGCTCCTGTTGCCAAGGCGTGGTCCTCGCACGTCAAGGGTGACGAGAAGGCACTCGTCGACGCCGCCGGCCCCGACATGGCGGACAAGGCCGGCAACAAGGCGGCGGAGAACGGCAACGCCGTCTACACCGCCGTCGAGTGCACCGACGCCAAGTGGCCCACCAGCTGGAAGAAGTGGGACCGGGACAACACCAGGCTGCACGAGAAGTACCCGTTCCTCACCTGGTCGAACGCCTGGCTGAACCTGCCGTGCGCCACTTGGCCCGTCAAGCAGCAGCAGCCGGTGGAGGTCGGTGCGGACAAGGGACTGCCGCCCGTTCTGATCGCTCAGTCCGAGCGGGACGCCGCCACGCCGTACGGCGGCGCAGTCGAGGTGCACAAGCGTCTGAAGGGCTCACGCCTGATCACCGAGCGGGACGCGGGATCGCACGGCATCACCAACGTCCGGAACCCCTGCATCAACGAGCGCGTCGAGACCTATCTGCTCGAGGGCGGTGTCGGGGAGAAGGACGCGGTGTGCGCTCCGCACTCGAAGCCGGTGCCGCAGATCATCGGCGAGGGCCTGACCTCCGCCGAAATCAAGCCCGGCCTGGCCTCGCTGCACGCCCCGCGCTGATCCGGGAGCCCGCACCGCACGGCGCACGAAGGGGACGGCCGGAACTCCGGCCGTCCCCTTCGTCGTTCGGGCCTCCCGAAGCCGTCCGGGGGGGGATCCGGTTCAGGAGTCCTTGCGCTCCTCGCTGCGCCCACGTGCACGGGCCTCCTGCCGCTCCTTCGCCTGAAGCGCCTTCGCCTCAGGCGCGTACAAGTCGACGTACTCCTGGCCGGACAGCTGAAGGATCTCGTGGATGATCTCGTCCGTGACCGCCCTCAGCACCGTGCGCTCGCTCTCCATCCCCGCGTAGCGCGTGAAGTCCAGCGGCTCACCGAAACGGATCGTCACCTTGCCGAACCGGGGCATCTTCCGTCCCGGCGGCTGCAGTTCGAAGGTGCCCACCATCGCGCAGGGAATGACCTTCACGCCCGCCTGGAGCGCCATCGATGCGACACCGACGCGGCCCTTGTACAGCCGTCCGTCGTGGGAACGAGTGCCCTCGGGATAGATGCCCAGCAACTCGCTCCTGCTGAGCACACCGAGGCCCTCGTCGATGGCGGCCTGGCCGGCACCCTTGCCCGAGCGGTCCACCGGGATCTGGCCCACGCTGCGGAAGAAGGCCGCCGTGAGCCGCCCCTTCAGGCCCGGCCCCGTGAAGTACTCGGACTTCGCCAGGAATGTGATGCGCCGTCGGAGGATCGCCGGCATCAGGAAGTGGTCGGAGACGGAGAGGTGATTGCCGGCCACGATGGCCGCACCCTCATCCGGAATGTTCTCGAGCCCCTCGATCCGCGGGCGGAAGTACAGCCGCAACAGGGGCCCCAGCAGTACGTACTTGAACAAGTTGTAGAACACGCTACGGCCTTCCCCCATGCGTTCCGATGAGATCGCAGAGTAGCCCCCACCACCGCATGCGGGGGAGGGGGCCCACCGGACGGGGACTCAGCTGCGCTTCGTGGATACCGCCCCCACCGTGACCAGAGCCAGAACGACCCACCCGAACCAGAGCCAGCCGCTGCTCCCCATGGTCACCGTGTAGGCCGTCACGAGAATGAGCGCCGCCACCGTACCGACGGTCAGAGCCTTGGCAGAGCGAGGCATCACAACACCCTCCTCCCGGCAACCCGGCCGGCGACGGGGATCGCGTGCAAAGGGAACCGGGTCCGACTCCTATGGTCGCTCGCGCGGGGGCAGTGGCGCTACTGCCCCCGGTCACTGCTGACGGGCCTGCAGGGAGGCCAGATAGGCGTTGTACTCGGCGAGCTCCTTGTCGCCGTCGCGGTCGGCCATCCTGTCCCTGCGCCGTGCCTCGCGCTCCTCCGACCTGTGCCACTGGAAGACCAGCGCGAGGAGTACCAGCACCGAGGGGATCTCGCTGAACGCCCAGGCGATCCCGCCCGCCGCTGTCTGGTCCGACAGCGCCGTCACCTGCAGCGACGCCGGCGGGTTCGCGTACGTGGCGATCATCGGCTCGGTGGCCATCATCAGCGCGATGCCGAAGAAGGCGTGGAAGGGCATCCCGGCGAACAGCTCCAGCATCCGCATCAGATAACCGGGCCGGTGCGGGCCGGGATCGACGCCCATGATCGGCCAGAAGAAGACCAGCCCGACCAGCAGGAAGTGCGCCATCATCGCCAGGTGCCCGGCCGTGGAGCGCATCAGGAAGTCGAAGATCGGCGTGAAGTACAGGGCGTAGAGACTCGCGATGAACAGCGGGATCGTGAAACCGGGGTGGGTCAGCACACGCAGGACGCGGCTGTGCAGCAGCGCCACGAGCAGCTCCCGCGGCCCCTTGCGGCCGCGCCCCGCCGACGGCAGCGCCCGCAGTGCCAGCGTCACCGGAGCTCCCAGCAGCAGGAGGATCGGCGCGAGCATGCTGATGATCATGTGCTGCACCATGTGGACGCTGAAGAGCAGCATCCCGTACTCGTTCAGTGCCGTGCACATCGCCACCGCGACGGCGAGCACCCCCAGGACCCACGCGACGGTACGGGCGACGGGCCACGCGTCGCCCCGCCTGCGGAGCCGCACCACGGCGCCGCCGTAGAGGACCAGCGCCAGGAGGCACCCCACCAGGAAGAACGGCTCACCGGTGAACTCCAGACCGCGGCCGAGTGTGAACGGCGGCAGATCCGTCGTCATGCCGTGTCCGCCGTGGTCCATCCGCGCTCTCTCCTGACTTGGGCGTTCTGCCCGACAAGCGTATTCCCCCCGGTTCCGCGGTCCGTGGGGACCCCCGGCTGTGCCCGGGCGTGCGAATCCCCCGCCCCGGAAGGTGCTCCCGGGGCGGGGGAGAGGAAGCGGGGAACGTCAGGCAGGCTGGAGGGCCGCCGAAATCCGCTCCTTGCGAAGCGCCTCGTACCACTGGTCGTCGACGGACAGCAACGCGTTCACATCCAGTGCCAGCTTGATGAGGTGGTCGGCGATCTGCGGATTGCGGGCCAGCACGGGTCCGTGCATGTACGTACCGAAGACGGTGTCGTTCCACGCGCCCTCGGTGCCGTCGCCCGTGCCGTTGCCCTTGCCCAGCCGCACCTGCGCCAGCGGCCGTGCCCCGGGACCGACCTTCGTGATGCCCTGGTGGTTCTCGAAGCCCGTCAGCTCCGGCAGGCCCAGTTCCGGGTCGATGTCGGCCAGTACGTCACCGACGCACCGTTCCGCCTCGCCGCGCGTGCTGACGACGTCCAGCAGTCCGAGGCCCTGCTGCGGCTCACCGAGGTCGTTGACGAACTCTCGGCCCAGGATCTGGTAGCCGGCGCAGACGGAGAAGATGATGGCGCCGTTGTCGACGGCCCGGTGCAGCCCGCCGTCGCGCAGCAGCCGCTCCGCGGCCAGCCGCTGCGGCCGGTCCTCGCCGCCGCCGATCAGATAGATATCCGCGGACGTGGGCACCTGCTGGTCGGAACGGATGTCGGTGCGCTGCACCTTCAGTCCGCGCTGATGCGCGCGCCGCTCGACGACCAGGGCGTTGCCCTGGTCCCCGTAGGTGCTGAGGAGGTCGGGGTAGACCCACACCACTCGCAGGCCCGTGTCACTCATGCTCGCCAACTCCTTGAGCGGGTCGATGGGTTCAGTTGCCGACGACGCGGCGCAGATCCTGGAAGGCCGTGTAGTTCGCGATCGCCTCGATGCGTCCGGGCGGGGACATCGAGACCGCTTCGGCCGGGCTTTCGCAGACCTGGAAGTCGACGCCGGCGACCTCCAGACGTACTGCCAGGTCCAGTTTGCGGTCACCGATCACGCAGATCGGGTGGCCTGCCAGACGTGAGTAGTCCACGTCCCACAGCCATGAGGTGTCGGTGCCGTCGGCGCCGCGGGCGTTGACCGAGAGGATGACCGGAGCGGGGGGAGCATCGATGAGGGAGAAGGTCTCGAGCCAGCCCGCGGGGTTCTTCGCCAGCAGCAGCCGGACCTGACGCCCGCGGTAGTCCACCACGTCGTAGCGGCCGGCGACGGCGGTCACCGCGTGCATGCGCTCCAGCGCCACCTGCGGGGGCACGCCGAACGCCGCGGCCACGGCGGCGGAGGTGGTGGCGTTGGCCTTGTTGGCGCGGCCGGGCAGCTGAAGCTTGATAGGCCAGGCCGAACCGTGCGGGTCCAGCACCTCGTCACCGGAGAGCGCCCAGCTCGGGGTGGGGCGGCGGAAGCCGCACTCGGCGCAGAACCAGTCGTCGTCCGGACGCTGCATCACGCCGCCGCACGCCGGGCACGACCACGCGTCGTCCTTCCACTCCTGGCCGGCGGCGACCCACACCACGTTCGGCGCGGAAGAGGCGGCCCAGACGACGAGGGGGTCGTCGGCGTTGGCGATGACCACGGCCTTCGTGCCGGAGAGGCCCTCGCGCCAGCGCTCGGCCAGCATGCGCGTCTCGGCGGCGCGGTCGAGCTGGTCGCGGGAGAGGTTCAGCAGCGCGATCGCCTTGGGGGTCACATCGCGTGCGACCGTGGCGAGGTACTTCTCGTCCACCTCGATCACGCCGTACTGGGCGTCCGATCCGCCCGCGAGAGCCGAGGTGATCCCGGCGGGCATGTTCGCGCCCAGGGCGTTGGAGACCACGCCGCCGTTGGCGCGCAGCGCCTCCGCGATCAGCCGCGTGGTGGTCGTCTTGCCGTTCGTCGCGGACACCAGGACAACGTCCAGGTGATGGGCCACCTGGGCCAGCAGGTCGGGATTGAGTCTGAGCGCGACCTTGCCGCCGATCACCGATCCGCTGCCGCGACCCGCCGCACGCGATACCGCTGCCGCGGCCTTGCCTGCCGTCACGGCCAGCCTGGCCCGCGGAGACAGCGGCTCCTGGTTGCCTGCCATCGTCCTGCTCCTCCTTGCCCCTCGGTCGGGAGCAGCCTACCGAGGTCCGCCGCCGCGCCCGAACCGCCTCACCCACAGGGAAGTTGCGCATCCTGCCGCTCGGACCGCCGGTGCGTCCGGGACCCTGGGTCCGTGGGTGCGTCCGCGGGGGTCCCGTCTGGGCGCGGGGCTCCCGCAAGTGTTCAGGGACTGCCTGGGGCTCCGGGACGATCGTCGGCCATCGCCAGCCGGCCCCACAGCAGGTCGGCGAGCTGCCTGACCAACTCGGCGCGGGAGCAGGGACGTTCACGCAGCCACCAGTCACCGGCCGCGTACGCCATCCCCACGACGCCGTGTCCCCAGATGCGTGCCGTCTCCTGGCCGCCGGGGCCCAGGTCGAGACGTTCCTCGATGACCTTGCCCAGCTCGTCGCCCAGGCGGCGCAGCAGGGGAGCGGAGTGCTGCCCGGCTTCGAAGCCGCGGTCGCCGCCCGAGGCGCCTTCGGAGGGGTGCATGAGGAAGCGGTAGACCTGCGGGCGGCTCTCGATCGCGGCGAGGTAGGTGTCCAGCGTGGCCTCGACGCGGTCTTTTCGCCTCTCGGCGGGGGCGTCCAGCGCGGCTCGGAGCGCGCCGATCAGGGCGTCCGTGTGCCGTACGGCCAGCGCGCGGTAGAGACCTTCCTTGTCACCGAAGTGCCGGTAGAGAATGGGCTTGGTGATGCCCGCCTCGGCGGCAATGGCGTTCATCGAGGCACCGGGACCGTCGCGAAGGACGACGCGGTCGGCGGCCTCGAGCAGCTCCTTGCGGCGGCCATCGGCGGAGCTTCGCTGCTCCGTCGGCTGTCTGGTCTCCATGGCGCCTCCCCTCCCTTTTCATTCTCGCTACCCCAGCGAAACGTAACACCCGGCGCAGCCGGACGAACGGTCGAGACCGGGAGTTGACATCCATTACCGACCAGTAACAGACTTGCCATTACCATTGGTAACTCAGCTGCTGGAAGGACCGGTCATGGGCGACACCGCATTCGCGCTCGATCTCAATGACGATCAGAAGGAGATCCGTGAATGGATCCACGGTTTCGCCGCCGATGTGATCCGCCCTGCCGCAGCGGAATGGGACGAGCGCGAAGAGACTCCTTGGCCCGTCATCCAGGAAGCCGCGAAGATCGGTCTGTACTCACTCGATTTCTACGCGCAGCAGTTCTTCGACCCGACCGGCCTCGGCATCGCAATGACGATGGAGGAGCTGTTCTGGGGGGACGCGGGGATCGCTCTGTCCATCGTGGGCACCGGTCTGGCGGCCATCGGCGTGATGGCCAACGGCACCGAGGAGCAGATCGGCACCTGGGTCCCGCAGATGTACGGCGACCCCGGTGATGTGAAGGTCGCCGCCTTCTGCTCCTCCGAACCCGATGCCGGCTCCGACGTGTCGGCCATGCGCACCCGCGCCGTCTACGACGAGGCCAAGGACGAGTGGGTGCTCAACGGCACCAAGACCTGGGCCACCAACGGCGGCATCGCCAACGTCCACGTCGTCGTCGCCGTCGTCGACCCGGAACTGGGCAGCAAGGGCCACGCCTCCTTCATCGTCCCGCCCGGCACGCCCGGCCTCTCCCAGGGCCAGAAGTTCAAGAAGCACGGCATCCGGGCCTCCCACACCGCCGAGGTCGTCCTCGAGGACGTACGCCTCCCCGGCAGCTGCTTGCTGGGCGGGAAGGAGAAGCTGGACGAGCGTCTTGCCCGCGCGCGCGAGCGCGCCAAGAAGGGCGGTGAGCGCGTGAAGAACGCGGCCATGGCCACCTTCGAGGCGTCCCGGCCCTCGGTGGGTGCGCAAGCCGTGGGCATCGCCCGCGCCGCGTACGAGGTCGCCCTCGACTACGCAAAGGAGCGCGTCCAGTTCGGGCGCCCCATCATCGACAATCAGGGCGTCGCCTTCCAGTTGGCCGACATGCGCACCCGCATCGACGCGGCCCGTCTGCTGGTGTGGCGCGCGTCGTGGATGGCGGCGGCGGGTAAGCCGTTCGACTCGGCCGAGGGCTCCATGTCGAAGCTCTACGCCGGTGAGACGGCGAAGACGGTCACCGCCCAGGCCATGCAGATCCTCGGCGGCAACGGCTACACACGCGAATACCCGGTCGAGCGGATGCACAGGGACGCGGCCATCTACACGATCTTCGAGGGCACCAGCGAGATCCAGCGTCTGGTCATCGCCCGTACCCTCTCGGGCGTTCCCATCCGCTGAGGGTGAAGGCGCCGTTCAGCCGGCATCGGTCGGCTGTCGCGAGAGGCCTCTCCGGGCTCGCCCGGAGAGGCCTCTTCGTCACGAGCGCCGCAGCGCCACGGGTGAGGGAGGCAGCCGCTCAGCCGCGGGGCAGCTGGAGGGTGAAGCGCACCTTGTCCCGCCGCGTGATGTCGAGGCGGTCGTAGAACCGGATCGCACTCTCGTTCCACGACGGTGTCTGCCACTGCACCTCGCCCAGCTCCATGGCCACCGCCTCCGCGACGACGGCGTCCATGAACCGTGCGCCCAGTCCGTTCCCCCGATGCTCTTCGCGCAGGTACAGGCAGTCCATGTGCAGATACTCGCGTCCCCGCCAGGTGGCGAACTCGATGGCGAAGGTCGCATATCCGGCAAGCCCGCCGCCCGGTGCCTCGGCCACGAGGCACATCGCGCGGGGGGACTCGGAGTCGAACAGGGCCCCCTGAAGACGTTCGGCGAGGTCCGCCGCCGGCGGGTCGGACTTCTCGTACGCCGCGTGCTCCGCCGCCAGAGCGGCCACCTCGGTCAGGTCGCGGCGGGTTGCCCGCCGGATGCCCGGGGTTCGCGCCGTGTTTCCGGTCACGACGCGCTGCCCGGCTGGATCGACAGCACGTCGCCGCTCCAGAGGTCCAGTTGCCGGTCGGGCTGCCCGCGGTCCGCCCGTACGTGACGGAGGAACACGTGGGAGCCGGACGCGGCGGAGTGGCCGGTCACCGCTTTGCGAAGGTCGTGACATCCGCACCGGACTCGAAGCGGCGGCTCGTCGTCGGAACGAAGGCCGTGAAGCCGCAACCTGTGAACAAGGGGACCCCGCTTCCGATGGCCAACGGGTACCTCTTGAGGATCAGTTCGTCGATCTCGCCGATCAGTGCACCGGCCAGCTTTCCTCCGCCGCACAGCCAGATGTCCATGCCGTCCTGGCGTTTGAGGTCTCGGACGAACTCGACCGGGTCGCTGGAGATGATCTCCACGTCCTTGTCGCCGGAACCCAACGTCCGGGAGAACACGCACTGCCGCAGATGGGAGTAGGGGCTGGTGATGCCTGCCTGCAGCGCCGGCTCATACGTTGCGCGGCCCATCAGCACGGTGTCGAACCGCTTGTTGGCCACTCCGGTCAGCCCGAACGGCTCGCGCGCCTGCACAGGCACGGTCTCCGGGTGCTGCGCGTTCATCGCCTCCATCACGTCGGGCTCGATGGGGAGGAACCCGAACTGTCCGTCGGAGTCGGCGATGAAGCCGTCGAGAGTGGCACCTACGTAGTACGTCAGTGCTCGCATCGCATCTCCTTCATGGGCTCAGCGGCGTGCTGAACACCCGCATTTCGACTCGGCGCCGGCGGCGTCCGGAGTTCAAAGTACTGCAACTGAAGTGGTATGTCCATAGTACTCTGTCCACAGTGGTTTCGATGACGAGGTGGAGACGATGCGACAGAACCCGGAGCGCCGCGCCGCTCTGCTCGATGCAGCCATCGAAGTTCTCGCCCGGGAGGGCTCGCGCGGACTGACGCTGCGTGCCGTCGACTCCGAGGCGGGCGTGCCTTCGGGCACCGCGTCCAACTACTTCGCCAAGCGGGCCGAACTGCTTCGCCAGGTCATGCATCGCACCCGGGAACGGCTGACGCCTGATGAGTCCGCGCTCGCCGGCACCATGCAGGCACCTGCGTCGAGGGAGCTTGTGGTGACGCTGATGCACGAGGTCCTGGGGCGCATGCGACGCGATCGCAGCAGTCACCTGGCCATGCTGGAACTACGCCTTGAGGCCACCAGGCGCCCCGAACTCCGGGACGACCTGTCCCGGGCGTTCAGCGAGGAACTGGACGCCAACATCCGCTTCCACTTCGACGCCGGTCTGCCGGGTGACCCCACGGGGGTCGTTCTGCTCTACCTCGCGATGTTCGGGCTGATCGTGGATGACCTCACGGTGCCCGACGTCATCGCGCGCTACGACGTCGGTGAACTGCTGGCCGAGTTGGTGGGCCGCGTCCTGCAGTCCGGAACCGAACCGGAAGCGGACTGATCCGGCGCTGCCCGGGGCGATCGTGAAGACATCGGGTTCCGGTGCGCACCGTGAGCGCGGGCAAGCGCGTTGGCGGCCGGGTGGGGCCGGGTGGGGCCGGGTGGGGCCGGGTGCGGCGGGCCTCCGGGCCGAAACCCGGTTGCGGCCCGGAAGCGTGGCGCGTGACGCTCCCGGTGTGGACATGCACGACGACCAGCTGAGCGTCTCGCCGGAGACCGTGCGCGAGCTGGTGGACGATCAGTTCCCGCAGTGGCGGAGCCTGCCGGTGCGGGCTCTCGCCTCGCAGGGGACGGTCAACGCCATCTTCCGCCTCGGCGACCGGTTCACGGCCCGGTTCCCGCTGCGCCAGGGAGACGTCCCCGCGACGTGGCGGTGGCTGGAGTCCGAGGCGGAAGCGGCCCGCGAGCTGGCGGGCCGCACGCCGTTCGCCACGCCCGAGCCGGTGGCACTGGGCGGGCCGGGCCGGGGCTACCCGCTTCCCTGGTCGGTGCAGACGTGGCTGCCCGGCGTCGTGGCCACCGACGAGGACCCGGGCGAATCGGTTGCGTTCGCACACGACCTGGCCGAGTTCGTGCACGGCGTGCGCGCGATCGGCACGCACGGCCGCACCTGGGACGGAGAAGGCCGCGGCGGTGACCTGCGCGCACACGACGCATGGATTCAGACCTGCTTCGAGAAGAGCGAGGAGCTCCTGGACGTGCCCCGGCTCCGCCGGACGTGGACGGCCCTGAGGGAGCTGCCGCCCAGTGGTGCCGCCGATGTCATGTGCCACGGTGATCTCATCCCCGGCAACGTGCTCGTGTCCCAGGGACGGCTGGCCGGGATTCTCGACGTCGGCGGTCTGGGACCGGCCGACCCCGCTCTCGACCTCGTCGGCGCATGGCATCTGCTCGCGGCCGGGCCGCGGCAGGTGCTCCGCGACGCTCTCGGGTGCGACGCCCTCGAGTGGGAGCGTGGCAAGGCATGGGCGTTCGAGCAGGCGATGGGCGCAGCCTGGTACTACGCCAGGAGCAACCCGGACATGAGCCGGATGGGCCGCCGCACACTGGAACGCATCATGGCGGCCGGGACGGCGGCCTGAGTCCGCGTCCGCTCGTGCTTCGCGGACGCATACGGGATCGGGCGCCCGTATGTCCCCGGCGGTGCGAGAGTGGGAAACGCACCGCACCGCCACACCGATCCGGAAGGCCGGACCATGACCCTCACGCTCGGCGGCGGACCGCTCGCATCGCGGTCCCCGGAGACCGTCAACTACACGATCGACGGCCCGGCACACCGGCTGCTGTGGCAGCAGTTCCAGCGCCGTGTACGCGGGTTGCTGGGCAGCAGCACGGTGCTGGACTCCACCGACGCAATGCTCCTGCACGAGAGCAACCTGCTGCCCCAGCTCTACGTCCCCTTCGCCGACCTGCGCGAGGAGACCCTGGAGGAGAGCCCCCACAGCACCCACTGCCCCTTCAAGGGGGACGCCCGCTACTGGAGCGTGCGGGTGGGTGACCGCTTCGTCGAGAACGCCGTGTGGAGTTACCCCGAGCCGCTGGAGGGCGCGGAGTGGCTCAAGGGCCACGCGGCCGTGTACTGGTCCGCCCTGGACGCCTGGTTCGACGAGGACGAGGAGGTCAGCGGGCATGTGCGCGACCCGTACCACCGCATCGACGCACGTCCCACCAGCCGCCATGTCGTGGTCAGGGCCGGCGGTACGGACGTCGCCGAGAGCCGCCGCGCGTTCCTGCTCTCCGAGACGGGCCTGCCCAACCGCTTCTATCTGCCGCAGCAGGACGTGCGCGCGGAACTGCTGAGCCCGAGCGCCACCCACACGCACTGCCCCTACAAGGGCCAGGCCTCCTACCGGACGCTGCGCACCGCCGACGGCGTCATCGAGGACGCGGCCTGGTGCTACGAGCAGCCCTTGGACGAGGCCACGCGCATCGCGGGATATCTGTGCTTCCTCGCGGACGGCATCGAGACGGTCGTGGACGGCACACCCCTGAGCTGAGGCCGGCGCGTGAGGCTCACGACCCCCCATGGGACGCAGGGGTCGTACGGAAGTACCGGGCCCGTGATGGTGCGGGCCTGCGCGGGTGCGGCGTGCTTTCGCGGATCCGCGCACGCCCGGGCCGCCGCCGGGCCCACAATGCCGGGATGGGGAAGATCTACGAACGCATCGACGAGCGGCTCCGTGACTTCATCGAGGAGCAGCACATCTTCTTCACCGCGACCGCCCCGCTGGCGGCCGACGGGCATGTCAACGTCTCGCCGAAAGGGCTCGCCGGGTCGTTCGCCGTGCTCGGCGACGTCACCGTCGGGTACCTGGACCTCGGCGGCAGCGGAGCCGAGACCATCGCCCATCTGCGTGAGAACGGCCGCGTCACCCTGATGTGGTGCGCCTTCGACGGACCGCCCCGCATCGTGCGCATCCACGGCACCGGCGTGCCCGTCTTCCGCGACGACCCGCGCTGGCAGGAACTGCTCCCGCACTTCGACGACAGCATGCAGCGGCGCACGGACCTGCGTGCCGTCATCACAGTGCGCGCGGAACGCATCAGCGACACATGCGGCTTCGCGGTGCCCTTCATGGACTACCGGGGAGACCGGCCGCTGCACACGCAGCGCTTCGCGCGCGAGACCGACGAGTCCTTCGCCACATACTGCGAGAAGAAGGAGCACGTCGGTGTCAGCCTCGACGGTCTGCCCGCCCTGCCCCTGCCTCTTCCCAGACGCATCCGCTGACATCTCCCGCCGTACGACCCACGGAAACACCCGCACTCCGTCAACCCCGAGCCGAGCGGACCGGCCCGTCGGTCCGCTCATCCCAGGAGCATCAGCATGAGCAGCAGCGCACACATCGGCGTCACCGGCCTCGCCGTCATGGGCCGCAACCTCGCCCGGAACTTCGCCCGCCACGGATACACCGTGGCCCTGCACAACAGGACCGTCTCCAGGACGCGTGACCTCGTGCGCGACTTCTCAGATGAAGGAAGCTTCATCGCCGCGGAGACTGCGGAGGAGTTCGTCGCCGCCCTGGAGCGGCCGCGGCGGCTGGTGATCATGGTCAAGGCGGGAGCCCCCACCGACGCCGTCATCGACGAGTTCGCCGCGCTGCTCGAACCCGGCGACGTCATCATCGACGGCGGCAACGCCCACTACGCCGACACCCGGCGCCGCGAGAAGGCGCTGCGCGAACGCGGACTGCACTTCGTCGGTACGGGTATCTCGGGCGGTGAGGAAGGCGCACTCCACGGGCCGAGCATCATGCCCGGCGGCTCCGCCGAGGCATACGACTCGCTCCGCCCGATGCTGGAGAGCATCGCCGCCAAGGCCCCCGACGGCACACCCTGCACCACTCACGTGGGCCCGGACGGTGCGGGCCACTTCGTGAAGATGGTGCACAACGGCATCGAGTACGCCGACATGCAGCTGATCGGCGAGGCCTACCACCTGCTGCGCGACATCGCCGGATACAGTCCCGCCCGCATCGCCGAGACCTTCCGCGAGTGGAACTCCGGCCGCCTGGACTCCTACCTCATCGAGATCACCGCGGAGGTCCTCTCGCACACCGACGCCGCGACCGGGAAGCCCTTCGTCGACGTCGTCGCCGATGAGGCCGAGCAGAAGGGCACCGGCCGCTGGACCGTGCAGACCGCGCTCGATCTGGGAGTGCCCGTCTCCGGCATCGCCGAGGCGGTCTTCGCCCGCTCCCTCTCCGGCCACGCCGACCTGCGTTCTGCCAGCTCCCATCTGCCGGGTCCCGCTGCTGCCGCGCTCTCCCCGGCCGACGCCGAGCGGTTCGCGGGACAGGTCGAACAGGCCCTGTACGCCTCGAAGATCACGTCGTACGCACAGGGCTGGAACATGATCAGCAGCGGCAGCCAGGAGTACGGATGGGAGATCGACCCGGGTGCCGTCGCGGCCATCTGGCGTGCGGGCTGCATCATCCGTGCCGTGTTCCTGGACCGCATCCGCGCCGCGTTCGCCGGCCGGCCCGATCTGCCGACGCTGCTGGCGGACGAGCACTTCTCCAAGGAGATCGGCGACGCGCAGGGCGACTGGCGCACGGTCGTGGCCACTGCGGTGGAGCACGGCATCCCCGTGCCCGGTTTCTCCGCCGCGCTCGCCGCGTACGACAGCCTGCGCAGCGCACGCCTGCCCGCCTCGCTCACCCAGGGGCAGCGCGACTTCTTCGGGGCGCACACCTATCGGCGCACCGACCGGGACGGGTCCTTCCACACGCTCTGGGGCGGTGACCGCAGCGAGGTGTCCGCGGACTGACCACCCTTGGCGCAGCCGGGTTTCCGCAGGCCGGAGACGCGTGTGCGTCCCGGTAGGGACGGGGCGCGGGGAGGGGAGTGGTGGCCGCGCGAGCGGGCACCCGGACCTGGACGGATATGCCGCTACGTAGATCCGCTGGAGTTGTGATGCCACAGCAGTCAGGCACGAGGTTCCCGGCCTGCAGGCGGCCAGACCCGGTCCCTCCTAACCCCACTCCGCCGCCCGGGCCCGGTGGGCCGGGGCCCGGACCGGCACCGGATCCGGTGCCGACCCCGACGCCCGCCCCTCCGCCGGGACCTGCACCGGATCCGATTCCGCCGTCTCCCACGCCGGAGCCGGTCCCACCGGAACCGGAACCGCAGCCTGCGCCGCCGGCGCCGTGACGCCGGGGCCGTAGGCAGCAGAACGGGCCCGCGAAGGCGGGCACGGCACAAGGCCGTGGGCAGCAGGTGAAACCCCTTCCCACCTGTCGGCCCACGGCCTCAGGTGTGCCCGGGGCGGCGTGGGTCAGGAGGCGCGTGGACGTACCGGTACTCGACCGCCGCTGCGGGCGCGGCGGCCTCAGTTCAGAGCTCGATCGCCCAGGCCAGGAAGTAGATGAAGAAGACGGCGACGAGCAGCGCCAGGATGATCACGGGCGTCTTCGCCCAGCCCTTGGCCGGGTTGTGGCGCTCGTCCGGACCTGCTCCGGCCGTGCTGTCCTCGCCGGGCGGCGTCTCCCCGGGCGGCACCTGCCCGCCCGGCTCCAGACCGGGCGAGTGGCGGGGGTCCTCGGGGTCGTTCTCGTCCATGCCGCCCGGGTGGACAGCGAGCCGTGACCTATACCTGCCGGGCGGCGATTTTCGCCCTGGCCATGGCAGTCGTTTCAGTCCGTCAGGCCCGTCACCCGGAGCGTGAGGTTGAGCCTCCCGGACGCCATCCCCGTTGCCGCACCGCCCGTGCCCGGGAAGACCTTCGTCACGCCGTGGTACGCGAAGCGGGACGGGCCGCCGAAGACGAACAGGTCACCGGAGGCGAGATGAAGGTCCGTGTAGGGCCTGCTCCGCGATTCGGTGTTCCCGAAGCGGAAGACGCAGGTGTCGCCGATGCTCAAAGAGACGACCGGTGCCGCCGACCTCTCGTCCTTGTCCTGGTGCATGCCCATTCGTGCGCTGCCGTCGTAGAAGTTGATCAGGGCGGTGTCGGGCGAGTACTCGCGGGCAGCCGCGTCGTCCCCGTACGCGTCGGCGAGTGCCCGCCGGCCGAGCCGCGCCAGCCACTCGGGGAATTCGGCCACGCGGAGCCCGTTCACGTCGTCGGCGGTGCGCGTGTAGCGGTAGGGCTGCCAGTGCCATCCCAGGCACACCGTCCGTACCGACATCACGCCGCCGCGCGGCAGCCTCGTGTGCCGCAGCGGCACGGGCCCGGCCGCCCATTCCCGGCAGGCGGAGACCAGGTCGCGCTGCTCCTGGAGGCCGAGCCACCCGGGCAGATGCACCGCCCCGGGCGCCGGGCGCGACGGGGGAGGGGGGATGAGCGCGTCCACTCGTGCGACCTCCTGTGACGACGGGCCGTACGGATCTACCGCCGAACCGCTGCGGCGGGTGCGGTGCGTGCCGACCGGACACCGGCCAGTGTCGCAGTCCTGCATGACACCGTCCGGTGGCCACCGGACACGATGCTCCGTTGCCCACCGGGGCCAGGTGAAAAGCCCTGCGTGCGGGCCCGGGAAGCGGGCAGAAGGAGGGAACACGACGACCGACAAGGGGAGATCATGGAGATCTCAGGCATCATCAGCGCCATCGTGATCGGGACCATCATCGGTGTGCTGGGGCGGCTCATCGTGCCCGGACGTCAGCGGGTCGGTATTCTCCTGACGATCGGGGTCGGCATCGTGGCCGCGCTCATAGGCTCGGCCATAGCCACGTACTTCGGGGTGGGTGACACCAACGGAGTCGACTGGGTCGAGTGGCTCATACAGCTGGTTCTGGCAGCACTCGGGGTATCGGCCCTGGACCGCTCGAAGCGCCGCCGCCGCTGAGCGGCAGCGTCAACCCGCCCGATCCCAGGGCCCCTTGCCGGACAAGCATCCCGGCGAGGGGCCCTCATGAGCGGCGTCCTGAACCTTCCCGCTCTCCGCACTTTCTCCGCGCACCGTACCCGCGGCACGCGAATCGCTCTACGCTGATGCTCACTTGGACCCCCCACACCACCAAGGACTCAGCCCATGAGCAGATCCCGCCTGGCCGTCGCCATCTCGACGGCCGCTCTGGTCACCGCTGCCACCGCGCTCGCCATCCCCGTCACCGCCCAGGCAGGCCCCGAGAAGGCCGCCGCCCCCACCTACGGCGACACCACGAGCGTCGGTGTGCACAACGCCTACGAGCAGGACAAGTACGAGTACTTCGCGGACGCGCTCGACTCGGGCGCCTCCCTCCTCGAACTCGACGTGTGGACCAACGTCATCGGCAAGGGCTGGCGCGTCTCCCACAGCAACCCGACCGGCAACGACAACAACTGCGAGAACGCGGCGTCGGCGGACGAACTGCGTACCAAGGAACGCGACCAGAGCCTCGACGGCTGCCTCGCCGACATGCGCGCCTGGCACGACGCACACCCCGGCCATCCGCCCGTCCTCATCAAGGTCGAGATGAAGGACGGCTTCTACAACAAGGCGGACCGCGGCCCTGACGAACTCGACTCGCTGCTCAGCGAGAAGCTGGGCGACGCGCTCCTGCGTCCTTCCGATGTCACCGGGTCGCACGCCAACCTCGACGAGGCCGTGGGCAGCACAGGCTGGCCCGACCGGGACGCCATGGCGGGCAAGTTCGTGTTCGAACTCATCCCGGGCACCGTCGAGGAGGACAACCCCGCCGACGACCTGTGGACGGACGAGGAGTACGCCACCCACCTCAAGGACCTCTCCGCCAAGGGCACACTCGGCGAGGCCGGCGCCTTCCCCGCGGTGCACGGCGCGGAGAAGGGCGACCCCCGTACCGAGCGCTACGAAGAGGCCCTGCGGCCCTGGTTCGTCGTCTTCGACGGCGACGCAGCGACGTTCGCCGGAGGCGACATCGACACCGCCTGGTACCAGCAGCACGGCTATCTCACGATCATGACCGACGCACACAAGGTCGCCCCGGAGATCGACAACACCGAGCCGAGCGAGCAGGACGCCCGGGACCGGGTCACCCAACTCGCCGCCTCGCACGCCAGTATCACGACCTCCGACTGGTACCCGCTGCCGAAGGTCCTCTCGATGGTCGTCCCGCGCGGCTGAACGGCCCCCGCCGCGGCGGCTGTTCGACCCGGCGGCTCGGTCATCCGCGCCGCTCCCGCTGCGGATGTACCGCCGTCCTCGCGCTCCGCCGGCTACCGCTGGAGCGCGAGGACGTCGTCGACCGTGTCGGCCTGCGACGCCGGCTTGTCGGGCCGATAGCGCACCACCCGCGCGAAGCGCAGCGTCACCCCCGCCGGATACCGCGTGGAGCGCTGCAGCCCGTCGACCGCGATCTCCACCACCAGTTCCGGCCGCACCGTCACGCCCCAGGGATGCTCGCGCTCGGCGATGCCGCGAAGGTGCTCGGTCTGCCAGGCCAGCAGCTCGTCCGTGAGCCCCTTGAAGGTCTTGCCGAGCATCGCGAACGAACCGTCCGGCCACCGCGCGCCCAGATGCAGGTTCGACAGCCGTCCCGTGCGGCGCCCGTGGCCCCACTCCGCGGCCAGCACCACCAGATCGAGGGTGAAGACGGGCTTCACCTTCAGCCACGAGGCACCTCTGCGTCCAGCGCTGTAGGTGGAATCGAGCGCCTTGACCATGACGCCCTCATGGCCCTCCTCCAGGACCCGGTGTGCGAACTCCTCGGCCGCGCGCCGCTCTTCGTCCGCCTGCGGATCCTGGACCACCATGCGCCTGACCCGCAGGGGCTCCGGGACGACTTGCGCGAGAGCCTCGTGTCGCCGCGCCGCGTCCAGGTCCACAAGGTCACGTCCGTCCACGGAGAGCACGTCGAAGAAGCGCGGCGTGACCGGCAGCGTCACCCGTGCCGTCGGCACGTCCACATGCGAGCCCACACGCTGGGAGACCTCCTGGAACGGACGGGGCCGGCCCTGCTCGTCCAGGGCGATCACTTCGCCGTCCAGCACGGCCTGCTGAACGGCCAACCCACCCACAAGTTCTGAGAGTTCGGGGAGCCGGGCGGTGATGTCATCCAGGGTGCGCGTGTAGATCCGCACGCTCGTGCCGTCCTTGTGCACCTGCACCCGGATTCCGTCGAGCTTTTCCTCCACCGCGCACGGGCCGAGCTTGTCCACGGCCTCCAGCACGTTCTTCGCGCTCTGCGCCAGCATCGGCTGCACCGGGCGTCCCGTCTCCAGACGGAACGCCTCCAGTGCCGAGGGTCCTTCGGCCAGCAGCGCACTGGCGACCGCGCCGAGCGAACCTCCGAACATCACCGCACGCCGCACCTGCCCCGCAGGCACCGAGACCGCCTCCGCGAGACCCTCCACGGCGAAGGCGTCCAGCGCTCCCTGCCGCAACTCGCCCGTGAGCAGCCGGAAGAGGAAGTGCTGCTCCTCCTCCGTCGCCGCCGACATCAGCGCCGCCAGCAGCCGCTTCCGCTCGGTCTGGGCGCCCTGGCCGCGCACACCGGCGATCTCCTCAAGCGCGGCGTCCACGTCGGCGATCGTCAACTGCGCCTCGGACGAGGGCGCATGGGGCTCGGAGAGGGTGCGGAAGCCCACCCCCGTCCTGCGTTGGGGCAGGCGGCCCGCCAAGTACGTGACGACCACCGGCACTTCATCGGGCGAGGCGGCGCGGAACAGCTCCGCCAGCAGCGCCACCTTCTCCTTGCGCGACGAGACAGTCGTGACCTCCCTCGAGGTCCGGGCGATGTCGACGAGCAGCATGACTCCATCCTCGCTCCGCCGTCCCGGCCGCGCAGCAGCACGGACCAGGGGGTCCGGCATCCGAGCCGATCCGCGGCATCCCGGCCGGCCCGTCGGTGCCGTCAGCGCTGCGGGTCGTGCCCCCAGTTCATGAGGGCGAAGCGCCAGTCCGTCTCGCTGATGTCGCCCCGCGGGCGGTGCTTGAGCTGCCGGTCTATGTGGTGGATCGCCCTGCGCATGTGGACCAGGTCGTCCGCGGTGAAGTCCGCCCTGGGGGTCCGCAGAAGCTTCACGATGCGACGTCCCGCGGCGTGCCCGTGACTCTCGCGCTGCCCCTTGTGGCGGCCCACGTTGCGCGACCGCTCCGTCTCCAGCCACCGTTCGAGCTGGCCCGCGGGCAGATTCACGGCCTTCGCGAAGTCGGCGAAGAGCGCGTCGTGTTGGTCCTGCTGCTTCATGTCGCTCATGAGTCGCACCCCCCTCTTCCGCCGAGGTTTTCCTGTCCGCCCGTCGTCCCGGAGGAACCGGTCCGCGGCCCGCCGACCCGGTCGGGAGTGGCGGGAGGGACCGCAACAGCGGCGTCCGTACGGGCCACGGTGCGCGTGCCTTCGGCGATCTTGCGACGGACCCTGCCGACCGCCGCGCTTCCCTGAGTCCTCCAGTGCGGCCGGTCGCGCCCTGGGATCTTTCTGCCCCTCGACATTGCTGTATGCCGCCTTTCATCTGTTTCATGGCTTTCATGCCACGAGTGCCCTCCCAGCTGGGGTGAATGCCTGCGCTTCCCGTCCTGGCATCGCCCCGCATGGCGTCACGAGCGCCCGTACGGCCGTGCGGCACGCGCGCGGCCCGGAGGTGCACGCGGGCGGCATGGCTGAAAAACTCGTCGTACATCTTCCTTCACCGTCCGTGAGCGCGAATGGTCGTGCCTGCGCTGCCGGGCCGAACTCCCGGGAAGGAGCCGCCATGCAGCGCCGGCCGAGCGCCCATGTACGCGAGGGGAACCAGGACGTCCGGGACGTCCGCACGCTCGGCATCGACCCCGACCAGGACACCGCGGCCGTCATCGAGGCGCTGCTGTCCCGGCACATCGCGGTGCGCCGTGAGGAGGCCGCCCGCAGCAGCGACCGGTTCGCCGAGGACGTCATCGACCTGCTCGCCGACGTCGTCCTGCGCGGCGGCAGGCGCACCCGTCCCGCCTTCGTCTGGTGGGGATGGCGGGGCGCAGGGGGCGCGCCCCGCGGAGCCGGCGCCGAGGCCGTCCTCAAGGTCGCCACGGCCCTGGAGCTGATCCAGGGCTGTGCGCTCATCCACGACGACCTGATGGACGGCTCACTGCTGCGGCGGGGCGCGCCCGCCGCGCACGTCGCCTTCGCCAACCAGCACCGGGCCGCGGGCCTGCGCGGCAACCCCGACGCGTTCGGCGTCTCCGCCGCGATCCTCGCGGGCGACCTCGCCCTGGTGTGGGCGGACGACCTGTACGAGACCTCCGGACTCGACAACAGGGCGAGACGGGCGGTCGGCCCCGCCTGGCAGGCCATGCGCACCGAGACCATCGCCGGCCAGTACCTGGACCTGTACGGGCAGGGCACCGGCGTGGACTCGCCCGAGGAGTCGCTGCGGGTGGCCTATCTCAAGAGCGGCCTCTACACGGTCGAGCGGCCGCTCCACCTGGGCGCGGCCATGGCGGGCGCCGACCCCGACCTCGTCGCCGCGCTCCGCCGGGCCGGGCGCAGCGCCGGCGTGGCCTTCCAGCTGCGCGACGATCTCCTCGGCGTCTTCGGAGGGTCCGCCCGTACGGGCAAACCGGCGGGCGACGACATCAGGGACGGCGCTTCCACATATTTGGTGGCCATCGCGCTGCAGCGGGCCCGCGCACACGGCAGGCACGACGCAGAGCAGCAACTGCGTGCAGCGCTCGGCAACAAGGAACTGCACACGGAGGAACTCCAGCGGATCCGGGACCTGCTCACCGGGCTCGGCGCCGTCGCCGCCGTCGAGGCCCGCATCGGCCAGCTCACCGCGTCCGCGCTCACCGCCCTGGGCCAGGCGAGCCTTGCACCGCCGGCGGACCAGCGGCTCAGCTCGCTCGTACGGAGCGTCTCGGCGCCGCCCGCCTGACCGCGTCCGCTGAAGCCGCCCGCGCGCGCCGGTACATGTGCGCCGGGGAAGCGGGGGTCACCCGTACCGAATGGAGGACTCGGTGGGCTCCCGGCGCGCGGGAGGGCGCGAGCGGTGTTGGCATGGGGAGAAGCCGCCGACCCGGGGCGGGCCGTCCATGCCGAGAGGGAGAGAGAGCCGTGCCCAGGAGCGCACCCGAACCGAAGTACACGGTCCCCGGCATGTCCCAGCAGGAGGGCGGCGACGTCATCCGGCTGCTGACCATGCGTCTGCACGCTCTCAACGACCTCGCCCTGACGCTCAAGCACATCCACTGGAACGTCGTCGGCCCGCACTTCATCGCGGTGCACGAAATGCTGGATCCCCAGGTCGACTCCGTACGTAAGATGACCGACACGACGGCGGAGCGCATCTCCACTCTCGGCGGTTCGCCGCACGGCACCCCGGGTGCTCTCGTGGCCGAGCGGCAGTGGGAGGACTACGCCATCGGCCGTGCCGAAGCCATCGAACACCTCGGCGCCCTGGACCTCGTCTACACCGGGGTCATCGCGGACCACCGGGAGGCGGTGCGTGCCACCGAAGAGACCGACCTGATCACGCAGGACATGCTCATCGAGCAGCTGCGCGACCTCGAACTCTTCCAGTGGTTCGTCCGCGCGCACCTGGAGAGCGCCGGCGGTGTGCTGAGCACCGCGAGTGCCACGTCCGAACGGGACGCCGCGAGCAAAGCCGGCAAGCAGGCCCGGAAGCAGCCCTGAGCGGCTTGCCGCCGCGAGGGAGCGATCAGAGGCAGGGGAGAGACGATGGCCGGACAGTTCGAGGTGACCACGGAGATCGATCGCCCCATCGAGGAGGTCTTCGCCTTCCTCGCCGACGGTGAGAACGACCCCAAGTTCAGCCCCAGGGTGCTGGAGATGGCCAAGGTGACCGAGGGGCCGCCGGGAGTGGGCACGGTCTACAGGAGCACGGTCAAGGACGCCGGGGTGCGCACCCGCCGGGAGTTCCGCATCACGGAGTTCGAGGCGCCCACCAGGATCCGCTGGACGGAGACCTCGGAGAATCTGGTGACCGCGGAGGAGGGTGGCTACGACCTCGAGCGGTCCGGCGACTCCACCACGCGTGTGCGGCTCTTCAACTCGCTGACCGGTCACGGCGTCGGCAAGATGATCGCGGGCGTCGCCCTGAACGCCGCGCGCAAGGACGCGGACGACTTCGGCCGGCGCATCAAGCAGGCCGCCGAATCGGCCTGAACAAGCCCCTCTCGCGAAAAAAGAACTGGACATCCGCTGCGGCGCCCGGCTACTGTATCGATACAGACTTAATCGATACAGAAGACGGGTGGGCGGGCGGTGGGGGCCAAGGACTCGCGTGGGAAACGGGCGACGCTGCAGACCGTCGCGGACGAGGTCGGGGTGTCGCGGACGACCGTCTCCAACGCATACGGCCGCCCCGACCAGCTCAACAAGGACCTGCGCGAGCGGATCTTCGACGCCGCGCGGCGCCTGGGCTACTCCGGGCCCGACGCGACGGCGCGTTCACTGCGGCGTGGGAGGGCAGGAGCGATCGGCCTGCTCTTCACCGAGACCCTCTCGTACGCTTTCGCCGACCCGTACTCCGTGGGCTTTCTGCGCGGAGTCGCCGAGGTTGCCGAAGCCTCCGGCACCGGCCTGCTGCTCATCCCCATGCCGCCCCGTGCCTACGGCCCGGCGGGCGACACGGATGCTCCGGTGCCGCCCGGCACCGACGATCCGGAAACGGCCGTACGGAACGCGGTGGTCGACGGTTTCTGCCTCTACTGCGTCCCCGTGGGCCATCCCGCCAAGGCGCTGATCCGGGCACGGGGCCTGCCGATGGTGACCACCGACGAGAGAGACGATCCCTCAATCCCGTACGTCGGCATCGACGAACGGGCTTCGGCGCGGCTCGCCGCCGAGCACATCGTCCGGCTCGGTCACCGGCGGATCGCGGTGATGGTCGATCAGGTCGTCGCACCGGGCACCTCGGGCCCCGCGACCGTGGAGGAGCAACTCGCCTCCGACTGCGGGGACTTGCAGGGCCGCCTCGGGGGCTACCGGGACGCGCTGGAGGAGGTGGGAGTCGACTGGCGGAGTGTCCGCGTCGTCGCCGCGGGCCGCAACTCCCGCTCCGCGGCGGCCTCCGCAGCCGCTCACTTCCTCGATGTCGCCGACCGGCCCACCGCCGTGCTCGCGATCGGTGACGTGCTCGCGCTCGGGGTGCTCGACGCCTGCGAGCAGCGGGGCCTCGTCGTGGGCCGCGACATCTCCGTCGCCGGCTTCGACGACGTCCCCGAGGCGGAGCGGGCCCGCCTGACGACGGTGCGCCAGCCCATGGGGGAGAAGGGCCGCATCGCCGGCCGGCTGCTCCTCGAACCGCCGGAGGAGCAGAAGGTGCCCCGCATCAAGCTCCCCACCGAACTGGTCGTACGGGCCACCACAGGTCCCGCACCCCACTGACCCGACCGGTCCCGATCCCCGTCAACTCCGACTCCCGGCCGATACCGATTCCCAGCCCGCAAGATTCAGGCCGGCCGGTCGAACCGGCCTGTCCGGCCGCGCTCACCTCACGGGCCGCAACGGCCCGTGCCGAACCGCTGATCAGTAAGGAGAGGACATGTTCCCGATAGAAGGCCCGATCGTCGCGGACGCCACCAGGCACCTGGCCCACTCCGCGCTGCCCGACGCACCCGTCGTCCCGGACCCGGAGAAACCGCCGAAGGCACACCGGTCGCGGGCGACGCTCGCTCGGACGCTGCGAACCCTCGCCGACCGTCTCGAGCCCTCGCGCTGCGTGGACCCGGCGCTCCAACCGCGTACCCAGTGAGGGTGGCCCGGCGGGGGTAGGAGCAGGGCCGGACGGACCCCAGTGGCCCGTCCGGCCCTGTCCGTCCGGCCTCGTCCCGCCGATGTCGTGCCCGCGTTCACGCCTCGTGGACGCACTCACCGCCCACGTAGGTTGCCCGTACCGGCACCGAGGCGATGCCGCCGGGGTCGATGGTGAGGATGTCCTCGCCCAGGACGGTGAAATCGGCGAGATGTCCCGGCTCCAGACGCCCCTTCACACGGTCGGTGCCTTCCGCCTCGGCCGACCCGAGTGTGAAGACCGCCAGCGCTTCCTCCGCGCTGATCCTCTGCTTCACACCGACCGGCACGCCGTCGTCCATGCCCTCGCGGGTGACCATCGACTGGATGCCGAGCAGCGGCTGGTAGGGGCCGCACGGATAGTCCGACGAACCCGCCACCGCGACACCGGCGTCCAGGAAGGAGCGGTGCGCGAACATCCGCTCGGCGCGGTCCGGGCCGTACCAGCGGTTGAGCGCACCGCCGTGATAGCCCACGTAACCCGCGAACGGGACTGCGACAGCTCCCAGTTGACGCATCCGCTTCAGGATGCCCGCGTCGACGATGCTGCAGTGCTCGATGCGGTGACGCAGTCCCGGCCGGGGCATTTCCCGCTGCGCCGCCTCGAAGGCGTCGAGGACGAGTCGGATCGCCGCGTCCCCGTTGGCGTGGACACCGATGCGGTTGCCGTCGCCGTGCACGGTGCGGACCTGGGAGAGGAGCTCCTCGGTGGGCGTCGTCTGCAGTCCGTGGTCGTCCGAGTCCGCGTAGGGCTCGGTCAGCAGGCAGGTGCGGCCGCCGATCGCCCCGTCGACGAACGCCTTCACGCCGACGAGTCGCAGCATGTCGTCGCCGAAGCCGCTGCCGACACCCAGCGCCTGCGCGGCGGAATAGTGGTCGATGGAGAGCAACATGCCGACGCGCAGGGTCAGTTCGTCGCGCGCTCGTGCCCGCCGCAGCAGAGAGATGTCCTCGGGAGCGATGAGGGCGTCGCACACGGAGGTCAGTCCGGCGGCGTGCCACTGCCGTTGAGCGCGGGCCAGGCCGCGCAGCTTCTCCTGGGGTGAGCTGGCCGGCAGGGGTGAGGCGCCGCCGCGGGCCGTGGCGGGATAGACGACGTTCATCAGCGCCCGCTCGACGAGCCGCCCGTCGAGGCGTCCGTCCGCGTCGCGCCCGAAGCCTCCGCCATCGGGAGGGGAAGAGTCCTCGTCGATGTGCAGGGCGCGCAGCGCAGCGGAGTTGGCGACTCCCCAGTGGCCCGCGACCTGCACGACGAGCACGGGATGCCCCGGAGCCGCCCGGTCCAGGTCCCAGCGGTTGAGCGCGCCGGTCTTCGTGTCGTCGTAGCGGCTGCCGCGAATCCACTCCCCGGGCTCCGCTTGCGCCGCCTCGGCCCGTACCTGCCCGAGGAGGTCCTCGATGCTGGAGACGGCCCCGGCGGACAGGTCGAGATGCAGCAAGTCCTCGGCTGCGATGGCGAGATGGATGTGCGCGTCGTTGAGGCCCGGCACGAGCGCCGCGTCGCCGAAGTCGACCACTTCGGCGCCCGGGAATCGCTCCCGGAGCTGGAATGCCGTGCCCGTGGCGGAGATCCGGCCGCCTGCGACGGCGATCGCCTCCGGTTCCGGGCCGCCGCGCGCCTGCTGGCTGACGATGCGGGCGGCGCGGTAGATCACCGGGCGCAGTTCGTGGAGGTTCTGAGTCACGAGACCTCCCCGGTAGTGGACGCGGGACTCGCCGCCGCCCGATCCGCCGCCGCGGGCGGTCCGCCGGTGGCGGGACGCAGCGCGGTGACGGCGCCGGTCACGGCGAGGTTAGCCGCCAGGGCGATGACACCGCCATTGATGCCGTTGAGGGGGTCGTTGCCGGTGGCCCACAGCAGCGTCATCACCGTCAGCCCCACCAGCATTCCGGCGACGGCCGCTGACGCCGGCATGCGGCGCCAGTACAGCGCCAGCAGTACGGCGGGAACGAGTTGCGCCAGCCCCTCGTAGGAGAGAACCGACAGCTGGACAAGGGTGTTGGGGAAGAACAGAGCCCCGGCCAGCGCCAGCAGCCCCGCCAGGAGACACACCAGCTGCGAGAGCCGCTTGGTGCGCTGGTCGTCGGCCGGTTCCGTTCCGCTGCGGCGGCTGCGCGGGTCGGCGCCGTTGCCGCCGCCCAGCAGGGTGCGGCCCCACAGTGTGCCGATGGCCAGCATGAACACACTCATCGGCACGATCGCCGACAGCGCCCCCGCCACTCCGATCACCGCGACCAGCGGAGCCGGCAGAGCGTCGGTGACGAGTGAGAACAGTGCCAGGTCGGGGTTCTTGAGATTAGGCACGACGAACAGCGCGGTCGCGCCGACCATCATCGGGATGAACAGCAGCAGTTGGTACCAGGGCAGCAGAACGGCGTTGCGCCGCAGGGCATTCGGGGACCTGGCACTGAGATACCCGGCGACCGTCGTCGGGAAGATCGTGATGGTCACGGCGTTCAGCAGGAGGGTCGTGACGAACCATGTGCCGTCGAGGCCGTTCGACTCATGGCCGGGGAAGGTCAGCCACTCCGGCTTCTCCGTCACCATCCGGTGCATCAAGTCGCCCACGCCGTCGACGAAATGGACGGGTACGTACACCGCGAGGAAGACCACCACGGCGATCACCAGGACGTCCTTGAGCGCACTGACCCACGCCGAGCCGCGCAGTCCGGACACCAGGATGAAGACCTCGGCGACGACGAAGGAGATCACCGCGGCGACGCGAAGATCGATGCTCCCGTACGTCATGGCGTTGACCACCACGCCCATGCCCTGAATCTGCACCTGGATGTAGGGGACGATGAAGACCGTGGTCACCACCGCGACGAGTATCCCCAACGGCCGGGAACGGAAGCGGTGTTCGGCCATGTCGGCGATCGAGATCAGCTGGTGCCGGCTCGCGTACGTCCACAGGGCTGGCCCCACCACGTACGCGACGGCGAAGCCCGTCGTCAGATACGCCACCAGATACAGGATCGGAACACCCATGGAGAACGACCAGCCGGCCGTGCCCAGGAACGAGAAGCTGGTGTAGGTCTCGCCGGCCATCAGCAGCCAGATGAACAGCACGCCCAGACCCCGGCTGGAGACCGACCACTCCGCCAGGCCCTTGTCCCGGCCGCGCGCACTGAGCAGGCCCACGACGATGGTGGCCACCATCGCCAGACCGAAGATCGTTGTCGCTATCGCAGCTGACGAACTCATGCCGCACCACCCGCCGTTCCGCGCTGTCCGCCGGCTGCGGGGCCGTCCCCGGTGGCGCCGTCTGCCGCCGCGCCGGGGACGTCGTCCGCGGGTATGGGTTCCAGCGCGTCCGACCGGTACGCCGGATCGAGCCGGGCCGCGACCCAGATGATCGGGGGGCTGACGACGGACGCCATGATGATCCACGCCAGCAGGAACGGAACCCCGAGGATGCGCGGCTCGATGCTGTTGGCCACGACGGGTGCCGCGCAGTACAGCACACCGGGCACCAGCAGCAGCCACAGCGAACGGCGGCGCCGGTTCGCCGCGGGCAGCGCACGGAAGGGCAGCCGGGCCGGCCCGCCCGCGCCCTCCTGCTCCGCGTCTGAGAGGCTGTCGGACATATCTCTCCTTCTGTGGCGCTGCCTGTGCTGCTGTTCGCTCACTCGGGTACCGGTCCGCGGCCGGAACCGGTCACACGGACGGTTCGTAGCGTCCATCCACCGCTGTCCAGCCGCCGTCCACGGTCAGCACACTGCCGGTGACGAACGTCGAGGCGTCCGAGACGAGATACGTCACGGCGCCCGCGATCTCTTCCGCGCCTGCCCAGCGTCCGAGCGCCGACGCCTGCGCGTAGGCGTCGTACCACTGGGGATCCGCGGCGATCTGATCGGTCAGCGGGGTACGCACCACACCTGGTGCGACGGCGTTGAAGCGAACCCCGCGCGGCCCCCACTCCGCCGCGGCGGTACGCAGGAACTGCACCAGGCCCGCCTTCGAGGCCGCGTAGACGCTCTGCCCCGCCTCGACCTGGAAGGCCCGCATCGACGTCAGGCCCACCACGCTGCCGCGTCCGCGCTCGGCCATCGCCGGTGCCACCGACTGCACGAGGGTGAGATACGCGCGGAGGTTGAGGGAGACGACCCGCTCGAAGTCGGAGAGCGTGTAATCGGCGATCCGCTTACGCACGTTGGCGCCCACGGTGACGACGAGTCCGTCCAGCACGCCCCACTCGGCCACGGCGTCCCGCACCGCGCCGTCGTCCAGTACGTCGAGGAAATGCACGCTGACGGGGCCCGTCCGGGATCCGGGAGCGGGCGGCTCACCGGCGGCCCGCCGCGCCGTCTCCTCCGCGCCCCGCACGTCCTTGTCGGCCACGAGCACCTCGGCGCCCTGCGCCGCCAGCGCCCGCACCGACTCCCTGCCGATGCCGCTGGCGGCGCCGACGACCGCCACCCGCCTGCCGTCGAGACGGAACAGGTCCGCGTACCCCACCCTGGCCTCCTCTGCCTTCTCGCGTGCGTCGGTCACCGGCGGAACACCGCCATCCGCGTCACCGTCATCTCCTCGATCGCGAACCGCGGTCCCTCGCGGCCCGTGCCCGAGTCCTTCACTCCGCCGTACGGTGCGATGTCGCAGCGGTAGCCCGGCACTTCGTTGATCACCACGCCGCCGGCCTCCAGTTCCTCGACGGCATCGAAGGCCGAGCCCAGGTCCCGGGTGAAGACCGCCGCGTGCAGCCCGTAACGGCTGGCGTTGACCGTCGCGTACGCCGCGTCCAGATCCGGTACGGCCCGCAGGCACACCGCCGGGCCGAAGATCTCCTCGTCCCACGCGGGCTCACCGTCGGGCACACCGGTCAGCAGCGTCGGCGTGATGCACCGGCCGCTGCGCGTACCGCCGTGCACGACCTGTGCTCCCGCCGCGCAGGCGCGCTCGATCCAGGAGCACACCCGTTCCGTGGCCGCCTCGTCGATGAGCGCCGAGACGCGCGTGTCCTCCTCGCGCGGATCACCGACGACGACGTGCGGCAGCCGATCCGCGATCCTCCGCTCCAGCTCCACGGCGACCTCCTCTACGGCGATCACCCGCTGCACGGAGATGCACGCCTGGCCCGAGGCGTAGAAGCCGCCGCGCACGACGGCGTCGGCCGCCGCGTCGAGATCGGCGTCCGCGGCCACGACCAGCGCCGCGTTGGAGCCCAGCTCCAGCACGACCTTGCGCGGCGCCGCCTGGCGCGCGATGCGGTGCCCGATCTCGGCGGACCCGGTGAACGAGACCGCAGCGACCTCCGGGTGCGTCGTGAGCGCCTCGCCCACCGCGGCGTCGCCGGTGACCAGCTGCACCGCGCCCGCCGGTGCGCCCGCTGCCGTGAGCTGCTCCCGTACCAGACGGACCAGCCACAGCGTGGCCAGCGGCGTCGCTGGAGCGGGCTTGACGATGACGGGGCAGCCCGCCGCGAGCGCCGGGGCGATCTTGTGAGAGGCCAGCATCATGGGGTAGTTGAACCCGGCGACGCCCACGACGACACCGACGGGACGCCGGGTCCAGAAGCCCGTCATCCCGTCGCCGGAGGCGAGCCCGTCCAGCGGAACCGTCTCACCGTGCACATGGAAGACCTCGCCGGCCGCGGCCTCCCAGGTGGCGATCGCCCGCACGACCTCGGTGCGGCAGTCCACGCGGGGCTTGCCCGTCTCCAGCACGAGCAGGTCCTCCATGCCGCCGGCGACCTCCTCCAGTGCGGTGGCGACGCCGGCGAGGACCTGCCTGCGCACCCGCGTCGGCAGCTTGGCGACCTGCTTGCGCAGCCCCGCGGCGTGCTCCGCCGCCCGCCGCGCGAGCGCTTCGTCGCCGACCGGGGCGGGAGCGATCTCGCTGCCGTCGTACGGGAAGCGCACCGGCTCACTGAGGGCGGTCGGCACCAATTCCTCGCCCACGGGAAGCGAATCGGTCAGGCCCTCCGGGAGTGAGACCAGCTGCGCGGGAGAGCCCGGAGCGGGGGAGAAGCTCACAGGGGACCCCCCTTCGTTCCGGCCGTCAGGAAGTGCCGGGCGGCCGCCGCGTACACCCTCGCGTACTCGCCGATCTCCGCCACCTCGACGTACTCGTCCTTCTGGTGCGCGATCCACTTGCCGCCCGGCCCGTAGACCACGGTCGGCAGCGCGGCGTCCCGCGTGAGGATGGTCCCGTCAGTGGTGCCGGGGACCGCACCGATGGCGGGCGGCGTGCCGTGCTCGTCGCGGTGCCCTGTCATGAGGGCCGTGACCACGGGATGGTTCTCGTCGATCTCGACGGCGGGCCGGTCGTCGACGACGGTCAACTCGACGGTGACACCCACGGTGCCGGCGGCGTCGGTGGCCGCCTGCAGCACCCTGCCGATCAGCTCCTCGTGGTCGGTTCCCGGAACGGTACGCACATCCACGCCGACCATCCCGTGCGCCGGAATGACGTTCAGCTGACCCGGGTCCCCGGCATGCAGCACGGTCGGAGTGACGGTCACCGAGCCGGCGTGCCGATGGGTGCCGAAGCGCCGCACCGCCCACTCCTCCACACCGGCCAGAGCCTCGACGATCCGGGCCCCGGCGACCAGGGGGGACCGCGCCTCCTGCGGCATCGCGCCGTGTGCCATCACCCCGGTGAGACCGAGGCGGATGCGGATGCCGCCGCGGGCCGAGGTGCACACCTCGTAGCCTTCGGGCTCGCACACGATGACGCCGTCCACCTCGGCCGCCGCCGGCGACGCCGCGAACGCCTTGGCGCCGAGCATCATCTCTTCCTCGTCGCACAGCACGCCGAGCACGATCCGTCCGGGGAACGGGCCCCCCAGCTGCAGGCCCCGCACGCCGTGGATCATCGCCGCCAGACCCGACTTCATATCGGCCGAGCCGCGGCCCCACAGCCTGCCGTCGCGGATCTCCCCGCCGTAGGGATCGACGCTCCAGTCCTCGGCGCGCCCTTCCGTCACGACGTCGGTGTGGCCCTCGAACATCAGCGTCGGCCCGTCGCCGCCGCCTCCTTCGACGACGGCCACGAGGTTCGTGCGGCCGGGCGCGACCTCGATCACCTCGTGCTCCCAGCCGAACTCCGTGAACAGGCCCGCGAGAAGGCGGACGGCCGGACCTTCGACGTCCTGCGCCCCCGCGTCGCTCACCGTGCGCAGCCGCACGAGGTCGCGGGTGAGGCGGACGGCGGCCTCCGCGTCGACCACCGGACTCGGTGGAGCAGTGGGAGGAGTATCTGGACCGGCACCGGGACCGGAATGCATGCGGCAACCTCCATGTGTCCTGGCCAGAGAGCCAGGACACTGGTCAGACCAGTTGACTTCCCGTACTCTCCTAGGGCGCTCACGGGTCGGTCAAGGGGGTAGACGGCGCTCGTCCTTCCGGACCGGCGTCCGGCTCAGTGGGCGGCAGGCCACAGCCGACCGGGACGACGAGGGGGAAGTACATGTCCGCCGAGGGAGCCATCTTCCGTCCGGTGGAGCCGGTGCGCGCGTATCAGCGTGTCGCGGAGCAGATCGAGGAGCGCATCCTCAGCGGCGATCTCCCGCCCGGTTCACGGCTCCCCGGGGAGCGCGAACTCGTCAGCCAGTTCGCCGTCGGACGCTCCACCGTCCGCGAGGCCCTGCGCGTGCTGCAGTCCGCCGGGCTGGTGCGCTCCCGGCCGGGGGATCCGCTGGGTGCCGAGGTCCTGGGCGTCACCCCGGACAATCTCAGCCGCACGCTCGGGCGTCTGGCCCGCTCACACCTGTCGACGCTCGGCGAACTCGTGCAGTTCCGGATGGTGTTGGACGCCGAGAGCAACCGGCTCGCGGCGCGGCTGCACAGCGAGAACGACCTGGTGCGCATGGAGGAGCAGATCGTGCGGATGGAGGCGCTCAGCACTGGCGCCTCCGGTCTGCACGCGTTCAGCGAGGCCGATGCGCTCTTCCACCAGGCGGTCGCCGAAGCCAGCGGCAACTCGCTGCTCGGGCTGTGCGCACGTGCCGTTCATGATGCCGTCGTCGAGGTCATCGAGGGGAAGATCGCGGCCGCTGGCGAGACCACCGTGTGGATGGAACGCTCCATCGCCCACCACCGGCAGGTCCTGGCCGCGGTCCGCGACGGCGACGCCGAGCTGGCAGCCCGACTGGGACGGCAGGCGCTCTACGACTACTACGCCGACCATGTCGAGGAAGGCACCCGCAGACTGCTCAGCGCTGCTCTTGACGAGCAGTGACGTGCCCGCGCTGCCTGTCACACGTCACGGCGGGGAGCGGAGAGACGCCCGGAGTGCCGTTCAGGTGGCCGGCTTGATGTTGTGGTTGAGGCGGAAGACGTTGTCCGGGTCGTACTGTGCCTTGACCGCGGCCAGCCGCCGGTAGTTCTCAGGCCCGAAGCCGGCGACGACGCGGTCACGTCCCTCCTGGCCGATGAAGTTGAGATAGACGGCGCCGCTCGCCCAGGGCTTCAAGTCGTTGCGCAGGTCACGGGCCCACTCCTTGGCCCGGGCGTCGTCGGCGGGATCCGACCAGAGACCGAACGGGTGCACCGTCCATGCGGCGCTGCGCCAGGGAAGCGGATACAGATCCGCGTCCCGCGCGACCGCGCCGCCCTGCGGGAAGAGGACATGCTGCGAGGGCGAGGGCATCACCATGTCGTCGGCCCGTGCGCAGAAGAGGTCGACCGCCTCGTCGGGGAAGGTGTCGAGGTGCTCCGCCGACCAGTAGTTGCGGAAGCCGGGCGGGTCGTCCAGCATGCTCTGCACCTGGGCGTACGGCATCTGCGCGATCAGCTCTCCCGTGTGCCCGAGGCCGAGCATCGGTGCCATGACGTCACGGGCCTGTGCCTCCTCACCGGTGTAGGTGATCAGCGACACGCATGCGAGTTTCCCCACCAGATCCTCCGGAACGAACGGCTCCTCGCCCCCCATGAGATAGATCAGCCCTCCGCCGACCTGGTCCGGCGCCGCGTCGATGAAGTCCCGGTAGGCGCGCACCACTTCGGGCCCGGCCTCCGGCGGCCACATCAGCAGGGCGGTGGTCAGGGCGGGCAGCGGATGCAAGCGCAGCGTCATGGACGTCGCCACGCCGAAGTTGCCTCCGCCGCCGTGCAACGCCCAGAACAGTTCGCTGTTGTTGTGGCCGGTGGCCCGCACGAGATCGCCGTGGGCGGTCACGAGCTCGACGGCAAGCAGGTTGTCGCAGGCCAGGCCGAAGGCCCGCTCCAGCCAGCCCGAGCCTCCGCCGAGAACGAATCCGCCGACGCCGGTCGTGGAGACCCGTCCACCGGTCGTGGCCAGCGCGTAGGGCTGGGTCGCCCTGTCGAGATCGGCCATGGTGGCGCCGCCGCCCACGCGTACGGTCCGGGCTCCGGGATCGACGGTGACGGAGTTCAAGTGACGCAGGTCCACGACCAAGCCGTCGGAAAGAGAGTTGCCCGCAACGCTGTGACCTCCGCCGCGCACAGCGATCTGCAGACCTTCCAAACGGCCGTACTCGACGGCCCGGGCGACCTCGGCCTCGTTGCGGGGCAGAGTGATCACAGCGGGGGAGCGGTCGATCATGGCGTTGAAGACGGGCCGGGTCTCCTCGTAGGCCGGATCGTCGGGGGTGAGGATTTCGCCCGTGAACCCCTTGCGCAGGTCGTTCAGAGCGCTGTCGTGCAGCATCCGGGACGGCATCGTGTCCCCCTTCCTCCCACTTTCGACCGTAACGCTCGGCGGCGGGTGGTCCCGGCCGGTCCGTGGTCGCGGAAGGCCGGGGAGGAGCGGTGATCAGGGGGCGCCGGCCCGCAGGCAGGGGCATGTGGCGTCGCCCGGGCGTTTCGGGATCCGCCCCATCCGGTACCGGTGCAATATGAAGAAAATCGATCATTAGGCCGCATACCGGCCTTGAGGAGGGCGGCGAGATCATGGCGGAAGTGCACCACCGCTTCGTCACTGTGCAGGGCCGGCAGCTCTTCTACCGAGAGGCCGGGCCGCGCGACGCGCCCGTCCTCCTGCTGCTGCACGGCTTTCCGACCAGCTCGTTCATGTTCCGCCACCTGATCCCTGCGCTGGCCGACCGCTACCGCGTCATCGCCCCCGACCACCTGGGCTTCGGCTACTCGGACGCGCCGTCCGCCGACGACTTCGACTACACCTTCGATGCGCTCGCCGATCACACCGCCGGGCTGCTCGACCAGCTCGGCGTCACGCGGTACGCCATGTACGTCCAGGACTACGGCGCCCCGATCGGCTGGCGCCTCGCGCTGCGGAACCCGGACGCCGTCACCGCCCTGGTGAGTCAGAGCGGCAACGCCTACGAGGAGGGCTTCGTCCAGGAGTTCTGGCAGCCGATCTTCGACTACCAGCAGGCCCCGACGCCCGAGAACGAGGCGGCCCTGGCCCCGGCACTGAGCCTCGACATGATCAAGTGGCAGTACGTCACCGGCGTCCCGGACGAGACGCGGGTCGACCCCGACACCTGGCACCACGATCACCAGATGGTCTCCCGCCCCGGGAACGACCGCGTACAGCTCAAGCTGTTCCGCGACTACGCCACGAACGTTCCGCTCTATCCGCGCGTCCACGAGTACCTGCGCGACAGGCGCCCGCCGCTGCTGGCCGTCTGGGGCCGGAACGACCCCATCTTCGGGCCCGACGGCGCCCGTGCCTTCACGCGCGACCAGCCGGACGCCGAGGTGCACTTGCTCGACGGAGGCCACTTCCTCCTGGAGTCGGCCCTCGACGAGACCGCCGGCCTGATCCGCACCTTCCTCGGCAGCCACCTCAAGGAGTTCCAGGGCGCAGGTGCGAACGGAGGGCGCCCGAGGCGGTCCTGACGGGGGAGTTCCTCAACAGGGGCCGCCGGGCGACCTGTTGTCGTGGGCGCGCAGGAAATTCGGTCGCGTCCCGTGAGGTGAGCCGCTAATTTCCGGCTGGGCGCGGTTCGGCTCGGATCGCGCCCGCGAAGGGGGAGCGGGGCATGGAGACCGAGGGCGCGCGGACCGACCGACTGAGCATCGTGCTCGAGCAGTTCGACCACGCCAGGGAGATGGCCCAGGTACGCCTGACCGGGCTCAGCGACGAGGAGTACCTGTGGGAGCCGGTGGCCGGTTGCTGGTCCATCCGGCGCCGCGGCGAGGCCGCGACGCCAAGGGCGTTCGGGCCCGGCGAGTGGGTGCTCGACCTGGGCGCCCCGGACATCCCGGCCGGCGAGTACGCAGAGGTGGCCCGGCAGGCCGCCGGTGGCATGAGCATCGCCAAGATCGCGGATGACTGGAGCGTGAGCGTCGAGCGGGTCGAGCAGGTCCTCGCTCACACCGGCACGCCGGAGCCGGACGAAACAGCTGTCACCACCATCGCGTGGCGGCTGGGGCACCTGCACTGCTGTTTCGCGGGCGGCTGGGAGTGGGCCTTCGGCGAACGGCGACAGGAGCCGAAGCTGCTCGTCGACTTCACACCCTCCGCCGCCTTGGCACTCGAGCGTTTCTGGGCGCTGATCGACCGCTGGCGTGACAGCGTCGCCGCCGTCACGGAAGAGCAGCTCGACACGGCCGGCTTCTCGCAGTACCCGTACGGCTCCGACCCCGACGAGCCCTTCATCGGCGTGCTGTTGGGGGCCAACCTCGAACTCATCCATCACATGGCCGAGATCGCGTTGCTCCGCGATCTGTGGCGAGCCGGTCGCGCGAATTCGGGCTCAGCAGCACTCGTATGACCGCACCTCTCCGGGCCAGGACCCAGGTCGTCGTCCCGAGCCTCCCTGCGACCTGCTCCGGCTGAAGTTGGAAAAGGCTCAGTAACCGGCCTCCCCTACAGGCCGGTTCCGGCGCGGTCCGCTGTGGTGGGATACCTGCATGGCTTCCCGAGTGCTGCACCTCCTGGGCTCCGCCGCACCGCCCGTGGTCGACCTGGTCGACATCGTCTGGCGTGCGCAGACCGACGGCTGGACCGTATGCGTCGGTCTGACACCGACGGCCGCCGAATGGACGGAGGGCCAACTGGCCGCGCTCGAAGGGCAGACCGGGCATCGGGTACGCAGCACTCCGCGGAAATTCGGCGAGGGCGAGATGTGGCCCCGCGCGGACGTCACGATCCTCGCACCGGCGACGCTCAACACCGTCAACGCGAGCGCACTCGGACTCACGACGAACTTCGTCACGGGTCAGGTGGCCGAGGCCATCGGCAAGCGGTGGCCGCTGGTGGTGATGCCGTGCGTCAACAGCGAGTACGCCACGCACCCGCAGTTCGGTCCGAGCATCGAGACGCTGCGGAACGTCGGGGTGCGAGTGCTGTTCGGTGAGGGCGGCTTTCAGCCCAACCCGCCCGGGCAGGGCGACCGGAAGGCCTACCCGTGGGCACTCGCGCTGGACGCGGCACGGTCCCTGGCGAAGTAGCAGCCGACGTGGCGGGCGGTGCTCAACTCCTGCTTGGCAGAAGCCAGTTCACATGGAGCCTGACACGGCGCACCGCCGGCGGCCGGACCGGAGCATGACGTCGGCCTGCACGACGCCCGCCCCTCATCGCCCTCGGCGTCTGAAGTCAGTCCGCCAGGTCCAGCGCCGCCGCGACGATGCTGTCCGCGTCGATCCCGTGATGCCGGTGGACGTCGGCGAGGTTGCCGCTCTGCCCGAAGCCGGTCACCCCGAGGGCGCGGGCAGGCACTTCGTTGATGCCCGCGAGGAACGCCAGGGTGTGCGGATGCCCGTCAAGGACGGTCACCAGCGGACGGGCACGCTCCCGGGGGAAGGTCTGATCGAGGATCCAGTCCGGACCGTCCTGCAGACCCTGCCGCGCTTGAACGGCACGGAAGAGCAGGTCGGGGCTGGTGACGCAGACGACGTCCGCGCCGACGCCGAGCCCTTCCAGGCGGTCCGCCGCGGTGAGCGCCTCGGTGACCATCACACCGGCCGCGGCGATCGTCAACGAAGGAGTCTCGTGCCGGCGCAGCAGATAGCCCCCGGCCACGGACTGCCTGCGCCGCCGCTCCCGCGCCGCGGAGTCGCCCGGGACGGCCGCGAGCGCCTGTTCCACGGGACGGGTGGACAGCCGGAGATACGTCGAACTGCCCCCTGACTTACCGAGGTTGGCCAGTCCCGCGAGCAGGCACCACTCCAGATCGAGGGCGAACGCCGGTTCATACGCGGTGCATCCGGGCTGTTCCAGGCCGATCGAGGGTGTGATGACCGACTGGTGGGCGCCGCCCTCCGGCGCGAGGCTCACCCCCGACGGCGTCCCCACGAGGATCGACTGCCCGCCCGCGTACATGCCGAAGGACCACGGCTCCAGGGCCCGGCCCACGAACGGGTCGTAGACCACGCCGATCGGCAGCAGCGGCGTGCCCCAACGGCTCCATGTGGCACCCAGCTCACCCAGCAGCCCGACCAGATTCGTCTCGGCGATGCCGAGCTCGATGTGCTGCCCGGCCGGCTGCTCACGCCAGTGGAGGATCGTCTCGGCGTCGTCGTCGAACCAGTCCCGGCGCTGCGTGGCCGACCACGTTCCGACCTTGTTGAGCCAGCCGCCCAGGTTCGTCGTCGAGGCAACGTCCGGGCAGACGGTCACCACGTGTCCTGCTGCCTCGGGGGCTTGCCGAGTCAGGTCCAGCAAGGCCCGGCCGAGGGCCTGCTGGGTCGAGCCCTTCCCGGAGGGCGTGCGCCCGAAGTCCGCGGGAATCGCGGGGGGTTGCTGCGGCGGTGTTTCCTGGCGGCGCAGCCTCGCCGCCGTGCGCTCACACAACTCGGCCTCGGCGCTGCCGTGTGGGAAGCGGGCCCAGGGCGCGTCCGCGTCGGCGCCCACGCGTGCCGCCAGCTCCTGCATCTGTTCACCCGTGAGCAGCGCCGAGTGGTTCTGCGGGTGCCCGGCGGTGGGCAGTCCGTGGCCCTTGACGGTGTAGGCGAAGACGACGGTGGGCCTGGTGTCGTCGATGCGGGAGTAGGCATCGATGAGCGCCCCGAGGTCGTGGCCGCCGAGGTTTCGCAGCAGGTTGACCACCGAGTCGTCGTCGAGCCCGGCCAGCAACTGCGCGATCGCCTTCTGCCCCGGCCCGGACCCGGGCAGGCGCTCCCTCAGTTGCCCGGCGGAGCAGCGCAGCAGCCGCTGATACTCGGGGTTCGTCATCTCGTCGATGCGGGCGCGCAGCGCGTCCCCGCCTGTCCGTGCGAACAACTCCTCCAGCAGGCGCCCGTACTTGACGGTGATGACCTGCCATCCGGCCGCGTGGAACATGCCCTGCAAGCGGGTCGCCGAGATGTTCGGCACGACCCGGTCCAGGGACTGACGATTGAAGTCGACGATCCACACGACCTCACCCAGGTCGGTCACCGCCGGGTCGAGCACCGCCTCCCAGCAGGCGCCCTCGTCGAGTTCGGCGTCCCCCAAGAGCGAGTACTGCCGGCCCGAACTGCCGCCCCCGAAGCGTCCGTTCACATACCGGCGTGCGATCGCGCCCCAGATCGGCGCCGTCGCGCCGATGCCGACCGACCCGGTCGAGTAGTCGACCGGGTCCGGGTCCTTCTCGCGGCTCGGGTAGCTCTGGAGACCGCCGTAGCTGCGCAGTGTCGTCAGGTACGACTCCTCCAGCTCACCCAGCAGATAGTTCACCGCGTGCAGGACGGGGGAGGCGTGCGGTTTGACCGACACGCGGTCGTCGCGGCCGAGTTCGTGGAACCACAGCGCCGTCATGATCGACGTCATGGAGGCGCTGGATGCCTGATGGCCGCCGACCTTCAGCCCGGACGGGTTCGGGCGGACGCGGTTGGCGTGGTCGATGACCGATGTCGCAAGCCACAGCACACGCTGCTCGACCGCCTCAAGGGTCTTGAGGTCGGTCCCGCCGGTGCGCCGAGCATCCACCTCGGCGGCCGTGGCCGTCCCTGTCATGTCGTCCGTGGTCTTCATGCCGCCCGTCCGAAGCATCGAAGTCAGCAGATTGCCTCAATATGAGAGCAGGGTGATGATGACCGCACAATCACCGCACACTCCATTGCGCAATCTGCCCAGCGAGTGGGCGGGCAGTGGCGGCGGGATTGAGCATAGTGACAGGTGAAGTACCCCTCGGCTGGCTCGACGCCACCGCGGTTCATGCTCGGTCCTGCGCTCCGCCGAGGAAGCTCCGCGGACGCTCCGTCGTCCCGGACGGGGCTTCCTCCGGCAGGTAGTGGTCGCAGGGGAGTGCTTCGCCCTGTACGTCGGTGGCGTACTCCCGCCACACCGTCTCGACGTCGTAGTGGTGTCCGACGAAGCTGGACTCTCCCCAGAGGGCCATCACGGGCCCGTACAGCGCGCGACGCCCTTCCCACAGGTTCTGGGGGGTGTGCGCTGCCTGCGGCCGGTCCGGCTCGGCCGCAGTCGGAAACTCCATGTCCTCCGCCCTGCAATCGCCGTGCAACAGGGGCCTTCTAGCGTGTGCCGCGCACCGGGGTTCGGCCACCCTGCGTACGGACGCGTGACCGGCCTCCGCACGCAGGGAGCCGAACCCCGGTGACTTTGCGGGCCGTCGGTGTCCCGTGAGGGCCGTACCCCCGTCGCCGCCGCGAACCGTGCCGCTGCACCACCCCGCCTGCCCGCCGGCGACGTCGAGGCTGTTCACCGCATCGCAGCGCGATTGCGTCGAATCGCGGCGATCGCGCCCATGGAGGCACCATGAGCACCCAGCAGCAACTGGTCTCGCACGATTCGGAGTCCGAGGACGCCGCACCCGGCAGGTCACAGCCGGACCAGGCACGCGAGACGCTGGAGGACTACACGCTCCGCTACGCGCCGCGCAGTTACCGGCGATGGACGCCGGCGGTCGTGGCGACGACGGCGCTCGGTGGCATCGCGTACCTGGCCGACTTCTCCATAGGCGCCGGCATCGGTCTCGCGCACGGTTCCGGGAACGCGCTGGCTGCGATCGGGGTCGCCGCTGTCGTCATCTTCGTCACGGGCGTTCCGCTCGCCTACTACGCGGCCCGGTACAACATCGACCTCGACCTGATAACTCGCGGTTCCGGCTTCGGCTACTACGGCTCGGTCCTCACCAGCGTCATCTTCGCCAGCTTCACGTTCATCTTCTTCGCCCTCGAAGGCTCGATCATGGCTCAGGGGCTGCGAATCGGGCTTCAACTGCCGCTGTGGCTGGGGTACTTGGTCTCCACGCTGTTGGTGATACCGCTGGTTGTATACGGCATGAAGGCGCTCAGCAAGCTCCAGGTATGGACTACGCCGCTGTGGCTGCTGCTAATGGTGGGGCCGCTGCTCTACCTGGTGAGCACCGACCCGGAATCGGTGCACCGCTTCCTGTCGTACGAGGGAGCCGGCGGCCAAGGCGAGGTCAGCATCGGCCCCGTGCTGCTGGGAGCAGGAGTCTGCCTCTCGCTGATCGCGCAGATCGGGGAGCAGATCGACTATCTGCGCTTCATGCCGCCCAAGACGCCCGGCAACCGCGTCTCGTGGTGGACGGCGGTGCTCACCGCAGGGCCCGGCTGGGTGGTGCTCGGGGCGCTGAAGCAGGCCGCCGGCGTCTTTCTCGCCGTGTACGTGCTCGCGGAAGTGGGTCCCGCCGCAGCCACGGAACCCATCGAACAGTTCCGTGGCGCGTTCAGCGCGATGTTGCCGCCGTGGCTGGTGATTCCCGTCGCCGTGGTCCTCGTCGTGATCAGTCAGGTGAAGATCAACGTGACGAACGCCTACTCGGGATCACTTGCGTGGACCAACTCCTTCACCAGGGTCACCAAGCGCTATCCCGGCCGGCTGGTCTTCGTCCTCGTCAATCTCGCCATGGCCCTGACGCTGATGGAGGCCGACATGTTCAGCTTCCTCAACGCCATCCTGGGCTTCTACTCGAACTGCGCCATCGCGTGGGTCGTCACCGTCGCCACAGACATCACCGTCAACAAGTACCTGCTCCGACTCTCCCCGAAGACACCGGAGTTCAGGCGCGGCATGTTGTATGCGGTCAATCCCGTGGGGGTCATCGCGTTCGTTGCGGCATCCGTACTGTCGATCGCTCTCTACTTCCATGCGTTCGGGGATGCCCTGCAGCCGTATTCGCCGCTTGCCGCCGCGCTCATCGCCTTCGTCCTGACACCGGCGACGGCCGTCATCACCAAGGGGCGGTACTACCTCCGCCGCGCCGATGACGGCATCGCCGAACCGCGCCAGGACATGGACGGCAACCCCAGCGCCGTGGGCTACGAGTGCCACGTGTGCCGACAGCGGTACGAACGCCCGGACGTGACCGCCTGCCCGTCCCATGACGCCGTCGTCTGCTCCTTGTGCCTGAGCACGGACAAGGCCGGCGACCACGTCCTCGCCCCGGACACGCACCCCGCACCGGCACAGGGTGCCGCCAACGACCCGTGACCGGGCCGGCTCCGTCACGGCGTTGCCGCCATTTCCAGCGTTAACGCCACTGAAACGCTCCCGGCATAGCCTGCCTCGACCTGCGGGGCCATGTCCCGGCCATGGGGAGAGGCGAAGAAGGGCGGAGCGGAGACGATGCAGCTGACACCGCACGAGCAGGAGCGCCTGCTCATCCATGTTGCCGCCGACGTCGCGGCGAGGCGGAAGGAACGCGGCGTACTGCTCAATCATCCGGAGACCGTCGCACTGATCACCTCCCACGTGCTGGAGGGGGCAAGGGACGGTCGGTCGGTGACCGAGCTGATGGATTCGGGCCGCCAGGTCCTCAGCCGCGAGGACGTCATGGACGGGGTTCCCGAGATGCTCGGCGACGTGCAGGTCGAGGCCACTTTCCCCGATGGCACGAAACTCGTCACCGTCCACCGGCCCGTCCCGTGACCCGGACCTGGAAGCAGCGGAAGGAGCGTCGCAACGTGATACCGGGAGAGATCCTCCACGGCGATGACCCGGTGACGCTCAACAAGGGCGCCGAGATCACCCGGCTCACTGTGCTGAACGCCGCGGACCGGCCCGTACAAGTCGGCTCGCACTACCACTTCGCGGAGGCCAACCCGGGATTGGAGTTCGACAGGCCCGCCGCTCACGGCAGGCGCCTGGCCATCGCCGCGGGAACGGCCGTACGGTTCGAGCCCGGCATCCCCGTCGAGGTCGCACTCGTCCCGCTCGGCGGCCGGCGCGTGATCGCCGGACTTCGCGGTCAGACAGGCGGACCACTCGATGGCGGCGGGTCCGCTCCGGACGACGGAGATGTCCATGACCGATGAGGGCGGCGTGATTCCCCGGGCCGTCTACGCGGAACTGTTCGGCCCGACCACCGGCGACCGGGTACGGCTCGCCGACACCGACCTCCTCATCGAGGTCGAGGAGGACCGCTGCGGCGGGCCGGGACGGGCGGGAGACGAGGCGGTCTTCGGAGGCGGCAAGGTCATCCGCGAATCCATGGGCCAGGCGCGCACGACACGCGCCGAAGGTGCGGCCGACACCGTCATCACCGGTGCACTCGTTCTGGACCACTGGGGCGTGATCAAGGCGGACGTCGGTATCCGGGACGGCCGGATCACCGCGCTGGCAAAGGCCGGGAACCCGGACACCATGGACGGCGTGCACCCCGCTCTCGTCATCGGGCCCGAAACCGAGATCATCGCCGGGAACGGCAGGATCCTCACCGCGGGCGGCGTTGACGCCCACGTCCACTTCGTATGCCCGCAGCTCATCGACGAGGCGCTGGCGTCCGGAGTCACGACGCTTCTCGGGGGCGGAACGGGACCGGCGGAGGGCAGCAAGGCGACCACAGTGACACCCGGTCCGTGGCATCTGGCCCGAACCTTCGCCGCCATGGACGACATGCCCGTCAACGTGGGGCTGCTGGGCAAGGGGAACACGGTCTCCCACGACGCGCTGCACAGCCAACTCCGCGGCGGCGCCGTGGGATTCAAGATCCATGAGGACTGGGGCGCGACCCCCGCGGCCATCGACGCGTGCCTCGCTGTCTGCGAGGAAACCGGTGCCCAGCTCGCCATCCACACCGACACGCTCAACGAAGCAGGCTTCGTCGGAGACACCCTTGCCGCGATCGCGGGCCGAGGCATCCACGCGTATCACACAGAGGGTGCGGGAGGAGGCCACGCACCCGACATCATCACCGTCGTCGGACAGCCCAACGTGCTGCCCTCCTCGACCAACCCCACCCGTCCCCACACGGTCAACACGGTCGACGAACACCTCGACATGCTGATGGTCTGCCACCACCTCAACCCTGCCGTCCCCGAGGACCTCGCCTTCGCCGAGTCCCGGATCAGGCCGTCCACCATCGCCGCCGAGGACGTCCTGCACGACATGGGCGCCATCTCGATCATCTCCTCCGACTCCCAGGCCATGGGCCGTATCGGCGAAGTGGCCCTGCGCACTTGGCAGACCGCGCACGTGATGAAGCAGCGACGCGGGTCCCTGCCCGGCGACGGCCGCTCCGACAACACGCGCGCCCGCCGTTACGTCGCCAAGTACACGATCAACCCCGCCGTCGCGCAGGGACTCGACGCAGAGATCGGTTCTGTCGAGCCGGGCAAGTTGGCGGACCTGGTGCTGTGGGAGCCGCCCTTCTTCGGGGTGAAGCCTCAACTCGTCCTGAAGGGCGGGCAGATCGCATACGCGCAGATGGGTGACGCCAACGCGTCCATCCCCACGCCCCAACCCGTGCTGCCCCGGCCCATGTTCGGGGCCATGGGCCGCGCCCCGGCCGCGAACTCGCTCAACTTTGCAAACGCTGCCGCGCTGGAGGACGGACTGCCGGAACGACTCGGCCTGGGCAAGCAGTTCGTCGCCGCACGCGACACCCGCGCCGTCACGAAGTCGGACATGCGCGGCAACGATGCGCTCCCCGACGTCGCCGTCGATCCCGACACCTTCACCGTCACCATCGACGGCGAAGCCGTCGACCCGGCTCCCGCTGCAGAACTGCCCATGTCGCAGCGCTACTTCCTCTTCTGACGCGGCTGTACGGAAGGACGCGCAGATGACCCGCACCGCAACCAACACACCGGCCAGGGCTTCGAGATGACCACGGCAGCCCTTCTCGTCCTCGCCGACGGGCGGTTCCCCGCCGGGACACACGCACACTCCGGCGGAGCCGAAGCCGCGGTGAGGGCCGGCCGCATCGTCGACTCCGCCACGCTCGCGGACTTCTGCCGAGGCCGCCTCCACACGGCAGGCCTGGTCGCCGCAGGCCTCGCCGCCGCTGCCGCCGGAGGTCACGACCCACTGGATCTCGACGAGGCGGCCGACGCGCGTACACCGTCACCTGCCCTGCGTCGCACGTCCCGAAGGCTCGGCCGCCAGCTGATGCGGGCGGGCCGTGCGGCATGGCCGTCGGCGACGCTCGACGACTTGGCACAGGCGCGCCCGGGCGGTGCACACCAGCCGGTGGTACTCGGCCTCGTGGCCCGCGCTGCCGGAGTGACGCCGCTCGATGCCGCCCACGCCGCCGCGTACGACGCGGTCTCGACGCCGGCCACCGCCGCGGTAAGGCTTCTCGGCCTCGACCCCTTCGAAGCCGCAGCGGTACTCGCCCGGCTTGCACCATCCGTCACCGGGATCGCTGGAGAGGGGGCACGAGCCGCGCATGGCGGCATCGACGCAATCCCGGCCGCTGCCGCGCCGCTGCTGGAGATCACGGCGGAGGACCACGCCACCTGGCCGGTGCGTCTCTTCGCTTCGTAGACCCGCCCCGAGCCGGCCGCGGCCACGTCTCGTCGCCCCTCGCCACAAGCACCCGATGAGCCGCACCACGATCAGTTCACTGTCCGAGCAAGGAGCCGCCGCAATGCACCTCGATCAAGCCGCCCCGTTCCCACAGCGACACACCCACAGCGCCCGACCGGTCAGCGCGGCCGTGCACCCCGACGAGGCGCGCAGGGCCCTGCGAATCGGCCTCGGTGGGCCCGTCGGCTCGGGGAAGACCGCCACCGTGGCGGCGCTCTGCCGGGCGCTGCGCGAGGAGTTCTCGCTCGCCGTGGTCACCAACGACATCTACACACGGGAGGACGCAGCGTTCCTGCTGCGCGAGGCCGTGCTGCCGCCCGAGCGGATCGCCGCCGTCGAGACCGGTGCCTGCCCTCACACAGCCATCCGCGACGACATCTCCGCCAACCTGGAAGCGGTCGAGGACCTGGAGCACGCCGCGGCCTCCAGCGGTGGTCTCGACCTGGTCCTCGTCGAGTCCGGGGGCGACAACCTCACCGCCACCTTCTCCAGGGGCCTCGTCGACGCCCAGATCTTCGTCATCGACGTGTCGGCCGGTGACGACATCCCCCGCAAGGGCGGCCCCGGCATCACCACCGCGGACCTCCTCGTGATCAACAAGACCGACCTCGCCCCGCACGTCGGCTCCGACCTGGCCGCCATGGCCCGGGACGCGGTGGCACAGCGCGGCAGCCGCCCCGTCGCCTTCACCTCGCTGAAGGCCGGGGACGGCGTGACCCCGGTCGCCGACTGGACGCGTGCCCGGCTCGCGGCCTGGAAGAAGCAGGGGACCGTGACCGCGTGAGCGGCACAGCGGGCGAGGGCAGCACAGCGGCGACTGTCGAGGAAGACGGCGCGAGAGCCCGCGCACGGCAGCCTCGCGCTTTCGCCGTGCGGGCCGGTGCCCGCGTCACAGCAGTCGCGGACGGCCGCGGCGGTACCGCAGTCCCGCTGGTCAGCGGTACGGGACCGCTCACCCCGCGCCTCACGCGAGCTGCGCAGGACGGTGCGGCAGGCGAAGCACGAGTCACCCTCGTCGGCGCCATGAGCGCCCCACTCGGCGGCGACCAACTGACCCTGGACGTACGGGTCGAGGACGGTGCCAGGCTGCGGATGGACACCGTCGCGGCCACCCTCGCACTGCCTGGTCGCGGCGGTGACGCAGCTCGATACGACGTGCGGCTGACCGTGGGCGAGCACGCACATCTGCGGTGGCTGCCCGGGCCTCTCATCTCGGCCTCACGCAGCGACCTGCGTCAGACCGTGCACGTCGAACTCGCCCCCACCGCCCGCCTCGAGCTGCGGGACGTCTCCGTGCTCGGGCGCACCGGTGAGGAACCGGGGCGTCTCACCACCAGGGTCACCGTCAACCGTGGCGGCCGCCCCCTGCTCGACCAGCAGCTCGACGTCGGAGCGGGAGCCCCCGGGTGGGAGAGCGGTGCGGTACTGGGCGGGAACCGTGCTGTGGGGCAACTGCTCGTCGTGGACCCGGATCCGGCCCATGATCCGGCGGTGCCGTGCCTGATGGGCCCCGACGCCGTCGTCACGCCCCTGGACGGACCGGCGGTGCTCGTCACCGTACTCGGTGCGGACGCCCTCGCCGTGACGCCGCTGCTGAGGTGGCCGCCGACGCCCGCAGAGTGACCGGCCGCGCCTCCGGCGGGTGCGCCATGCGGACGGCGGTGGGCGAGGGACGGCGGGTGAGGTCACCAACTTGCCGAAACATCACGGGAATCAGCCCTGCGAGGACTCCGCGCACACTCACCTCTCAGCGCGGTGACCACCCCAGCCACGTCGTGCTCGCCCCACTCGTGACCAGTTCGACGTGGAGCTAGCGGAGTAGTTCCTCCAACTCCTGGCAGGCGCGTTCCGCGCGCTCACCGACGTCCTTGTCCGCCACCAGCCGGGGGAGGCTCGCAGCCGGATGGTCCAAGTACCTGGCGGCTCGTCCGGGCACCTCGGCGGCGTCCGGGACAAGCCTGTTGCCGACGAGTACCGAGACTGCTTCCGGCCATAGCTCCGCCCTGTCCATGAGCTCGCGCACCGTCCTGGGGGTGGTTTCTTGAGCGGGATCCGGCTCAGGAACGGTCCATGAGTGCCGGCCATGCCGCACGGCCATCGGTTCCCGTCCCGGCAGGTGCACCGTGGCGCTCGTACCAACAGGCACCACGACCTCCAGGGAGAACTGACCGTCCGCGCGCTGCCATGCGACCGAAGCCTCGCCGTACGGCGTGAGATGCCGCGCCGAGGCGTGCGTCAGCGGACGGTGCGGTCGCGGCCTGACCGTGAACTCCCGGTAGCCGGGGGCCGCCGGGGTGAGCCCGGCGATCACGCGATGCATCCAGTCCGCCACCGCGCCGAGCGCGTAGTGGTTGAACGACGTCATCTGGCCGGGGTTGATGGAGCCGTCCGGCAGCATGCTGTCCCAGCGTTCCCAGATCGTGGTCGCACCCATGGTCACCGGGTACAGCCATGACGGGCAGCCCCGCTCCAGCAGCAGGTTGTACGCCAGGTCGAGCCGGCCGGTGGAGGTGAGGGCGTCCGTGATCAGGGGGGTGCCGACGAAACCGGTGCTGATCCGGAACCCGTTCACGCGCACGAGATCCGCGAGCTGCCGTGCGGCGGTCTGCCGTTGTGACTCCTCGGGCAGCAGCGCCCATTCGAGGGCGAGCGCGTAGACCGTCGGTGCGTCGCTGAGTACGCGGCCCGAACTGGTCACGTATTCACGAGCGAAGGACTCCCGGGTGCGAGCGGCGAGTGCTGCGTAGTGGCCGGCCTCGGTCTCCCGTCCCAGCACGCGTGCCGTCTCGGCGACGATCTCCGCAGACCGGGCGAGGTGTGCCGTGGCCACGACGTCGGCGTCGGCCTTCGCGGCGAAGGGGTCGTCAGGCGGCGCGGTGGGGTCCAGCCAGTCGCCGAACTGGAACCCCCCGACGCACACGCCGTCCTTCGTCAGCGACGCGATCTTGTCCACCCAGCCGCACATGCTGCTGAACTGCCGCGCGAGGATTCCGGCGTCGCCGAAGCGCTCATGGAGCACCCACGGGACGACGGTCGACGCGTCGCCCCACGCGGCCGCCGTGGGGTTCTCCTTGCTCACCGACTCCCGAGGGTTCCGCAGGTCCGGTATCACCCACGGCACCGATCCGTCCGGAAGCTGGTCCGCGGCGAGGTCGCCGAGCCAGGACTCCAGGAATCCCGCGGTGTCGAAGAGAAAGCTCGCGGTGGGGGCGAAGACCTGGATGTCGCCGGTCCAGCCGAGACGTTCGTCCCGCTGCGGACAGTCCGTCGGGATGTCGAGGAAGTTGCCGCGGGTGCTCCACACGACGTTCTCGTGGAACTGTTCCAGGTCCGGCTCCGAACAGGAGAACCAACCGGTGCGCCGCAGCTGCGTTCCCACGACGACCGCCTCCACGTCGGCCTCCCGGAGATCGGGAACGCCGGAGACCTCGGCGTAGCGGAAACCGTGAAAGGTCAGGTTGGGCTCGAGCACCGCTTCGTCGTCGTCCGCGAGCACGTAGCTGTCGGTCGCCTGCGCGGTGCGCAGCGGGCGTACGCCGAGTTCGCCGTTCTCGAGAACCTCCGCGTGGCGGACGGTGATCTCGTCACCCGACTTCGTCCCACGCACCCGGAGCCGCACCCAGCCGACCAGGTTCTGCCCGAAGTCCACCAGCGTCCGGCCGGACGGTGACCCGAAGACCCGGGTGGCGGGCACCACTTGGGTGACCCGTACCGGTGGTCCCGTGGGTGCGACGAGCCGGTCCAGGTCGGCGTCGACGACCTCGACGCCGTCCACGCGGGACTCGCGTGCACGCAGATCGGTGCGCTGCCCGTCGTACAGCTCGTTGTCGAGGATGCCGCTCTCGTGGGCGGCCCACGTCTCGTCGGTGCCGATGGCCTCGCGTGAGCCGTCGCGATAGACCACCTCCAACTGGGCGCACAGGGACAGCCGGTCGCCGTAGACCGCTCGCCGGCCACCTCCCAGACCCATCCGGCCTCGGTACCAGCCGTTGCCCAGCAGCACCTCGAACGCGTTCTCGCCTTCGCGTACCAAGTCCGTGACGTCGAAGGTCTGGTACCGCAACCGATGGTGGTAGCTCGTCCAGCCGGGTGCGAGCACGTGATCGCCCACCTGGCTGCCGTTGAGCTTCACCGCGTAGACACCGTGTGCGGTGGCGTACAGGCGGGCGGACGCGATGCCGGGGCGAAGGAGAGCCGTCCCCGTCAGCACGGGCGCCGGATCTCCGATACCGCCGATGGCGGCCGGACTGATGAACCGGGCGGTCCAGTCCCCGGGTTGGAGCAGGCCTGTCTCCACGATGGACGGCTCGCTGAACTCCGTCCACCGGTCGCCCGATGCCGCACGCACCCGTACAGATGCCCGAGTACGGGAAGGCAGCGGTTCGAACGGCCAGGGGACCAGGACCTGTTCGGGTGAGTCGACGCGGACGGTCGTCGCGCCGTCCAGTTCGACCTCGTACGCGGTCTGGCGCCACGCCGGGTTGTCCGTGCTGACCTGCCAGGACAGACGCGGCGCCGATGTACCGATGCCGAGCGGCGAGTCGAGGTGCTCGAACCGCACCGGGTTGATGACCACGGACTCCGCACTCATGCCGTCGCACGCTCCGATTCGATCTGCTCGAGTGACTTGCCCGAGGTGTCGGGCATGAAGAAGTAGCGCACGGTGCCGCTGATGACGAGGAACACCACGAGCAGCCCCGCGACGGGCTCGATCCCGGTGGTGGCGAGGACGGGGACGAAGAAGCTCCAGATCCCGAGCACGACCCGGGCGGTGCCGAAGGTGAGCCCCTGGGCGGTGCCGCGCAGGATGGTCGGGAAGAGCTCCTGACTGAAGACCTTGTACATCGCCTCACCGGCAAGAGCGGCACCCACGGCCCAGAAGACCAGATTGCCGATGATCACCGGGATGTTGAAGGGGAGGAACAGATAGATCGCGAACGCGATGATCTCCATCGACGCCCCGATGGCCCACATCCGCTTGCGCGTGGCGTGGGACCGGTCGGCCAGCCGCATGAAAAGCACCACCGTCGCCACCATGCCGAGGAAGAAGCCCAGCGCGGTGAGTCCCACGCTGACCGCTTGGGAGCCGGCATTCAGCGACTTGATGATGTACGGGTTGAAAGTTCCCTTGGTGCCGGCAGCGAGGTTCCAGAACGTGTAGATGGAGAGCGTCCACAGCAGTGCCTGCAGATTCGCGCCACGGAACAGGCTGCGCAGTTCGTGCCGGGACGTGCTCCGCGCAGTGGACGCCTGCTGCCACCGAGGCGATTCGGTCAGGCCTTGGCGCATGGCCCAGGTGACGATCGCGACCACCACCAGGTGAAGGAACACGATGCGGATGCCGAGCATTTCGAGGGGTGCGAGCCCGAAGGCGAGCAGCAGCACGATCAACGGTCCCGCGTTCCAAGCGACTTGGGTGAAGCCGAGCAGCTTGCCGCGGGCCTTCGCGGGCGAGAACTCGCCCACCAGCGCCAGTGAGGCGGGGACGTCGGCGCCCACCGCGACGCCGACGACGAACGTACCGATGAACAACATCGGGGAGTTGAACGACAGCGCGATCAACAGCGCTCCCGCCGCGTACACCAGCAGGTCGTACTTGTAGATGCGCTTGCGGCCGAGCTTGTCTCCCAGCCGGCCGCCGATGAACGCGCCGAGAGCGCAACCGATCGCGTTCGGGCCAATGGCGGCGAGCGCGCCGACGGCGCCGCTGCTGAGGCCGAGTTCGGACTGGAAGAGGGACAGGCCCGCACTGAGCGCGACGATGGAGCCGGCATCGATGTACGACGCCATTCCGGCCAGAATCGCCCACTTCCACTGCTGGCGCGTGATTGTTCCGCTGTCGTCCGCCGGGTCGACGCCGACCGCTTCGGAGGATGCCATGGCGGTCTCCTAGTCCTCGCCGAGGCTGGGCATTGAAACGTATTTAGCGCGGCACCGTAGCCCTCCGTTCTGGGGGTGACAACACCTGGAGCAACCTGAATCGAATCGTTTCAATACCTCGACACGTGCGGGGCGCAACCGGGTCCGGGGCAGGACCCGCCGGACACCGGCGCCGTCGAGTGTGTGTCGAGAAGGCAGTGCCGGCGCGCGTGACCGGCCACGGGTCGACTGTCTCGCTCGCCCGGTGCCGCCGGCCTTCCTGTCGCTGGTGGAGCCCTTCCGGTGAGACGGTCATGGCAGGCGCACACGCAGAACTGCGACCGAGGTGACGTGCGGAACGATCGACTGGTGCTGTTGGAAGGCCTGGCTGCGTGCAGGATGAAACGTTTTTCGCCGCGTAGGCTAGGGTGCGCGGGATACGCGGCCAGGGAGGAACGCACACCAGTGGAAGCCGTCGGAGGCGGGAAGAGCGGCATGGTCAGCATCAAAGACGTCGCGCGGCAGGTGGGCGTCTCCATCGGCACCGTCTCGAATGCGCTGAACAGGCCCGACCGTGTCTCGCCCGACACCCGTGCCCGCGTGCTGCGGGCCGTGGACGAACTCGGCTACGTTCGCAGCGAGTCCGCACGCCAGCTCCGCGTCGGAGAGAGCCGCATCATGGCGCTGCTGGTCCTCGACATCGGCAACCCGTTCTTCGCCGACGTCGCGCGGGGAGTGGAACAGGCAGCCCGGGCTCAGGGGTTGGGCGTCATGCTCTGCAACAGCGAACACGACAAGACGGCCGAGGCGCTGTACCTGTCCCTGTTCGCCGAGCAGCGCGTGCGCGGCGTGCTCATCACGCCCGCGGACCTGTCCGGGAAGACCATCAAGTCCTTCCAGCGCAACGGCATTCCGTACGTCTTCGTGGACCGGATTGTCGCCGCCGATGAGGCGTGCTCCGTGTCGGTGGACGACGTATCGGGCGGGGAGCTGGCCGTGCGCCACCTGATCGAGGCCGGGCACACCTCCCTTGCCTACGTCACCGGCCCCCTGCACCTCGCACAGTGCGAGGACCGGCTGGCCGGAGCGCTGAAGGCACTCAGCGACGCCGGACTCCGAGCGGAAGACCTGACGGTCCTGGAGCAGGGAGCGGACGACGTGGCGTCCGGCCGCGACGCCGGCTCACGCTTCCTCGGCCTGCACACTCGCCCCACCGCGATCTTCTGCTCCAACGACCTCCTCGCTCTGGGGGTGTTGCAGACCCTGTTCGCTGCAGGTGTCCGCGTGCCCGAGGACGTCTCGATCGTGGGCTACGACGACATCGAGTTCGCCGAGGCCGCCGCGGTCCCGCTGACTTCGGTTCGCCAGCCTGCGGTGCGGATGGGGCGGACCGCGGCCGAGTTGCTGCTCCACGAGACGAGTGGGGATCCCGAACACGAGCACCAGCGCATCGCGTTCCAGCCCGAACTCATCGTGCGTCGCTCCACGTTGCCCCGCCGGCGATGACCTCCCAGCCGTTACGGCCGACCCGCAATCCGGTTCACGCTGAAACCCCGGTGATTGCCACGCTGCTGCGACTGCTCAGGAGTGACCGCCTGCCTCGTACGTCCCCTAGTGGAGCGGGCCTGTGCACTCGTAGACCTGGGCCGTGACGCCGCTCGGTGTCGTCTCGGAGTTGAGGAGCTTGAGCCCGGCAGGAGTGCCGCTTTCCGGGAACAGCCGCCGGCCACTGCCCACCACCGTCGGCGCGATCAGCCGCAGCTCGTCGACCAGTCCGGCGGCCAGCCGTGAGGCGCCCAGGCGGGGGAGAGCTGAGGGCTTTCTCGTGCTGCTGAACGCCCGCCTCCGTCCGCCCCGAAGTACCGGGTGTCCGGTGGCGAGTTGGGAAGCGCATGCGGGGGTCCGGTCCTCGGAGAGAGGACGCATGGACGGGGAGAATGACCGCTCGCTGGAGCCAGGCGGCACGAACGGATCCGCCCGGCGGCACCGTCAGGTCCGGGAACCGCTGTAAGGAGGGAGACGAGAAGGCCTGGCCGCAGACCTGTGAAGAAACCGCAGAAGCCCTGCTCGCGGGGGAGCACCGCGATATGTGCGCGGCTACAGTGAGGCCGCCGTTGCTGAACTGCCCTGTCACGGGAGGCCCTTGCGTGTTGATGCAGCTTCTGGTCATCTGCGCATGGGTGGTCTATCTCCTGGGTTTCCTGCTTCTGTTGGCCGTTCTCGAACGCTTCCGCAGCAGGAGGACCCTGATCCGCCTCATCCTGTGCACGGCCAGCCTGATCACCAGCGCTCTCATGCTGTGGGGGGCCACAAAGGCTGACGTGCCGGACAGTTACGCCGGCACCTCACTGACGCGGTTGCTCGATACCGCTGCAGGCTGGCTCCACAACGTGCTCGTGGTCACGGCCGTCGCCGTGCTCGTCATCGCCGCAATACGGGGTCACCGCAACTTCCGTACTCGCTGAGGCCCGGACCCGGCATGGGTAACCCTGGCAGGATCGTGGCGAGGTCCGTGACGCGGTCGAGGTCCATGATCCCGTCGACCAGCCTTCTCGTTGCGGCACGGCCCCGGGGAGGTTCCATCAGAGCGGTGCACTTGACCACCGAGTCGTGATCGGGTCTTCGGAGCTGCTGCCCAGACCGCATCGGTCACTGTCGTCTGGACGACCTCGCCTGACCGGAGGTGGCACACGACGCGGGACGGCATCCGCCCGGAGTGGAACGACGAGTCCACCTTCTCGGGGACGGGAGTCCTATGAAGACCGGCGGTTCGATCCCCGAGACGCGCGGGGAATTCTCGGGTTCGCGGGATTCCGGCAGTTCGCAGCCCGCAACCTCCCTGCGGCGGCCCGCGAGGCGCGCACCGCCCTCAGTTCGCGGCGCTTCGTCGCCGAAGCGCGGAAGTACGTTCCGGCCCTCGCCCACCACGACGTCACGCGCGGGCCGCGGGGCATCCGGCGCCGGGCGATGGATGGCCGCGGCGCCCTGGTCGACGACTTCGTCAACTCGGGGACCGAGCACATCGTGCACGTGCGTAACGCGCCGTCACCGGGGGCGACTTCGGCGCTCGCCATCGCGGAGCACATCGTGCGGACGGCTCTGTGGCGCCGGTCCGGGCCATGAGGGACCCGTGGGTGATCTGCTGAGTCTCCACCAGGGTGAGCTCTCAGGCGGGCAGAAGTGAATCGACGGGCCGGCTGGGAACGCGGGGGAAGCTGAGAGTCCGGTACACGGCGACGTTGCCGGCCAGATCGGCGCATGCTCGGGCGGCTGCGGTGGCTCTCCGTGTGCAGGAGGGGTCACGGGCGTCCAGAAGAATTCCGAGAGTTGTGCCGCTGTGCCCGATGGCCACGCCGAGGCCGCCGACGTCCCGGCAGATCTCCAGCATCGGCTCCAGCGACCGCTTGTGGCGGAGCGACTGGTTCATCAGGGCGCTTCGGGTCGCGACTCTGCCGACTTCTTCCAGGTCGTGTCGCGGGATGGCGTCGGCGAGCCTGTCCAGCAGCCGGGCGTACTCGCAAGTCTCCGCTGTGGAGAAGACTTTGGGGGTGCGATTGACGTCGACGGTGTCCACAGCGCCGCCCTCGTCGACACCCACCACAGTCATCGTCGGAAGAGACCCCAGGATCGCCCGGAGCCGCACCGCGCGATGGTGGAATGCGACGATCGCCGGGTAGAGCACGCCGTCGGTCGGCTCGATCCGCGCCAGCAGACTCTCGATCCTGGCGGGCGGCATCGGCGTGTTCAGGGCGTTCGACACGGCTCGGGCCGTCGCGACCAGGTCGGCCGAGGAACTGGCCAGCCCTTTGCCCTCGGGGATCACACTGCTCAAGGTCAGGATTCCTCCGACAGACCCCGGAACCTCCTCGGCGATCATGCGAGTGAGTTGAAGAGCCTTCTTCTTGTGCGAGGGGCGCACCGCGATCCCACCGGCTTCGGGATCCTGCCGGAACGTGGCCATGCTCCAACGGGCGACGGGCAGGGTGACCAAGAAGTCACCGCCCTCCTCCGGCAGAGCACCCTGGAGCAGCTCGCCGAAGGTGCCAAAAGCTGTTCCCACTCCCGTTGTTGTCCCTGGTCGCGGTGTCACATCGCGGGACAGCTGCACGTCTTCCACTCCTCATCCTTCTTCGTCGGCCGCTTGAGCCACGTGGGACGACGGGCACCTGTCCGAGCACCCGCCGTGCGGTGCTGCTGTCCGTCGCACCCTGCTGCGCGGTCGGCTTCGGCGTGATCCGGGGGATGCCGGGTCGTCGCGACCGCCAGACTACTCCAAACGCTCTTGACAATCATTTCCATTTAGCGAATGCTGCGCTGGACGCAGGCAGTCGTTCGGCAGCGGCCGTCTCCCACTGGCGGGGTGAAGGCCGGGCCGGAGGAGCCACAACGACGTATTGGGACCACTGCGCGGCAGCGCAGTCGGCTGCGCAGGTCCCACGCGATGAACTCAGCAGGAGGAGCCATGCGGGAGCAGAGCCGCAGGAACACCGCACTCTTCGCCGACGACCCGGCTGAGGCCAGGGCATGGGCACTTCACGAAAGCCTCCCGAACACGCTGCCCGCGGACGAGATCATTGCCCTCAACACGCCCAAGGCGGACCTTCACACGCAACGCCCTTACGCCTACAGGGACTGGACGTTCGATCTGCCTCCCGGTGTCTTCATGCCTGGAGAGACGAGCTGGATGATCCACGACCGGGTACTGGACGGGACCATCCCCGTCAGCGGGAGGTGCTACGGGGCCATGGGCGTCGGCCTGGGGGTCGAAGCCGTCGTCGCCGGGCTCCAAGGGGCGAGGGAGATCCACGCGATGGACATCGACCCCGTGAGCGTGCGGGCGATGACGGAGCACTACGAGCGACTTGTGGGGGAGCGGCCCGGAACGGTCTTCATCCCGCTGGTCTCCGACCTGTTCGAAGGGGTCCCCGACGGCGCGCGATTCGACGTCATCACCTTCAACCCGCCCGCTGTGAGCCAGCAAGTGAGCGACGACCCGACCGTCGTGCGGAACGTGTGCGTGGGCAAGGAGATCGCCGCGCGGTTCTTCGACCAGATCGTGCAGCGGGGTCTGCTGGCGGACGACGGCGAGATCTACTTCATCGTCTCCAACACCTCCGCACTACGGGACATCGTCGCGTACGCGATCGGATCCGGGTTCCTCCCGGAGGTGATCCACCATCAGACGTGGGTCACGGACGATGTGCAGACCTTCCTGTTCACCTTGCGACGCAACGCAGCGGTCTGACAGGCCCTGAGATGCACACACACATAGCGGAAGCCGTGAAGCAGCCCGATCTGATCCGCGTACGAGCGGATCTGGTCTGCCTGCGTTTCGAGACGATGAAGATCTATTCGGCCCTGGGGGCTGTTCGTCACCTGCTCGACTCCGGGGCAGTGAAGCAGGGCGACACGCTCATCGACAGCTCGAGCGGCATCTACGCACAGGCACTGGCACTCGCCTGCCATCGCTTCGGACTCAAGTGCCACATCGTGGGCTCCACGACCGTGGACCGCACGCTCCGCACGCAGCTGGAGATTCTCGGCGTCACTCTGGAGCAGGTCGAGCCGTCGAAGAATCTGCGGCTGGACCAGGAACTGCGAGTACGCCGCATTTCCGAGATCCTCAAGGCGAACCCTTCGTACCACTGGATGCGGCAGTACCACGACGAGATCCACTACTACGGCTACCGCGAGGTCGCCGAAGCCATGGACCGGGAAATCCCGCCGGGCGGAATCTCGTTGGTCGGCGGCGTCGGTTCCGGGGCGTCGACGGGCGCCATTGCCACCTACCTGAGGGAAGCCGGCCGGGACGTGACCGTCGTGGGCGTACAGCCCTTCGGCAGCGTGACGTTCGGGTCGGAGCATGTGTCGGACCCCGACATGATCATCGCCGGCATTGGCAGCGCCATCGAGTTCAAGAACGTACGGCACGCGCTCTACGAACGGATTCACTGGGTGAGCTTCGAATGCGCCCTGTCCGGCGCTGTCGAACTGCTGCGCAGCGCCGGGATATTCGCGGGTCTCTCAGCCGGGGCCGCGTACCTGACCACTCTTTGGGAGCGACGCCGCAGAAGCACCGCGCGGACCTACGTCTTCATCGCCGCCGACACCGGACACCGCTATGTCGACAGCGCCTTCGCCCAGCACCGCAGAGCCGAAGACATCGACGCCTTGCGCCCCCACGAGATCACGTCGCTCGACGAATTGAGGCAGCCGTGGTCGACCGCCTCGTGGCCCGACATCTCCGTGGCGCGACGCGGGACTTGACGCAAGCGCACGAAACCCGACCGACGCCGAGAACAGTCGGCTCCTGCTCGGAGAGCAGCATCAGGCCCACCATTCGACGAGAGAACTGAGAATGCCGAACCCGAAGCCGCACACCGTCGCGGAATTGACCGAGGAAGTGCTGGAGGGTGCCTACGGGCCCGACCCGGAAGGCGTGACCGTCACCAGCGCCTTCTGGCTCTATCACACCACACGGCTGGCGGGCAGCGAGGTCACCTACCACAATCACTATCTCCTGCTGCGTGTAGGGGAAAGCTTCGGAGCCTGCTCCTTCGAAGCGGGCGAACTGAGCCCCGATTTCTGCGAGAACGCTTCCGGTTTCCCTCTGGAGACGTTGCTTCGGAGCGAGACGACTCCGGTGCGTGTCGCCGCGCTGGATGCCTATCTGTCCCATGTGTGGCCGCACCGGGCGTCCGGCGACGCCGAACCGGTCACACTGCCCACCGGAACCCCGGAGAGCAGGGCAAGGGCGCGGGACGCCGCCATCGCCGGACTGCTCGACATCGAACCAGGCGCCCGGGTCGCCCTGATCGGTGTGGTGAATCCACTGATCGAAGCGATACGCGACCAGGGCGGCGTCTGTCTGCCGTGCGACCTGAACCTGCGGACCACCCAGTGGGGCGAGCCGGTCTCCGACGACATGACCGAACTCCTCGGGCAGGCCGACGCCGTGGTGGCCACCGGAATGACGCTCAGCAACGGCACGTTCGACCTGATTCTCGAGCACTGCAGGCACCACGACGTCCCGCTCGTGGTCTACGCGCAGACCGGGAGCTCCGTCGCCCGCGCGTTCCTGCCCAGCGGCGTGACTGCTCTGTCGGCCGAGGCCTTCCCGTTCTCCCAGTTCAGCGCGGACGCCACTGTGCTGTACCGCTACCGGGCCGACAGCCTCGCCACGGTGCTCGAGGAGGTCTCATGAGTACCGGCTCCGGGACTTCACAGATGAGGCACGAGGATCCGGACACGGGTGGGCAGCTGCCGAGCGACTTGAGGATGGCACGCGAGTTGTGGCCCATCCTGCTGGCCTCCGCGGTCGGGCTGCTGCCGTTCACCGTCTTCAGTACATATCTGGTACCGATCGCGGACGGGTCCGGAAGCAGCGTCGCTGCCATGGGCGGGCTCCGTGGACTCGGCGGGCTGGCGGCCCTGCTGGTGGGTACGGCACTGGCGCCGCTGATCGACCGTGTCCCCAAGGAGTGGGCAGCCGCCGGCGGGCTCGGGGTGCTCGCCGTCTCGGCCGCTCTCGGAGCGAGCGGCGAATACCTCCTTCTCGTGGCGTTCTGCCTGCTCGTCGGGGGTGGGACAGCCGTGCTCAATCCGGCTCTGACGGCGGCGGCGGCCGACCGATTCGGTTCGGGGAAGGCGGCCGGCAGAGCCGCGACGCTGGTCACGGCCATCCAGTCCATGACGGCGATGCTGGCGGCGCCCGTGATCGCGCTGCCCGCGCTCTTCTGGGGGTGGGAGGGGGACCTCCTCGCCGTCTCGGCGGTCTCGCTGCTGCTCGCGGTGATCCTGCTCTCCCGGCGAACCTCCCGGGGCACGGAGCAAGAGGCCGACAGCGACGCGAAATTGACCTACCTCGCTTCCTTCAGGGCCCTCGCCGCGGTGCGGGGTGCCGTGCCGCTGCTGCTGATCTCCCTCCTGCGCACGGCCGTGTTCATGGGGTACTTGGCGTACTTGGCCGCGTACTACGACAGCCGGTTCCAACTCGACCCCGGCCTCTTCTCGTTGGTCTGGACGCTCAGCGGCGCCTCGTTCTTCGTGAGCAACCTCCTCACGGGACGGCTCACGAATTCCGCTCAACCCCGGGTGCGTACCGAGTACTTGCTTTGTCTCGGCCTCGTCGCCGCGCTGGCTTCCGTAGTCGGGTTCTACTTCACGCACCGGCTTGCGCCGGCTCTCGTCCTCACGTCGCTCCATGCGGCCAGCCACGCGGTCGTCGCCGCGTGCGCCGTGAGTCTGCTCGTCCGGCGCTGCGGGGCGCTGCGCGGATCGGCGCTGAGCATCAACGCGGCGGGAATGAGCCTGGGCGTCTTCGTGGGGGCTTCCCTCGGCGGCGTCGGCCTCGGTCTCGCCGGCTATCCCGGGGTCGCTCTGGTCTTCGGCGCACTGATGGCGGTCGCCTCGGTAGCGGCGTTCCTGGTCACCCGGTCCTCCTCTCCGGAGAGCGAAGAGGGCGACGCCTCAACTGACTCCGACGACACATGACGGGCTCACCCATGCCACCCGTGGGCAGTGCCTCTCGCACGGCGAACGGAGAGGCCCGTGAGGCCCGGCCACCCACCTCGCGAAGGGGCCTGATTCCGGCCTGCGTTGCCCTCCTCGCCCTGCTTCTGGTGTCCGTCGTCGTGGCGATCGGTCTCGGCTCGGCGGTGATCACGCCGGGCGAGACGGCCCGGTACCTGTGGGCGGCCCTGAGCGGCGGGGAGATCGGCGCGAGCGAGGCGACGACCTATCAGATCGTCTGGGAGATCCGCACTCCTCGCGTACTGCTGGCCGCGCTGGTGGGGGCGGGGCTGAGCACCATCGGGGTCGCCATCCAGGCGATGGTGCGCAATGCGCTGGCCGACCCGTATGTATTGGGCGTCTCCTCCGGCGCGTCCGTCGGCGCGGTCGGCGTCACCGTCACCGGAGGACTCGCGGGGCTGGGGAGCTACGCCACGTCGGCCGGAGCCTTCCTGGGGGCGCTGGCAGCATCGGCCCTCGTATACGCCGCTGCCGCGAGCCGAGCGGGGCTGTCGCCACTTCGCCTCATCCTGACCGGCGTCGCCATGGCGCTCGGCTTCCAGGCCGTGATGAGCGTGATCATCTACTTGATCCCCAACAGCGAGGCCACCAGCACGGTCCTGTACTGGACCATGGGCAGCTTCGGTGCTGCAACGTGGGCAGCCCTGCCCGCCGTCGCCCTGGCGGTGCTGCTCGGTGTCCTCGTGCTGAACCGCTGCAGCCGCGCCCTGGACGTGATGGCACTGGGCGACGAGACGGCGGCGAGCTTGGGCATCGACCCCGACCGGCACCGCAAGGCACTCCTGGTTCTCATCTCGCTCGTGACCGGTGCCATGGTCGCCGTGAGCGGTGCCATCAGCTTCGTCGGTCTGGTGATGCCCCACTTGGTGCGCATGGTCGTCGGGGCGACCCACGCGCGTGTACTCGCGGTCAGTCCGCTCGTGGGAGCGGTCTTCATGGTGTGGGTGGACCTTGTGGCCCGAACGCTCGTGGCTCCGCGGGAACTGCCTCTCGGCGTCATCACCGCACTCATCGGTGTCCCGGTGTTCGTCACCTTGCTGCGCCGCAAGGCTTACATGTTCGGAGGCCGCTGATGGACCTGACCCTCGACGGGCTGTCGGTCGTGACCGACGGCAAGAAGCTCCTGCGCGACCTCTCCCTGAACGTGGCGGACGGCCGGTGCGTGGGCCTCGTCGGACCCAACGGGAGCGGCAAGTCCACCGCGCTGAAGTGCATCTACCGTGCCCTGCGCCCGAGTTCCGGCACTGTACGGCTCGGTGAGCGGGACCTGCCGCGCCTGAGCATGCGGCGAAGTGCTCAACTCGTCGCCGCCCTCGCCCAGGACGGCGAGGTCGAACTCGACTTCACCGTGGAAGAGGTCGTCGCTCTGGGCCGTACGCCCCACGTCCGGGGCAACCAGGTCCTCAGCACCAGGGAGCGGGAGCTGTGCGAGCGGGCCATGGTGCGGCTCGACATCAGTCACTTGGCCCGTCGCGGCGTGCTGACACTCTCGGGCGGCGAGCGTCAACGCGTTCTCGTGGCCCGTGCTCTCGTCCAGGAGCCCACGATCCTCGTCCTCGACGAGCCGACCAACCATCTCGACGTGCGGCACCAGGTCGAACTGCTGTCGCTGCTGCGTGGCACGGGGCTGACCATCTTGATCGTGCTGCACGATCTGAATCTCGCAGCTGCGGCGTGCGACCAGCTCGGTGTGCTCTCCGACGGATGCCTGGTCGCCAGCGGGGCTCCCGAGAAGGTCTTGACTCCCGAGCTCGTTCACGAAGTCTTCGGCGTCCGCCCAACCGTCGTCACTCACCCGCTGACAGGCGATCCGCAGCTGCTGTACTCCCTCACCCCTCCATCACCGAACGGAAGTGACACATCATGCCCTCCACCCGGCCACTGAACCCCGCACGGCGACGCGCCGCCGTCGGCTCGACCGCGGCTGCCGCACTACTGCTCAGCGGATGCGGAGCGGATGTCGCGACCGACGGGAAGAAGTCCGAGAAGGTCACCGTCAAGAGGTGTGGTGAGCCGGTCGAATACTCCACCCCCAAGCGCACGGTCGCCTATGAAGGGGGAAGCGCTGACAAACTCTTCAGCCTCGGCTTGACGAAACACGTCCACGGATACGTGATGCCACCGGCCAACCCACCTGTGAACGAGTCGCCTTGGGCATCCGAATACGCCAAGGTCAAGAAGCTCAGCGACGATCTCCTCAACAAGGAACTCGTCGTCGATGCCAAGGCGGACTTCGTCGTGGCCGGCTGGAACTCCGGCTTCAGCGATCAACGGGGCATCACCCCGGAGATCCTCGACAAACTCAAGATCCAGAGCTTCATGCACACCGAGAGCTGCTACAACTACCCGAAGTTCCCTGAGAAGAAGAAGCCCTTCGAAGCCCTGTACACCGACCTCGAACGGCTCGGGAAGATATTCAAGGCGGAGGAGAAGGCGAAGAAGGTCGTCGACGATCTCAGGGAGCGCGAGAAGGCCGTCGCTTCGAAGGCGCCGAAGGGCGATCCGGCTTCCGTCTTCCTTTATGACTCGGGTACCGACCAGCCCTTCACCGCGGGGAATCAGGTCCCGCCCAACGACATCATCGAGAAATCCGGTGGAAAGAACGTCTTCTCGAACCTCGACGAGCGCTGGGCGCAGGTGAACTGGGAGAGTGTCACCAAGGCCGAGCCTGAGGTCGTCGTCATCCTGGACTACGGGGACAAGCCCGCAAAGAAGAAGATCGATTTTCTCAAGAGGTCGCCGCAAACGAGGGAGTTGCCCGCCGTGAAGAAGGACAACTTCTTCATCCTCGACTACAACGAGGGCATCAGCGGTCCCCGCAACATCGACGGCCTGGAGAGGTTCGGCAAGTACATGCGGAACCTGGCTCACTGACATCAGCCGGCTGCTGCGTCAGGACAGCGACGCTCGCCGGCCTGAACCCGAGCCAGGCTCCTGGCCGCTTCCAGCTCTGGCTCGGGTTCAGGCCGGCGCTGCGCGCCCGGCTGTCAGCGCTCGGCCGCCACCCGGAGGATCGAACGGACCTGATCGATGATGTCCTGCCGGTTCTGGAGGAACTCCGGGTCGGTGATCTCGCCCGTGGCCGGGTCTGTGTTGCCCTGGCCGAACTCGAGGACCGGGGTGTGCACGTGGCCGCCGGGAATGTTCAGGCCGAGCCGGTCGCGCAGCAGCGTCGCTCGGTACGCGATCTCGTTGGACAGGTAGTCCCCGCCACCGCCTTCACGCGCGGTGGAGCCCTCGGTCGGACCGTCCGGACGCGTCACCGGCTCAGTCTCGCCCGCCGGGATCTCCACCACCTCCGTGTTGTCCTTCACCGGGAAGCGGCCCGTCGGGGCGGACACGATGTCCTGGTAGGGAAGCGTGGTGGTCGTCCACTGAGGCTGCGTAGCGGGCTGGGACACCGGGACGATGCCGGAGGCCGAGATGTTGTCGTTGTCGGGGAAGGTCCCACGCCAGGCCCCGTTGTTGCGCTCGACGTCGAACTGGCCGGGCCTGCCCTGGCTGACCGTGGTGAACAGATCCACCTTCGGCAGATGCGGACGCAGAGTCTGCTCGACCATGCCGCGGGTGAAGTCGGCCCAGCGTACGGGGAACATGGCCGTCTCGATCCTGACCGGACCGGCCTTGGTGCGCAGCACCGTGCCGTCCAGCGCCAGCGCGTTGGCCCCGGACGGATTGCTGATCCGTATGTCCTTGTCCAGCGTGAACGGGTCGAAGCCGGTGACCAGCATCCGCTTCGTCCCCTTGTCCTGCCCGCCGTCCTTCCCGTCGGGGAAGTCGATGGCGTCCTGACCGCGAGAGGTCTGCTCCAGCCGGTCACGCAGGGCCGAGCGCTGAGCATCGGAGAGATCGAAGCCGGGCTGCCACTGCCGCAGCGCCCCCGTCATCCCCAACCGCGCCCAGTACAAGGGCCGGTCATCCGCGCGACTCAGGTCCCCGCCCGCCGGGCCGCGCCCCTGTGCCCGGTCCACCGCGCGCTGCCAAACCCGTTGACCGTGTCGCACGACCAACTTCTCCGCTGCAGCGTAGGAGTCCGTGCCGCACAGAGCCTTGGTGAAATCCGAGGCGACCGGGTCGAAGCCGGAACGCTGCAGGATCTCCTGGGGCACCGCCTTGGCCAAGCGCTGCTCCTCCACAGTCAGTTGCACCGAGGGATCCGTGCACCCGGCGGGCTGCTGCTCGGCCAGGGCAGGGGTCATGGGCAAGACAGCGCTCACGACAACTACCGCGGCGAGGTGTGCGCGCAGTCTTGGCATCCGGATCTCCTCCGTTGGCATTGTGGACGTGGACGAGGCGAGAGTTCGGGCAGCGATCGGTGGGTGCACCGCGGCGCGTGGCCGTGAACCTCTGGGCCCGGGCCGGTCCGGCGGTCGAACACGTCCGCGCTGCTGGGTGCTCAAGGTATATGGCTCCGGCCTTCAAATGCAGGTGGGCGACCCAGAGTTGTCTTCGGCCTCAGCGAGCGCGGATGCGGCATCCTCGCCGTCATGCCGTGAGGCCCGCGTCGCGTGCCAGCAGCGCCGCCTGGACGCGGTTGGCGACGTCCAGCGTCGTGAGGATGCGGCTGACGTGGGCTTTGACGGTGCTCTCGCGCATTCCGAGACCCGTGGCGATGTCGGCGTTGGTGTCGCCCCTGCTCAGCAGGGCCAGCACCTCGCGTTCGCGGGGCGTGAGCTGCTCGATCCGGGTACGTGCGGTGGCCGCTCGGGGCCGGCTGGTCGCGTGGTAGCGGTCGATGAGGCGGCGGGCCGCGGCGGGGTGGAGCATGGCCGAGCCGGCGGCGACGAGGTGGACGGCGCGCAGGATCTCGGCCGGGTCGGTGTCCTTGAGCAGGAAGGCGTCGGCCCCGGCGGCGAGGGCGTTGTAGACGTACTCGTCGAGGTCGAAGGTGGTCAGCGTGATCACCTTCGGGGGGTGGGGGAGGGCACGCAGCCGGGTGGTGGCGGCGATGCCGTCCATGCGGGGCATGCGGACGTCGACCAGTGCGACATCGACGCGATGGGCCCTGGCCAGTTCGATGGCATGCACGCCGTCGGATGCCTGGGCGGCGACCTCGATGCCGTCGTCGCCGTTGAGGAGGTCGGTCAGACCGAGACGGACCAGGGCATCGTCATCGACGATCATGGCGCGGATCATGTACGGATGCCGTTCTGTTCGGCGTCTGCGGGGTAGGGGATGCGGGCGGCGAGGCGCCAGCTGCCGGCGTCGTGAGGCCCGCCTTCCAGACGGCCGCCGAGGGTGGTGACGCGCTCGCGCAGGCCGACCATCCCGAAGCCTGAGGAGACGGTCGTGTCTGTGGCCGCGCTGCCGGGGCCGTTGGTCACCTCGACGACGGTGACGGGTGGCCCGTAGTCGATCCGGACGGTCACCCGTGCACCCTCAGCGTGCTTGCGGGCATTCGTCAGCGCTTCCTGAACCAGGCGATGGACTGCCAGTTGGTGAACGGTGGGAGCCTTCCCCGGCTGCCCGTCGACGGTCATCTCGACCTCCTGCCCTGCTGTTCGGGCCTCGTCGGCCAACTCGTGCACGTCGCGCAGGACAGGTGCGGAAGCAGCATCCCCGGTGGCGTTCTTCCCGGGACCGTGCAGGGCACCGAGGACGTCCCGCAAGTCGGCCAGCGCGTCGGTGGAGGCGGTGCGCAGGAGGGTGAGGCGTTCTCCGACCACCGGGGGCAGCGTGCTGGTCGTGGCGGTCAGCACGCCGGTGTGAAGCGCGATGAGGCTCAGCCGGTGGGCCAGCACATCGTGCATCTCGGCGGCGATCCGGGAGCGTTCGGCGGCTCGGGCGGCCTCCTCCCGCAACTTCCGCTCGATGCGCAGATGTTCGACCTGAGCGTTCAGCACCTTCACCTGACGGCCTCTGCCCGCCCAGTGCCCGCACCCCACGACCACAAGCAGGAGCAGGCTGAAGCGCTCCGTGAACGACGAGGTCGCCGAGGACAGCAGCATCTCGGTGACCAGCACGGCGGCGCCACATCCCATGGCCACGACGACGCGGTGGCTTGCGGCCAGGTCGAACAGCGCGATCAGCAGCAGCGGCAACATCGGCCATCCCCACAGGCCCGTTGCCGCGGTGACCAGGAGCGGGGCGAGGAGCCAGTGGGGGCGGCGGACGAGCAGGGCCAGCCCGCACAGCACCGCTGCCGCGGTCCCCGACGTCAGATACCCGGCATCGGTGGACACGGCGCCGTACTGAACGGCGCCGAAGGTGACCAGCACCACCAGGCCGTAGCGCCCGTATGCGACCCACGAAGGGTGCTCTCTCCAGCCCACCCAGCGATCCTAAGTGCCCGGTCAGGAGGTCTTCGTCCGACGATCTTCCATGCTGACCCCCTACTTTCGTAGGGGGACGCCGTCGTACAACGACGGAGTTGCAGGTGCGGGCCGGCTTCCTAGCGTCGCAGCCATGAGCCACTCGCCTGCGTCACCCGACCGTATCCCCGCGCAACGTCCTGGCGGGAGCTGGACGTTCCTCCTCGAAGCTGCCCGCGACCTGCGCACCGTCGGGGCTGTAGCGCCGAGCGGCAAGTCCCTGGCTCGCGCGCTGACCGAGCCGGTGCGCGCACAGGCGGCACGGCCGCTCAACATCCTCGAGGTGGGGGCCGGGACCGGAGCGGTCACCCGGGCCCTGATCCCGCAGCTGACACAGGGCAGTTATCTCGACGTCGTCGAGGCCAACCCGCGTTTCGCCGAGCGGCTGCGCGACCTCGTCGGCACGTATCCGGGTGCGGCCGGAGGGTCCGAGCAGATCCGCGTCCACGCCTCCCACGTCGCGTGTCTGGACATCGACCGGCGCTATGACGTGATCGTCTCGGGCCTGCCCTTCACCAATTTTTCTCCGCACAACGTGGAAGCGATCATGGATCGGTATCTGGAACTCCTGCATCCGGGCGGTATCTTGACCTACTTCGCCTACCGGGGCACCCGGCACGCCCGCACCCTGCTGGCGTCCGCAGCGCAGGCGCACCGGCACCGGGCAGTGGAGAGAGTCCTCTCCGACTACCAGCGCCGCTATGCCACCGGTTGCCCCACGGTGTGGGCCAACCTGCCTCCGGCCACGGTGTGGCAACTCAGGCGCCCCGCGAGCGAATTCCGGCGCACGGATTCGCGGGAGGCCGCGGCTGGGGCGAGTCGATGACGGTCGTGTCCGACACTCTTGGCCAAGTGCCCGCCGGCGCCGCCTACACGATGGTGACGGTGGCCGTCCTGGCCGAGTCCGTCCTGCTGATCGGTGCCTTCATTCCTACCCTCACGCTGCTGCTGACGGCCGGTGCGCTGGCACAATCCGGATTCCTGAGCCTCTCGTTGGTGATCGTGGTCGCCATGTGCGCCGTGATCGCGGGGGACTTCGTCGCGCACCGCACGGGAGGACTGCTCGGCGACCGTCTGCGCACCGGACGGCTCGGCTGCCGCGTCCCGACTGCCGCGTGGGGGCGTGCCGAGGCACTGATGGCACGCTGTGGCGGCCAGGCCGTCTTTCTCTCCCGCTTCGTTCCGGTGGTCCGCACCGTCACGCCCCACCTCGCCGGTGCGACCCGCCTGCCTTACCGCCGCATCGCCCCCTACAGCGCCATGGCCGCGCTGGTGTGGGCCACCGCCGAGGCCGGTATCGGATACGCGGCCGCGACATCATTTCAGCGCGCTCTCGCCGTCGGCCCCGTGCTCGCCGGGGTCGCCGCGACAGTGGCAGGGGCTGCGCTGGCATGGGCGAAGATGCGCCGCCGCCGTCGCAGCCGGTCCTGGGCAAGCAGTGCACGCAGCCCCGGCACCGAGTCCCCTGCAACACCGCTCCATGCTGTCGCGACGCGCGAAAAGCTATGACACGGCGGGTACTTGGCCGTTTTCGACACGGAAGCGCAGGTGGGTCACGGCCCCGGAGACCGCCTTTCCCTCCGCGGCCAACTGGGCCCGCTCACCGGCGAACAGCGGCGTCCCGCCGCCCAGCAGGACCGGAACGAGGTGGATATACAACTCGTCGAGCAGGCCGCCCGTGAGCAACTGGCGGGCGACGTCGGCGCCCAGCACCAGAACGTCCTTGCCCCCGGCAGCCTCCTTGGCACGCTCAACCGCCGACCGCATCCCGGCGAAGACGAACGTGCCGCCGTTGTCACCGAGGAGGTCCTCCCGTGTCCGGTGAGTGACCACGAAGCTCGGGACGCCGGGCCACGGAGTACCGCCCCAGGGGCGCAGGCCGAGATCGAAGGTGCGCCGCCCGATGACCGTCGCCCCCACCGCTGCGTCCACTTCCCTGCGTATCGCGGCGTCGATCTCGCCCTCGGACCCTGACCCGGCCATCCACTCGTGCAGGCCTTCCCCGCCGTCCCCCATCGGCTCCGCCTCACGGACGTTCGGGCCGGCCGTGAACCCGTCCAGGGACACCGACACATCCAGCACGACCTTGCTCATCGCTGAACTCACCCCCACCTGGCGCCGCCGTCGGGCGCCGTCACGAGATGGTTGCAGACCGGTAAGGACTTTGAAATGCGACTTGGCCGAACGGAGCAGTACATAAAGGGCGGAACGGTGCCGTTCCGTCAACTCCGGGGCGCCGCGCACGTCATTGCGGGCGCAGGGCTACTGCTGCCCGCGGCGGCGTGCACCACGCGAGCCTCGTCCCAGGCGGCGGAGCCCGCGCACGACTGTCAGGTACTCGGTGTCCACTGCCGTGCCCCGCGAGGTGCGGTGCCCGCCTCCGCCTCCGCCTCCGGCAGCCAGTGCAGCAGATCGTCCTCGCGGACGGTGTGTATCCGCGCGGCGGCCTCCAGTTCGGGCTTCGGCGCAGGCCGGCGGCCCTCCCAGAGCGGTGAGCCGGCCGGGGACGACCGCGCGAAGCGCGGCCGGCGAACCTCCTGAGCTGAATCGACGGAAGTGGAAGGCCGCCCGGTGTACGGCCGGGCGGCCTTTGGCATGTGTCTTCCGGTTGGCAGAGCCCCCGCGATCAAGCCAGCAGGTGGTTGGGGTGGGACACCCGGCGGGCGGCGTCCAGCAGGGCCCGGATCCGGGAGCTGGCCTGGTCGGGATTCTCTGCGGGTGTCGCGAACGGCAGCCGGACATCATGATCGGCACTCGGATACTCGAGGCGCAGCGTCGCGCCGAGCCGGTCCAGTGCCACCGGAACCGCGCGCACGATGCCCCTGTCCGGCTGCGGTCGCACGAGACGCAGGAGCAGGGGAACGCATTCACTGTGGTCGTCCCAGAGATGCGTCAGCATGCTCGCTTCGCTGGTGGCCAAGGGGTCAGGGATCGCCTCCTGCAGTTCGCCGAGCGCTACGAATTCTCGTCCGCGGGAGTCTTCCAGGACCGCTTGGCCGAACTCCATACAGGTGCTCTCCGTGGCCTCCGGGTCGAACGGGGCCGCCAGCACTCCGGTCAAGGTGACTCGGGCCCGCAGCCGTTCGCGCACCGGCGTGGGTGCGATGTCGGTCAGCTCCAGTCTCACCGGGAGACGCATCCCGTCCCTGGTGGGAGCGCCTTCGGGCGGTGCGTGAAGGTGGAAGTTGCCCACCGACTCCGTGCCGCGGAGCCGGTGCACCTCGGCATGCAGCCCGTCGCTCACCACCGTCATCGAATGGGCGGCGGCCAAGATCGACCGCACGCGCTCGGCGGGCGTCGGCTCTGTGACGCGGGTGCGGAAGGGGCGCATCCAGGTTCTCCCATGACTGGGTCGGGGATCGTACGGCCACGCGAACGTGACGCAGTTAGGTTAGGCAAACCTAACATGCCGCTCGTGTCCTCCCGGACCCGACAGGTATCCGCGTGACCGGACGTCCGACCGGCTATCCTCAAGTGCCGTGCGTGCGCGGCGACTTGGCTCGGTCGTGCAGGGGGCGACGGCTGAACCCCTGATCCGTGCAGGGCTGGTGCCATGTGTTCGGGTGCGCCACGCTCGTCGCCACCACCGTGACGAGTGAGCCGGATGGTGCGCCGCCGGCTGATGCCGCAACGGACTTGTCAGATCAGGACTAAGCCGCAAACTCTGCCTCGCGCACACCAATAATGAGCACAGAATGTTCACCGCGCTTCGATGGCGTGTGTGGGGAGGGATTCTGATGCGTTCCGTCAAGCCGTCCGGGCGAGTGGCCGGCACCGTGCTGGTTGTTCTCGGCGTCGTCGCAACGCTTGCCGCGCTGCTGATTCCCGTCTACTTCTTCGACGGGAACCGCACCATCGCGCTCTCAAGGGCCGGATGGCAGGACGACGGCAAGGGAACCTGGAAGACCGAATACGGACCGCTCACGTCGCTCGACCGTGACTTCCTGCGGAGCGTGCGGAGTGCAGGGCTGTGGGAAGTGCCTGCCGGCCGCGCTGCACAGCGAAGCACGGAGAGGTCGGTACGGCTCGTCGGCGACCATGTCGTCGAGGGCTGCGGTGAGTTGGACAAGCGCGTCATCGAGGCCAGCCGCACGTTGAAGGTGTCGCTGCCGAACCGGGCGACGGACGACCAGCGGAAGTACCTGCTCGAGATCGAGAACGCGAACGGCAAGAAGGCCGACGAGGTCCTCGTCAACCGTCTCCGGAAGCAGGGGGGTTCGTCCTTGGCCCTCGTGAGTCTCGTACGCGATCAGACCAGCAACTCGATGGTGCGGTCATTGGCGACCAGGGCCAACTCCATCGTCCTCGATCACGTCTCCGTGCTGGAAGAGACCGGAATGGTGGACTACGAGGCGCTCACACAGTAGCGCTGCTTCTTCGCCTGACGCCGTACGCCGTTGGCCCCGCAGGGTTGCCGGCACCGTCCGCCCGATGATTCTCGCTGCTCCCCGTGTGCTTGCCCCGGCGCTCAGCGGACCTGCTTGCCCCCCGAGTTGTACGTGACGAGTTCGGTGGGCACGGTGATCCGGCGGGGCTCGCGAGGCTTCCCGGACGACGGCTGGTCGGCGGGTCGTATGCGAGAGACGAGCAACTCCGCGGAGCGGCGGCCGAGTTGGTCGGTGTCGTACGCGACGACGGTGAGCGGAAGTCCCAGGGCGTCGGCGAGTTCGAAGTCGTCGAATCCGGTGAGGGCGGTGGAGCGGCCCGCCGCGCGGATGGCGTGGTACGCACCGATGGTGTTGCGGTTGTTGGAGCAGAACAGCGCGGTGGGCGGATCGGGCAGCGAGAGGAGCTCCCGCGCGGCGAGCGTGGCCTCCCCGGTCGTCTTCTGCCCCTGCCGTACGTAGCGTTCGTCGACGGGAAGCCCCGCGGCATCAAGGGCGTCGGTGAAGCCCTTCAGACGCTGCGTGCCGGTGTAGACGGTCCGGGGCGAACCGACGAAGCCGATCCTGCGGTGGCCCTGGGCGAGCAGGTCCTCGGTGGCGCGGCGTGCTCCGCCGAAGTCGTCCACCAGGACGCAGTCGGCCTCGAACCCCTCGGGCGGACGGCTGGCCAGGACGACGGGCACCCCGCCCGCCGCGGCCGTGGCCAGATGGCGCTGGTCGGTGGAGGCGGGCACGGCGACGATGCCGTCGACGCGCCGCGCGACGAGGTCGTCGACGAGTTCCCTCTCGGTGACCGGGTCCTGCTTGGTGTTGGCGATGACGGTCTTCAGGCCGTGCGGTGCGAGCACCGAGTCGACCCCGAGCGCGAGCTGCGAGTAGAAGGGGTTGGCGAGGTTGGTGACGAGGAGACCGACGAGTCCCGTGCCCTCGCCGAGGCGCAGACTGCGGGCCAAGTGATTGGGCATGTAGCCCAGTTCGTCGGCCGCCGCCTGTACGCGCTCCCGCGTCGCCGCCGAGGCGCGCGGGTCGCCGCGCAGCACGCGCGAGGCCGTCATGGAGCTGACGCCCGCCAGTTCGGCGACGTCCCGCAGTGTCGGTTTCCCGCCCTTCGCCGCTCGCCCGTCCGCCATGCCGGCCATGCCCCCTCTCACGTCGCAGCCGCCGCGACGGCCGCGCCGACGAGCGCGGCGTCGCCGGTGAGACGGCTGGTCCTCACCGTGACCGGAGTATCCCCCAGTCCGGCGCGGAGCGCGGGGCCGATCAGGTCCCAGGAGCCCGTCATCGAACCGCCAGCGATGAGAACCGAGGCACCGAAGGAGGCCAGATACGGTGCCAGCACGCGGCCCAGGGGGGTGAACGCCTCGTCGAGAACGGTCCGCGCCCGCTCCTCGCCGCTGCGTGCGCGGGAGGCGATGACGTCCACGTCGAGCTGCGCGTGGCCGTACCGTTCGCGGATGGCACGGCGGGAGACCGACTCCTCCAGCGGCCGCCCGTCCAACTGCAGCAGATCGACGCGGCCCTGGGGCGGCACGCCGCGCCCCTCGGTCTGCGGGGAGCCGTCCGCGAGGAAGGCCGAGCCCACGCCCGTGCCGAGTGTGATGCCGGCACAGCGCGCGTGGCCCTGCGCCGCTCCCGCGTGCCATTCCCCGAGGAGGAAGGCGTGCGCGTCGTTGAGGAAGACCATGCCGGCGGGGCGGCGGGGGAGTCCGTCGAGCAGCGCCGCGCGTATGTCGATGCCGCGCAGGCTGTCGAACTTGCCGACGCCCTCGAAGAGTCCGATGCCCCGGGCGTAGTCGAAAGGACCGGGCACGGCCACTCCCCACACGGCGCCGGGCGGTGCGGGAAGCCCGGCGGCGCAGGAGATGACGCTGCCGAGGATGTTCTCCGCGCTGCTCTGCGCATCGAGCCGCCGGCTGACCCGTGCGGTGACCTCGGCACTACCGGGGTCGGCCATCGCTGCGGTCACATGGGTGCCGCCGATCTCGAGTACGGCTCTCACAGCGCATCCTGTGTCCGTACGAGCGCCTTGACGACCTTGGCCGGGCCGCCGCCCGCAGGATGCAGCCGGTACGGGCCGACCGCCGCGGGCACGGTCAGGGTCTCCGCGTGGGCGAGTTCGTGCCGGTGTCCGGACGCGGTCTCCACGATCACACCTTCGCCCTCGACGACGTTCAGCACGTGGAAGCGGCCCTCGGTGTCGTCCTCGGCGGCCGCGGTGCCGTCGAGGACCATGCGGCGCACCTCGTAGAACATCTCCGGGAGCGCGCCGAGGACTTCCTCGCGCCAGCCGTCCCCGCCGCGCACGGTGCGTGGTTGCGGCACCAGATCATGGGCGACGTCGTCGCCGCGGCGCCGTGTGTCGAGGTTGGCCAGGCCGTGCTCGTAGGGGAGCGGACGGGGGTTGCCGTCGGCGTCCGGGCGCAGCCAGTCGTAGAAGCGGAGGCTGTAGAGGTAGGGAGTGGCGCTGATCTCCAGTACGAGGTTGCCGGTGCCGCTCGCATGCGGCGTGCCGGCGGGGATCATGAACAGCCGTCCCCGCTCGGCCGGGAACGTCAGCACGTGGTCCTCGGGACGCATGGGCGTGCCCTCGGAGACGGCGTCCTCGATCTGCTTCCGGAACAGCGCGACGTCGGCGTCCTCCCGCAGGCCGAGGAAGACGCGCGTGTCGTGGCCGCCGACGGTCATGTAGTACGTCTCGTGCTGCGTGTAGTGCCAGCCGAAGCGCTCCCGCATGTACCGCTCCTGGGGATGGCAGTGCAGCGAGAGATTGCCGCCGCCGACGGTGTCCAGGTAGTCGAAGCGGATGGGGAACGACGTGCCGTAGCGGGCATGCACTCCGGAGCCCAGCATCTCCAACGGATGCAGCACGCACAGCAGTTGGAAGGGAATCTCGGCCTGTGCCCTGGGGCCCTCGCCGATGAGCACACCGGACTCCGGGGCGATCAGTTCGTAGCCCAGGGCGGTGTTGCGTGCGCCCGGGTTGAAGCCGAGCGTGCGCTGCGCCCAATGGCCGCCCCACGGCGTGGAGTTGAAGTACGGCCGGGTGCGCACGGGCCGCCGGGCGAGCGTAGCCAGCGTCGCGCGCAGCCCGTCCCCGTCGATGAGTACGGGGTGTTGGGGCTCCTGCACGTCGAGCCAGGCTTCGACGCGGGGCGCCATGGCGTCCCGGTGCCGGTCGAGCATGGGCCAGTCGACGTAGAACAGCCGGCGCAACTCGCCGCGCCGGCCGGGCAGCCCGAGGTTGGACCCGGTACCCGCCGCTACAGCAGCCTCCGCATGGCGCTTGGGCACGTCCGCGTACCACAGCACGTCGTGTGCGAGTGCGGCCGCGCCCGGCCCGCAGATCAGCAGCACGCCCTGCTGCGGCGGGGCCGGCTCCGGGAGCGTGTCGAAGAGGTGCTCCAGCGGATTGCCGGCGAGCTTGCAGTAGTAGGGGTCACCGGCGTCCTCGGGCCGCACGGTGCGCCGCACCACGACCTCCGCCGCTGCGTAGTGGTCGCGCACGTCGAGCACCTCCACCGCCGCGCCCCGGTAGGAGAGTTGCTCCGCCAGCCGGCTCAGCAGCGTGTCCCAGTCCACGGCGGGTGGCCCGTCCACCGCCACGACCGCCGGCCCTTGCGGCAGTTCCGCGGACACGGCCTGCCAGCCGGTGGCGAGGCGGGCCTGCGGCGCGGGGTCGTATCGCGGGTCGAGCCGGTACACACGTTCTCCTTCGGGACGGAAACAGGGTGCGGCGTCGGGCGCCGCTTCACGGACGTTCGAGAAGCACCGCCGCCGTGCTCAGCGGGGGAATGTCCACGCGCGTGCCCCCGTCGGCGAGTTGGAGTGGGCTCACGGCGCGGCCGAGGTAGTCGGCGCTGTGCGCGGCCGTCACGGGGAAGAGCGCCCGTACCGGGCACGTCAGGTGTTCCTCGGCGAAGGACTGCAGCCGCAGCAGAACGGCATTGCCGGGGCCGGGAGTCGTCGCGCCGACGAGACGCACGCGCGGGTCGCCGAGTTCGGCGAAGGCGAGGGAGTCGCTCAGCAGCGAGCGGGCACCCCCGCCGTCCGAACCGTCCCCGTCCCCGCCCCCGCCGACGGGGCCGCCTCGTGCCCGTACGGCGTGCAGCGGGCGGCTGCCGGCCGCCGCCGTGCGCGGGCCGATGCCGATCGCGGCCGGGCCCGAGGCGCAGGCCAGGCTGTAGCGGAAGCTGAAGTCGAAGCCCTGCTCGCTCGGGAAGTTGGTGTCCCAGAGGTTGTTGTAAATCCAGGAGAAGACCGTGGCCGGCTCGTCGTGCTCCAGCGTCCGGGGGAACGGCGCGTACGGCAGGGCGATGTTGCCGGACTGCACCAGCGGTGCGTCCTGCGTGGCCCAGGCGACGGTCCAGTCGTCCTCGGCGAGCGTGATCCAGCGGCGCACTGCCCGCATATGGAGAGCCGAGCCGGGCACGACGGGAAGGCCGCTGCCGGTGACGCCGCCAGAGGCCTCCATCCGTACCTCGGGGTCGTCGAAGGCGAAGGGGAACGCGAAGTAGGCGCTCTCCTTGCCCAGCGTGGCGTCCTTGTCGACGCGGTTGTCGATGTCGAGCCTTGCGATGCCGCGGGGCAGGGTCAGGGTGGTGCGCACCCGCTTCGCGCCGCCGGGCCCCGTCTCGTACGTGACGGACTCCGAAGTGGCGGTGGACGTACGGGCGATCAGCGCCGCGGGCGGCGCGACCACGCGCGCCCCCAGGTGCTCCAGCCGCTCGGAGGCCGTGGTGCGGCTGGAATTGTGGTTGAAGCCTCCGGCGGTGGTGTAGCTGTCGTGGATGTAGGCGTTGAATCCGACGGTCGCGTCCGTGCGTACCAGTTCCCGGCCGGTCGCCTTGTCGACCACGGAGGACACGCACGCGCGAGCCAGATCGACCCGCACCGCGAGGAACTCGTTCTCCAGCAGGGTGGGGTCCGCGTGGGCCTGCGCCCGTGCCGCGCTCTCGCCGGGGTCGTGCTTCTCGGGACCGCCGGTCGGATTCCACGGTGGAGCGGCACGTGGTGTCTCCGCCGGCTCGGGCCCCGCGAGGATGTCGAGGCGTACCGACCCCGCCGGTGGCACGTCCTCCACGCGCACGCGCAGGAAGCGTCCCGCGTCGCGGTGTTCGGGGTTGACCTGGGCGCGTTCCTCGTGGTCGAGGAGGTGTCCCGTTCGGGCGTCGTGCACTGCCACGGACGCGCCGAGCCCGACGCTGCTCTCCGGCAGGAAGATCTCCGCGACCTCGGTACGCGGCCATGAGCAGGTGTTGACCACGTGGTACGACGCGTCCGCCCCCTCGGCGGGGGCCAGTCGCTGCCCGAGCCGCGCCGTGGCGCGGTCCAGCAGCGAACGGGAGTCGTCGTGGGCGCGCAGCGCCTGCCCGTACTTCCAGTGCCACTGCTGCTCGCCGGAGTGCATGTGCTCGTGGCCGTGGGTCCAGGGGTCGGCCGCGCCCCAGGTGTGCTCGTCGAAGAGGGAAACCGCCTCATAGACGCCGGCGGCCCCGGCGGTCTCCTGATGGGCGCCGTCCGCGCCGAGTATTCCGGCGAAGGTGCCGATGGTCTGAGCGTCGGCGGCCGTGGGCTGGGCGGTGCGGGCCATCGACAGGGGGTGGGCACCCGAGCCGACTCCGTCGACCCACCAGTCCGTCCAGTCGCCCTCGAAGGTCCGGATACTGTCGCCGAGGCGGCTCTCGGCGTCGGTGAAGAAGTCCTCGTTGCGGGAGAGCCGCAGCTGCGGGTAGGCCCAGGTCTCGTTCCAGCGGCGGACGGTGTCGGCGATGATGCGGCGCGGCGGCGCGTTGTCCCCGAACTTGCCCTGTACGCGCAGATGGAGCACGTCCCACGGGTAGGGCTCGCGTTCGCTCTCCTCCTGGTCCATGCTCCAGCCGAAGACGCCGCCCGGATACGGGTAGGGGCGCGTGGCCAGCGCCGTCAGATAGGCGGGCAGCAGATCGTCGACACGTCCGTAGTCCGTGTCGAAGCCGAGCAGCGGGCCCTCCATGTAGGCCAGGCCGTGCGGGGTGTCCGTCACCCACACCAGCAGGCTGTTGCCGCTGGGGGCCGCCCAGCGGAACAGCCGGGGCAGCTTGTCCCCGCCCACGAGGTGCGGCACGGAACGGCCCGCCCAATTGTGCGCCACCGATAGATACTTCACGCCTGCCGAGGCGAGCGCGTCGACGAGTCCCACGACCGACCCCGGCACGTCCGTCTGCATCGCGGAGGTGAGTGTCAGGCCCCACTCGTCGCCCACCGTCCGTGCGGAGCGCAGGAGTTCGTGGAGTTCATCGGTGGAGCAGGTCTCGGTGTGCAGGTTGAAGGGCATCGCCGTCAGCTCGATACGTCCTTGCCTGACCCGGCGTACGAACTCCTCCACCTGCTCCGCGGGCCTGGCCGCGGCCCACTGCTGGAAGGACCACAGCGACTCCACGCACCAGCGGAACTGCGAGTCGGCGGGCCAGTCGTCCGTCGCCCGTGTCAGCTCCAGACACGAATCCAGGTAGGACAGGTGCTCGGCCAGCACCAACCCCTGCGGATCGGTGTATCCGATGTCGAGGTGCGAGTGGTGAACCAGATGGACCGTCCACCGCCGCTGCGGCGTCAGCGTCACCGCGAGGCCCTCGTCCTCTCCGCCCGGCACCCCGACGGTGACCTGCTGCGCGGACTCGACGGCCGGCACCATCAGCCGCACCGAACCCGCCGGCCCGGGGCGCCGTTCGACGGGCAGTGCCGCACCCGATCCGGTGCGTACCGCCAGCTCATCCGGCACGGCGGAGCCGTCGGCCGTCTCCACGCGCAGCGACTGCAGCAGCCCGTCGCCGGAGCGGCTGAGCAGCGGCTCCTGGATCAGCCGCAGGTGGCGGTCCGACAGCCGGCCCTCCGCCGAGACCACGGACTCGCGCAGGCTGTCGTGGATCCGCTCATGGTCCCAGTCGTTTGTCCGTACGAGAGCACGGGTCGTCATGCGGCACTCGCTTTCATCGGGCGATGGCGGTGACTCCGCGGAGGAAGAGACCGCGGAAGAGGAGGAAGACGAGCAGAGTGGGCACCGAGACGATCAGGGCCCCGGCCAGGATCACGGGCGGACCGGAGGAGCCGTACGCGGAGTTGAGCGTTGTCAGCGCCGCCATCACCGGCTGCACCTCGGGGCTGCGGCTGAGCGTGATGCCCAGCAGCAGGTCGTTCCATACGGCGGTGAACTGGAAGATGAACGCCGCTCCCAGACCGGAGCTCATCAGCGGCACGTGGATGCGCCAGAAGATCCGGCGGAAGGACGCCCCGTCCAGCATCGCCGCCTCGGTGACCTCCGGCGGCATGGTCGTCATCTGGTTGCGGATGAGGAAGAACGCGAACGGCACCGCCCACGCCGCATACACCAGCATCAGACCGAGCCGCGTGTCGTAGAGGTTGGCGTCCGCGTACAGCCCGAACAGCGGCGCGAGGAACATCTGAAGCGGGAAGAGCGTCCCGGAGTAGATCAGCCAGAACCAGAACGCGGGCCTGGGAACCGGCAGCACCACGACGGCGAACGCCGCCATCGCGGCGACGAGTACTGCCACCGAGCCGCACACCACCGAATACAGCAGCGAGACCAGGAAGCTCTCCCCGATGCCCGCCTCGCTCCACGCGATGTGCAGGTTGTCGAGGATCGCGAACCCGCGCGGTGCCCAGTCGGGCGTGCCGGTGTAACCGCCCGCCGGGGTAAGGGCGTTGACGATCAGCAGATAGAGCGGGATCAGCCAGAGCAGCACGCATCCGGCGACGAACAAGTTGCGCAGCGCACGTCCCATCATCCTGCCTCCTCAGTCCCGGGCGCCGGGCATCTGGCGGCGCAGATACAGCCATGACGCGGCGACGACGATGACGGACAGAATCAGGGCCACGGCCGAGCCGTAGCCGACGTGGAAGAGCCGGAAGGCCTCGCGGTACATCGTCAGGGCCAGGGTCTCGGAGGACCGGGACGGGCCGCCCTGCGTGAGCACCCAGATCAGGTCGAACGCCTTGAGGGAGTTGACGATGGCCATGCCGACGACCACCACCGTCATGGCCCGCAGCTGCGGCAACGTGATGTGGCGGAACATGCTCCAGCCGCTCACGCCGTCCAGGTGCGCCGCCTCGACGATGTCGCGAGGGATGGCACGCAGCCCGATGGTGAAGAGCACCACGTTGATGCCGGTCGCCTGCCAGGTGCCGGCGATGATCAGGGACACGGTGTTCTGCGGCCACTCCAGCAGCCACGGCTGCGCCAGCGAACCCAGACCGACCGCACCGAGCACCTGGTTGACGGCGCCGTCCGAGGTCAGCATGAACTTCCACAGCACGGCCGTCGACGCCCCGGAGATCGCATACGGCAGGACGATCACCAGTTGCGCCAGATTCCCCAGGCGCATCCGGTGCGTGGCGACCGCGATCAGCAGCCCGGCCACCACCGGAAGCAGCAACGTCCCCGCGACCCACATCACCGTGTTGATCAGCGAACGGCCCAGGATGGGGTCCTCCGCCAGCCGGACATAGTTGTCGAGCCCGATGAATTCGCTGGTGAAGCCGTTGTCCTCGAAGAGGCTGCCGTAGACGCTGCGGAAGAACGGATAGACCAGCAGGACTCCGACGAAGGCCAGCGCCGGGGCGGCCCACACCAGCGATCCGGCGGGGCTGCCCAGCCGGCCCCGCGCCGTCGCGGCGCCGGAGGCCTGCCCGGGCGTCCGGGTGGGGATCCGCCGCTTGACCCGAATCGGCCCGGCAGTGCTCAGCGTCTCGCTCATACCTTCTCCGCCTCCCTCCACACCTGCCACGCCTCGTCGGCGCGCTCCTGCATCGTCCTGAGCACCTGGCGGTAGCTGGGCGGGTCGAGCAGGAACCCCGCCAGGTCATCTACGGTCGACTCCACCAGTTCCGGCGGACCCTGCTCCCAGAAGCGGTTGAGCATCCACAGCCGCTTCTCCTTCGCGGTGCGGGCGATGCCGTCGACCATCGGATTGGCCGGATCCACACGGGGGTTGGGACAGCCGTCCTGCAGGGTGTGCGCGAACGCCTCGGCCACCCGCGGATGCAGCCACTGCCCCGCCGCTTTGACGGCTTCCTCGCGGTCCGGGCCCTTGCTCGTGCACACCAGTGCACTCGATTCGAAGATCATGCTGGGCCGCGCCCGGGGGTCGGCCATGGGCAGCACGAAGGCGTCCACATTGCCGCCCGGCTTGCCGCCGGCGGCCTGCAGGCTGGGTGTGAGGAAGGTGCCGCCGGGCATCATCCCGACCTTGCCGTGTACCACAGCGGCGGCCGCGTCCTCATGGCTCATGTCCATGGGCGTGAACCAGTCGTTGTCGAAGAAGGAGGCGATCGTGCGCAACGCCCGCACCGCGCGCGGGTCGTTGTAGCTTCCGCGCCCGTTCATCAAGTCCTGGTAGAAGCGGGGGTCCTGCCGGACAAGGACCTCCATGAACCAGATGAAGGCGGGCCAGCGGCCGTCGGTCGTGGCGTGCAGCGGTGTGATGCCGGCGCTCTTGAGGCGCTTGCAGGCCGCGAGGAAGTCCTCCCAGGTCTGCGGGGCTTCGAGGTCGTGCTCGGCGAAGACCTCGGTGTTGTAGAAGAAGACCCAGTAGGCCAGGTTCATCGGCAGGGCCCACACGCGGTTCTTGTAGGTGAAGGCACTGCGCAGTTCCGGGTAGACCCAGCCGCGCGCCTCGGCCCTTTCCCAGTGGCCGGTCATCTCGATGATGCCGCCGGTGCGTGCCAGATCCTGCAGGCGGTACCCCGACCAGTACTTGAGCATGTCCGGCGTCTTGCTGGTGCGCAGTGAGGACTTGACGATCTGCTCGAACGACTCGAGCGACGGTATGACCTGCGGGACCAGTCCGATGCCCGAGATCGACTTCATCCGCCGGCCCGCGGCGGCGATCGGTTTGCCCCACCCCGCGTTGTCGCCGTGGAGGGCGACCTCGCCGGGAGGCTGGCCCGCGGCGGTTCCGCAGGCGGTGGTCAGGGCGGCGGCACCGGCCGCCGCGAGGAGACCTCGGCGGTTCAAGGTGGCTCTCGGGGTCGTGCTGTGACGGCGTCCATGCATGGGACCGGCCCCTCACGTGCGGGTGTTATCGTTAACATGTTGCGCGGCAGCCAACTCCTGCCGCCTCCGGATGTCAATGGGCGCGACAGCATCTGCCTCTTCCATGCCGGATTTTCCTGGCACGGCTCGGGTGGGTCGACGACGGTAGAGGGGGGTACGTCGCGGGGATCTCGCCGACGGCAGTGCCCGGCATCCAGGCAGTAAGATCCGCGCGCTGATTGTCGTTGACCGGTTCGGCGACGGTGATGTCAGCGTCCATGTAGATGACTGTCATCACGCGTCGCGGGGTGACCGCGCCGTTGGGTGAGGCGCGATGGAAGGTCCAGCCGTTGTGGAGGCTGACATCGCCCAGCTCGTAGGGCGTCTCGAGCACAGCGAAGTCCCGCTCGACAAGGGCGCGTTGGAGTTCGTGTTCGGACGCGTCGCTGATCGGCGGTCACGGCCGTGGACGAAGCGGTGCCTGCCGACAGCGAAGGTCAGGGGTCCCATCTGGACAGGCGTCTGCTGCAAGGGGATCCAGGCTGTGACCGTGCGGTCGGTGGACAGCGGCAAGTAGGACTGGTCGGCGTGTCAGGGAGTGATGCCGCCGCCTGCCTCCTTGCAGAGCGCCTGATCGTGGTAAAGGCGTACCGCGTCGACGCCGAGCAACTCGGCCGCGACGCCGGCCGGTCGAGTGGAGAAGACGAAGTCCCGGACGACCTCGCTGTGCTGCCACAGGTTGGTCACCTGTAGGAACGCCTTGCCGGAGGTATCCCGCTCAGCGAGAAGGAGATGCCGGGTGTTCAGCTCGATGACCCGCGAAGTGATGTCCGGCTCGTAGCTGCGGACGGTGCCGGGGGAGAGCACGCCGGGAAGCTTGGCGAAGCCCTGACCTTCGAAACGCCGGCGCGCTGTCGCATCGAGCGAGTAGAGGCGGGGGAGTTCCGGGTGCGTGGTCGTCATGGCCTCAGAATCCGTGTCTCAGACGATCGTGCCACGTCCACGACGGCAGGAACCGGTGCCTTCCCGCCCGCCTTCACGGGCGAGACATCCTCGCCCGTATCAGCTGTAGCGGGCTTCGCGCTCCCGCGCGGCCGGAAGTCCCACCAGCTCGTTGAACTCGTCGAAGCCGGGGAGGCTGACACTCTGCGGGCCGCTCAGGGCGGCAGTTGGCGTCCCGTCGCGGCGCAGGGTCGACAGCAGCGAGCGCACCCCCGCGGTGGCGGCCAGCAGAGTGCCGATCGGGTAGAGGACCAGCGCGAAGCCCAACTCGCGCAGACGGGACAGCGGCAGTGGCGGCGTCCTGCCGCCTTCGGCCCAGTTGAAGAGCAGTGGGGTATCGGCGGCGAGTGTGCCGGCGATCCTCTCGATGTCCGATTCTCCGGTCGGTGCCTCGACGAACAGCACGTCCGCTCCGGCGTCCCGGAATGCTCGCGCGCGGTCCAGTGCCGCGTCGACACCATCGGTGGCGACCGCATCGGTCCGGGCGATGATCACGGTGTCCGGATCACGCCGGGCGTCGCAGGCGGCGCGGATCTTCCCGGTCATCTCCGCTGCGGGGATGACCCGCTTTCCGGCCATGTGCCCGCATCGCTTGGGCATCACCTGGTCCTCGAGTTGGATGCCGGCAACGCCGGACCGCTCGTAGGTCTCCACGGTGCGGGCGACGTTGAGCGCGTTGCCGTAGCCGGTGTCCGCATCGGCGATCAGCGGCGTATCGCCGATGGCGGCGGCGATCCGTCGGGCGTTGCCGGCCATCTCGGTCCCGGTGAGCAGCCCGATGTCCGGCTGCCCGATGAGCGACGCGGTGCTGCCGAACCCGGTCATGTAGACGGCGTCGAACCCGGCGTCGGCGACCAGGCGACCGGACAGCGCATCGTAGGCTCCCGGGGCGAGGAGCGGGCCCTGCGACGGTGCTGCGGCGAGCAACTCCCGTAGCCGTCCGGCCGGCGTCCGCTTCGCACGGTCCGATGCGTCCACCATGTCTCGCTCCCCTCTCACCATGTGTCCTTGGATCGACGTTATAGCTACCCGGAAGCCGTGCGATTCGGTGGAGAGGGCCGGTTGCGGAGGCCGCCTATCAGGGTGGGAATCATCACCGCCGCAGGGACGAGGTGCAGCCCGACGAGGGCGAGGGTGGTGGCGGTGTTTGCCCCGGAGAGGACGGGCGGGACCAACGAGATCGCGGTCAGCGACACCGCCGTCCACACGAACCGCTCGGCGGGGCGAGCGCTCCAACGAAGAAGAGCGACGGCAATGACGACGCCCACGACCGAGAAGAAGCCGGTCACCACGGCGAACCCGGACAAGGGGATCGTCTCGCCACCATCGGGTACCTCGAAGTCGACGCCAACGGCCTGGGCAAGCGCAGCGGCGAGGGTGGTGGCCACTGTCGCGGCGATCGTGGCCATGAAGCCGGTGCCGGAGAGCCGGCGGAGTCTGTGGGTGTGGCTGGTCCGGCCCGATGCCGGGCCTGCGACGATCCCGCTGTCATTCATGCTGTTCATATCGTTCCTCCGTCATTCGGCAACTGGCGTACGGGGTGAGTTGACCGGTATGTGACGGTCCTGGACCTGGGGGTGACGATGCGCACCCTCGCCGTGCGACGGCCGGGGTTCCGCAGGGCGCGGACGCCGGTGCCGCGGAACCAGAACCCGGCGTCGCGTCCGAGGACGGGCCCGCGCTCGCCGTCGCGCAGCTCCAGCTGCACCCGCCCGCTGGTGACGACGCCGAACGCGTCGCACCACTCCTCCGCGACCACCGCGACACGCGCGCCACCGCGCAGCGCGAGAGTCCACACCGGGACTACTCCGTGCCCTCCGGCGGCAGTCGCTCCGGCAGCCCCAGTCGCGGGAACTGGTCGTCGTGGAAGGTGATGATCTCGGTGATCGTCCCGCCGGTGACGCGCAGGACGTCGATCGTCAGAGGCAGGTACGTGCCCTCCCGCTTCTGCCAGTGGTAGAAGGCGATGGCGGGTTGCCGGTTCACGGAGGTGAGGACGGTGCGCAGACCCTTCATGCCCTCGAAGCCGCTCTCGGCCCAGTACGTCACCACCGTGTCGCGGCCGATGTACAGGCCCGGCGTGGGCGGCATCGAGCAGCGGACATCGTCCCGCAGCAGTGTGGCGAGCCGGTCCACGTCCGTGGCCACGCTCGCGTCGGTATAGCGGCGCACCAGCTCGCGTGTCCCGGCGTCCTCCTCGCCGCCGGTCCAGTCCTGCCGCTCGGCGGGCAGGTGCTCCCGCATGCCGGCGCGGGCCCGCTGCAGCGCACTGTTCACGGAGTTGACGGAGTCCCCGAGGAGCTCGGCGACGTCCTTCGCAGGCCAGCCCAGCACGTCCCGCAGGATCAGCACGGCCCGCGGGCGCGGCGCGAGGTGCTGGACTGCGACCAGGTACGCCAGCTCGATCGTCTCCCGCGCGACGGCGAGGGTCTCAGGCTCGTCAGTGTCACGCGCGGGCAGCTCGTCGAGCAGCCGGTCCGGGTAGGGCTGCAGCCACAGCACCTCGCCGCCGGTCGCGGGCTCCGGGCGGCGCTTGGCCAGCAGGTCCAGACAGGCGTTGGTGGCGATCCGGTACAGCCAGGCCCGGAACGTCGACCGCCCCTCGAAGGTCTCCCGCCGCCGCCAGGCACGCAGGAACGTCTCCTGAACGGTGTCCTCGGCGTCCTCGAACGATCCGAGCATCCGGTAGCAGTGCACGTGCAACTCCCGCCGGTGCCGCTCCGACAGCCCCGAGAACGCCGGCTCGTCGACCTCGCCCAGCCCGCTCATGCACAGCTCCTCCAGCCGCGTGTCCGCACTCATCACGTCATCGTCCTTCCGCCTCGTCGTGTCCCGTCGTAGGTGTGACGGGTGCGAGCGCGACAACTCATCACTGGCGTCGGTCGGCATGGCTGATCCAGTGACGGATCCGGAGGCGGAGCACGACGTGCGCGGGTCGGCCGGGATCAAGTCGGCGAGGCAGGTGTAGGTGTCACCGATGCGCGGGTGGGCCAGTGCGGCCGTCCGTGGGGAAGCCGCGTCAGCCTCGCCGGACCTGCATGATTGCGACGCGGGCGTCGTGTCCGTCGACGTGCATCGGTACGCTCGCCGTGCGCTTGAGCCTGATCTCCGTGCCATTGGTGCCGGGCAGCCAGGCGATCTGGTCGATGCCGCGGGGGAAAGCGCGCTTCTCCTCATGAGGAATGAGCAGCGGCATGGGGCTGCGGTTGACGTCGCCGGTCCAGATGACCGGGTAGCCCTTGTCGTGCCAGTGCTTGAGCACGTCGTCGCGGTGCTTGCGGAAGTGCCGTCCCCACATCTTGACCCGCCACGCCTCTGCGGGGTCGTCCTTGCCGTTCCAGGCACCGGCAACGTAGTGGGTATTCGCGAACACGAACCTCACCTGTGGGTCGGCAGCGAGTTCCAGAACTGCCTCTGTGATGACGCGGTGCGGGGAGACATCGGACTTGCCGCCGTGGGCGAAGGTCATTCGGCGGTCGACGACGTTGAACGTGCGCGGGACCGATATCGGGACTTGGCCGGCGACCTTGTCGGCGACGAAAAGGTTGTGGAACGAGCTCCCGAAATGCTTGCGGATGAACCCGGCCTCCTTCCCGTCATCGTCTCCTTCGCCGATCTCCTGCCAGCCCACGAGAGGCGTCTCGAGTTCGCCGTCGATCGACACGGCGTGCCGTACGTCGCGGATGGCCCGTTCGCGTTCGTCCAGATGGTCGCGTCCGATGTTCGCGGTCACGACGACGAGACGTTGCCAATCGCCTGCACTTTCAGGGCCATCGGCCTTTGCACGTGCCGCGTCCGCCCCGGCGGCACCGGCCAGGATGCCCGCCGTGCCGAGAGCGGCGCCGCTGCCGAGCGCGAGGGCACGTCTCCTGCTGAGCGATTCCATGGATGTCCTTCCCTTGGGCTTCCCTGCTGGCCCCCGTGGCCCGTGGCAGGCACATGCTCTGCGAACTCTGCGAACTCTGCGTTCTCAGCGGGGAGTACGACGCCCACCGGCTCGGCACGACTCAGAAGTGCCCGCACTGGGTGCGGCTGGCAAGTCGGCCAGTTCGCACGAAGGAGCGCCCAATCGGCGAGAGTTGAGCCTGCTACGGGAAGCACCCTAGGTCGCATCCTCCGGCTGCCGGGCGAGATCGAAGCATCGCTTTACCTTTGTCACGGGTGCCGATGCAGGTCCCGAACGAGGCCCTGGACCGGGGTCGTTCAGCCCAGCGTGTCCATCAGCGCGGTGACATAGGCATCCAGCCGCTCCTCCACGGCTCGCGTCGTCAGCTCTGTCCTCCCTGCCTCCCGCCACGCCTGCGCCACCAACCGCAGGTCCTCTGAGAACGCCAGCCCGTCCCGCACCCGCCAGTACAGCCGCTCGCTCGCGGCCGCGGCCAGCACCCCGCCGGCCTCCTCATACGCCTCAGCGAACCCGAGACCCCACGCCGGGCCGTGCAGCAGCGCGAGATTGGTGGAGCAGTGCGCGACATCGAGGTCCGCCGGGCCCCAGGAGGCCCCTGCCCAGTCGACCACGCCGGTGATCCGGGCACCTGCCGACCTTCGGGGCGGCAGGTCGAACAGCACGTTGCCGGGGTGGAAGTCCCTGTGCAGGAAGCGCCCTTCGTAGGGCGGCGCAGGCTTGCGGATCACGTCGATGGCTGCGGCCCATGCCGCCGCGTCGGCGCCCTTCGGAGTCACCACGGTGTCGGCGGTCGTCAACGCCACATACTCCCGGGGCCGCTCGGCCGGTCGCATGACGTGGATCGCCACGAGTTGACGGGCCAGCAGAGGGAGGCGCGTCTCCAATCCCTCATCGTCGAGGAACGTCCGGCCCGGCAGATGTGTCATGAGGAGCGATGGATGCTCGCACTGCGCGGCGGTCGGATCAACCGCGACCAGTTCAGGAGCCGGCACGCTGGCCCCCGTGAGCAGGGTCAGGGCGCCGGCCTCCCTGTTCAGACTGTCCTCGGCGTCCTCCACGTCGACGAAGGTCCGCAGCACGAGGTCACGGGTGCCTCCGTCCCGTGTGCCGAGGGTCAGCCTCCGCATTTCGGCAGTGATGCCGCCGTGCAGCGCCTCGGTTGCGACGATCCGTTCGCCGACCTCGAGGTGCCGGCTCACCCAAGCCAGTGTCAACGGTCGGACAGCCGCCGACTCATCGTGGTTGGTCACCGTGCCACCCCACCATCCGGACGGCGGCGCGCGCGAAAGCTTTATTCAGGCGATGGCCGGGCTGCTCGGCCAGACTCCGAAGCCGACGGCGGCCCGAGGTCTTCCCTCAGGGCCGCCACCGCCCGTGCGACGGCGAGCGTGTGATCGGTGGCTCTGCGCGCCCGTTCGTTGCGGAGGTTGCCTGCACGAGTGTTGATCTCAACGAGCACAGCCGCCGACTCCGCGGCCGCGGAGCACAGCATCACCGCCGTGTATGCGTCGCCGCGGAGGTTCGGATTGCCCTCGGTGCCCACCCGCTCGGCCAGTTCGGCGACCCTGACCGCGGTGTCGGCCATCCGCAACGGCACGTCGCACGCCGCACGGCATGCCTCGGTGAACCGCTCCTGGTGGCCGGGCCCCTTGTCACGGGAAGCGGCGAGCAGCTCCCCGTACACCTCCGCGTCCGCGTCTGCCAACGGCAGCGCCTCCGCGCGCAGTTCGTCGGCGCTCGCCGCGAGCCGGTCGGCGTCGGGCAGTTGTTTCGTGGAGAAGCGGGCCGCCATCGCGACCAGCGCCGCCGCTGTCCCGACGGCGACCGCACACGCCGCGCCGCCACTCGGCGCGGGCGTGCGTGCGGCTACCTGGTCGAGGAACCCGCGGACGGTCGCCGACGGGAAATCGGTCGGTTCGCTCACGACAGTCCGACGATTTCGCTGTTCTCGTCAAGGTCGATGCGGGCCGCGGCGGGGTTGCTGCCGAGCCCCGGCATGGTGCGCATCGCACCGCACAGGGGATAGACGAACCCGGCTCCGGCGGACGCGCGGACCTCGCGGACGGGGAGCCGCCAGCCGGTGGGTGCGCCCTTGAGGGCAGCGTCCGAGGAGATCGAGAGGTGGGTCTTGGCAATGCAGACGGGGAGGTTGCTGAAGCCGGCTCGTTCGTAGGTGTCGAGTTGGCGTTCGGCTGCGGCGGTGTAGTCGACGCCCTCGGCGCCGTAGACCTTTGTGGCGACGGTCTCGATCTTTTCGCGCAGGGTGGCGGCGTCGGGGTAGAGAAGCTGGAACTTCGAGGGTTCCTCGCACGCTTCAGCGACCGCTTCGGCCAGCTCTGTCGCCCCGCGTCCGCCGTCGGCGAAGTTGGTGCACACCGCCGACCTGGCACCCATCTCGGCAGCGATCTTCTGTATCACCTGGTGTTCCGAGGGGTGGTCGGTGGGGAACGCGTTGATCGCGACCACGGCCGGGATGCCGTGCATCCGGATATTGTCGATCTGCTTGCGAAGGTTCTCCGCCCCGAGCGCAACATCGTCGGGGTTCTCCGCCAGCAGTTCCGGGGAGAGTTCCTTGCCTGCGACGATCTTGTACTTGCCCGAATGGGCCTTGAGGGCGCGGACGGTGGCGACGACGACGGCCGCGTCGGGGGACTCGCCGGATGTGCGGCACTTGATGTTGAAGAACCGTTCGGCGCCCATGTCCGCGCCGAATCCGGCCTCCGTCACATGGAATTCGGAACAGCGCAGGCCGATCGAATCCGCGATCACTGAGGAGTTGCCCGTTGCGATGTTGCCGAAGGGGCCGGCATGCACGAGGACGGGGGTGTTCTCCAGGGTCTGCATCAGGTTGGGCTTGATCGCTTCCCGCATGATCACCGCCATCGACCCCGCCGCCTGCAGCTGTTCGGCAGTGACCGGTTCGCCGCCGCGGGTGTAGCCGACCACGATCCGCCCCAGCCGCGCCCGCAGATCAGGCAGCGAAGTGGTCAGCCCCAGCACGGCCATCACCTCGCTGGCGGCGGTGATGTCGAACCCGGTCTGCCGCGGCACCCCGTCCGCCCGCGACCCCAGCCCGACGATGACGTTGCGCAGCGCGCGGTCGTTGATGTCGAGAACGCGCCGCCAGGTGATCTGGTGCGGGTCCAGGTCCAGGTCGTTGCCCTGGAAGAGGTGGTTGTCGATCGTCGCGGACAGCAGGTTGTGCGCCGCGGTCACCGCATGGGAGTCCCCGGTCAGGTGCAGGTTCAGCAGTTCCATCGGCACGACCTGGGAATAGCCACCCCCCGCGGCGCCGCCCTTGATGCCGAATGTCGGACCCATCGACGGCTGCCGGATCGCGATCGAAGCCTTCCTCCCGATGTGCGCGAACGCCTGGCCGAGTCCCACTGTGGTGGTGGTCTTCCCCTCGCCCAACGGCGTCGGAGTGATCGCCGATACGACCACGTACTTGCCGCGCGGCCGGTCGGCGAGGTCGTCCAGTGCCTCCAGCCGCACCTTGCACACATCATCGCCGTACGCCTGCAGCGACCGGCTGCTCAGACCCATCCCATTGGCCACATCCTCGATCGGCTTCAACGCCGCCGATCGAGCGATCTCGAGGTCACTGGGAAATGCCATCATCGGCTCCTTACGCGGGGTGGTGCGAGAACGAGGCGGCAGCCTCAACGGGGGTGCCTGCCCGAAGTTGAGCAAACCTTGCAGGTTCATCCATGATCGGGACGAGAACTCATCATGTGGCGACAGTGATCCCGTACTCGCGGCAAGCGTCCGCGACCGCCAGGGCGCAGCAACATCTTCCCGGTCGCCGAGTGATCGGTAAGGGCCAGCGCGCCGTCGTCGGTACTGGATTCGGCGCGGATCGGGCTGCGCGCAGTGCCGTTCCTGCCTTCGGGGTGGGCCCGGTTCATCACCGGGATCACTCTCGTCGTCGAGAGGCCGCAGACCGGCCTGACCAGCGCCGAGCGCTGACAGGGGGGCGGGAGGCTCGTCCAGCCGCTCAGGTCCGCTGTGGCTTCTCCGGCTCCTCGGCGACCGCGGTGCGATCGCGGCGGCCCAGCAGGGCGGTTCCCAGGATCACCAGGCCGATGGCGACGATCTTGGCGGCCTGGTGGTGGCCGACCGCCGGTTCGTCCGGGGTGAAGGGCAGCCATGACAGCCCTGCGGCGGGGGCGAGGAAGGTCCAGGCTGCCGCGATTCCACCGAGGACGATCAGAGTGAGGGCGCCAAGCGTCCCGAGGCCCGCCCACCAAGGAGCCTGCGGGTGTGCCTGCCCTCCGGTCCTTTCAACGTCCTTGTCGGTCATGGTCGTTCTCCTGTGGTGGGTTGGATGACGGTTGCCTGGGGAGGACGCGGACCCGGTCAGGGATGTCGTACGAGGTGTCGAGGAGGTCGTCGTCCGCGAGCCGCTGCTTGAAGGAAGTGAGCTGCGGTCCGTCGGGGTTGAGTTTCTCGGCGACCTTCAGGCCGGAGTACAGCGCGCTCTCCTGCAGGTCGGTGATCGTGGTGAGGTCGCATTGGTGTGTACCTTTAAGGGCTCATGCTACTGGCACGGGACGGGCAGCGGTCCGGACGGTCTGGGATGCCACTTCGACGACGGTGCTGACGGCTCATTTGCGGCGCCACCACCGCATCGACATCGCAGAGTTCCCGCCCTCTGCGAGGCGTTCTCGCGCCGCTGTCAGGTCACGTCATCGACGACGTCAGCTTGTTCGGTACCGAGCCCAGAAGGGCAGGTGGGCAACTTGATCGCCGCCCCGCGGCGCGGGCCGCCGCCCCGTTCACGGGCCGGACCAATCGCGAACGCCTCGGCAGCATCGGCCGCACATCCCTGACGTCTTGCGGCCCCTGTGGGAAAAGGCATCGACGAGACCGTGGGGACCATCGATTTTTTCCTCTGGTTGGGACCGAGATGGCCACCTACGCTGCTGCGCACCCCGGCTACCGGGAGATTCCCCGCTGATGTAGGAGCATCGATGGCAACCACGCTTGCGGATGACCGGACAACGCAAAAAGGTCTACGACGCAGTGTCATCGCTGGGTCTATCGGCGTCCTCGTCCACTGGTTCGACTGGGCGGTCTACGCCTATATGGCCACGACCGTGGCGGACATCTTCTTCCCCAACCAGGACGGCACGGCGAGCCTCCTCTCCGTTTTCGCCGTTTTCGCCATCGCCTTCTTTGTCCGACCCCTCGGATCGGTCATCTTCGGGCACCTGGGTGATCGCTTCGGCCGCAAGAAGACCCTCTCCCTGGTCATCATTTCCATGGCCGCCGGAACTCTGCTGCTCGGTCTGATCCCGGGCTACGACACGATCGGTGTGGTTGCTCCGATACTCCTCGTCGTCGCCCGGATCATCCAGGGTCTCGCGGCCGGTGGTGAGTTCGGTTCAGCCGCCGCCTTCCTCGCGGAGTACTCCCCGGCGAAGCGTCGTGGTCTGGGGACCTCGGCCATCGAGGTCGGCTCCGTACTCGGCTTCCTGCTCGCGTCCTTCGTCGTGTGGGCGCTCCATGCGACGTTGAGCGAAGAGGCGATCTTCGCCGGCGGCTGGCGCATTCCCTTCCTCCTGACGGTTCCCCTGGCCCTCGTCGGTCTGTACATACGCCTGAAGGTCGAGGACACCCCGGAGTACCGCGCGCTGGAGGAACTCGACACCATCCCGGCCTCGCCCGTCACCGAGGTCTTCAAGAGCAACCGCAAGCAGTTCTTCCAGACCATCGGTATTGAGACCTTCATGAACTGCACGTTCTACGTGGTGCTGGTCTACCTCCTCACCTACCAGGAGGAGATTGTGGGGCTGCACCCCGATCAGGCCGCTCTGCTCTCGACGGCCGCGTCGCTGGTCGCCATCGCCCTCATCCCGCTCTCCGGCATCGCCTCCGACCATGTGGGGCGCAAGCCGGTCCTGCTGAGCGCTGCCGGGATGCTCATCGTGGGTGCGGTGCCCCTGTTCCTCCTCATGCGCCAAGGCTCCGAGTCCGCTGCCTTCGCGGCGACCGCCGGCCTTGCCGCCATTCTGGCGATCATCCTGGGCACGCACTCCGCGACCGTCGCCGAGCTCTTCCCCACCCGCACCCGGCAGAGCGGTCTGTCCATGGCCTACGCGATTGCCGGTGCCGCCTTCGCCGGCACCCTGCCGTACATCAACACGTGGCTCATCTCGGCAACGGATGACCCGATGATCCCGGCCTACACCCTCATCGTCGTCGGCATCGTGGGCCTGCTGACGGTCCTGACGATCCCGGAGACCAAGAGCACCGACCTCCTCCACGAGTCGGACGTCTCCGCGGGAGGCGGACTCTCTGCCCCCGTACGCTGAGCAGCAGCGATGAAGGCCGCCGACAGGCCGGCCCCGCTGTCGGTGCACCGTGGCGGACAGGAGTGCTCATGATCAACGTGACCCTGCGACAGCTCGACTACCTGGTCGCGGTCGCCGAACATGGGACGGTCACTGCCGCGGCGCAGGCACTCCATCTCTCGCAGTCGACGGTCTCCTCCGCGATCGCCGACCTCGAGCGCGTCCTCAAGATCAACCTCTTCGTGCGGCATGCCCGGGGACTCTCGCTCACCCGTGACGGCCAGATGGTCCTGGCCGAGGCCAGGCGCCTGCTGCGGGAGGTCTCGAGCCTGGAGCGCCGGGTGGCCGGCCTGAGTGGGGAGTTGGCAGGGGAACTTCACATCGGTTGCTATTCGACGATTGCGCCCCTCCTTCTTCCCGCCATCGTCACCGAGTTCATGCTCCATTACCCGGCTGTGGACGTGAACTTCTCGGAAGGATCGCAGCACGCGCTCCTGGAACAGATGGAACAGGGCAAGAGCGACGTGGCCGTCATGTATGCGTACCGATTCCGGAACCATTTGACGGACCTCGGCCACACCGCCACCAAGCTGACGGCCGTGCCGCCCTACGTCCTGCTGCATCCTGAGCACAGCCTTGCCCAGGCGGACACCGTGGCATTGCGTGAACTGGCGGAGGAGCCCTATATCCTCTTCGACCTCGAGCCGGGCGGGCAGTACTTCCTGTCCGTCTTCGATGCGGAGGGTGTGACCCCCAACATCCGCTTCCGCACGCCCAATTCCGAGCTGGTGCGCTGTCTGGTCGCCAGGGGTGCGGGGTATTCGCTGCTGAGTCAACGGCCGAGGACGACGGTCAGTTACGAGGGCCTGCCGTACGTGGCCAAGGAACTCACAGTCAGACACGAGGGATTGGATGTCGTCGCGGTCACGCCGGGCGACCGCGTGCCCAGCAAACGGGTCGCGACTTTCATCGAGATGGCCGTGCATCTCCTCAGGCCCGAGGTATTGAGATAACCGAAGGGACCTACGGAAATCCATTCTGGATGACGAGACCGCTTCTCCGTACGGTGGTGAACATCCGACCCCGGGCAATGTCGTGAAGACAAAGGGAGTCAAGTAAGTGCTGCGCATTGAAGCAGAACTCGTCGAGTTCCTGAGTGTCTCGACGTAGGAATCGCCGACTGGCCAGGACGGCAGACGCTCCTCACTCCACCTCGCCTCCGCCGTCGCCGGTTGCAGGACAAAGTGATTCCTTCCCGGACGAGTCGCCAACGGGCGGTGCACCAGATGATATCGAGTGGAGGTACGTACGGATGTCGAGCACAGCGACGGAAGTTGTCGTCGTGGGCGGGGGCCAGGCCGGGATCGCCATGAGCGAGCACCTCGGTAACCACGGTGTCCCGCACATCGTCCTGGAGCGCGACCGCGTCGCCGAGCGGTGGCGGACGTCCCGTTGGGACTCCCTCGTGGCCAACGGCCCTGCGTGGCACGACCGTTTCCCGAACCTGGAATTCCCATGCGCACCCGACGCCTTCCCCACGAAGGAAGAGGTGGCGGCCTATCTTGCGGAGTACGCGGAGAAGATCAACGCTCCGATCCGCACCGGGGTCGAGGTGATATCCGTGACCAAGAACATCGGCGAGCCCGGATTCCACGTGGTCACCTCGGAGGGCACCATCGACGCCCGCTACGTGGTGGCCGCGACGGGTCCCTTCCAGAAGCCGGTGATCCCGGCCGTCGTGCCTGACGCGGCCGGCATCCAGCAGATCCACTCCAGCACCTACTGCAACCCGCGGCAGCTGCCGGAAGGGGCCGTCCTCGTGATCGGGGCCGGGTCCTCCGGTGTGCAGATCGCCGATGAACTCCGTGGGTCGGGCCGCGAGGTCTACCTCGCCGTCAGCCCGCACGACCGGCCCCCGCGACGCTACCGCGGCCGTGACTTCGTCTGGTGGCTCGGTGTCCTCAACAAGTGGGAGGCGGCAACGCCGCCCCAGGGCGCCGAGCACGTCACCATCGCGGTCAGCGGCGCCAGGGGCGGCCACACCGTCGACTTCCGCAACCTCGCCGCGGACGGCATCAGGCTGGTCGGGACGGCAGAGTCCTACAAGGACGGGAAGATCCGCTTCGCTTCGGACCTCGAGCAGAACATCGCCCTGGGTGACGCCAACTACCTGTCACTGCTCCAGGAGGCCGACGCCTACATCGAACGCAACGGCCTCGACCTACCCGAGGAGCCAGGGGCCCACCACCTCCAGCCCGACCCGGATTGTGTGACGAACCCCCTGCTCGAACTCGACCTCGCCGGGGCGGGCGTGACCTCGATCGTCTGGGCCACCGGCTTCACACAGGACTACGGCTGGCTGAAGGTCGACGCGTTCGACGAGAAGGGGCGACCGCAGCACCGTCGTGGCATCTCGTCCGAGCCCGGCGTCTTCTTCCTCGGCCTGCCGTGGCAGTCACGGCGCGGATCGAGCTTCATCTGGGGTGTCTGGCACGACGCCGGATTCCTCGCCGACCACATCATGATCCGCCGGGCCTACCGCGCCTACAACTCCGCGGAGGCGGCGGCGACCACGTAGTGGGAGCCGCCCGCTGGTTCGGCCCGGGAGCTCCAAGAGATTGGGGAACGCTCATGAAGCACACCAGAATCCGTACCTTCAACACCAAGGACACCTACCCCGAGCAGAATCTCGACAACGATCTGTGCCAGGCCGTCGTCGCCGGTGGCGTCGTGTATCTGCGGGGTCAGATCGGGCAGGATCTGGAAACCCGCGAGAGCGTGGGCATCGGCGACGTCGAGGCCCAGGCGGAGAAGGCGATGTCGAACATCGCCATGCTGCTGGAAGAGGCCGGCGGTGAGCTCCAGGACATCGTCAAGGTCGTCGTCTACCTCACCGACATCCGCTACCGCGAGACCGTGTACCGCGTGATGGGGCGTTGGCTCAAGGGCGTTCACCCGGTCTCGACCGGCATTGTCGTCCAGGCGCTCGCCCGTCCCGAGTGGCTCGTCGAGATCGATGCCACGGCCGTTCTCGGGGAGCGCGCATGACGTTCTCCATCCTGGCCAGGGACGACTCAGGCGCCTTCGGAATGGCGGTCACTTCGTCCTCTCCCTGCGTGGCTGCGCGCTGCCTTCACCTTCGCAGTGGTGTGGGAGTCGTGGCCTCCCAGAACATCACCGACCCCCGGTTCGGTGACTGGCTCCTCGACAGGCTCGCCGCGGGGGACGCGGCGGACGAGGCTCTGGCCGGACTCCGCGAACACGATGACACGATGGACTACCGCCAGGTGGCCGTCATCGGAGCTCAGCACGCTCCGGCAGTCCATTCCGGTGTGCGGACCCTCGGTGTCCACCACTCACGCACGTCGGAGAACGCAGTGGCCGCCGGTAACCTGCTCGACAACGCCGGTGTCGTCGATGCCGTCCTGAAGGGGTTCGAGTCCACCGCCGGCGAGTTCGAGCGGCAGCTGCTCACAGCGCTGAAGGCCGGCCTGACCGCCGGTGGCGAAGCCGGCGATCTCCACTCGGCGGGACTCGCGGTCGTTCGCGACTCCGGGTGGCGCGAGACCGACCTCCGTGTCGACTGGAGCGAGACTCCGATCTCGGACCTGGAGGTGCTGCTGGAGAGGTGGCTGCCGCAGCGTCGGGACTACGTGACGCGCGGCATCGACCCCAGTACGGCCCCGGCATACGGGGTGCCCGGCGATGAGTGAGGCGAAGAGGCGCGTCCAGGGAGACGTCGAGAGCATCCGCGGCGAACTGATCGCGCTGTCGGAGAGCCTGTACCGAAACCCCGAGACGGCGTGGCAGGAGATCGAGTCCGCCAGGAACGTGGCCGAGGTCCTGCGCCGCAACGGCTTCGAGGTCACGGAGAGCTTCGTCGGCCTGCCGACCGCCTTTCACGCCCGGCTCGGATCAGGTGCGCAGCGCATCGGCTTCATGGCCGAGTACGACGCCTTGCCGGGCATCGGCCATGCGTGCGGGCACAACCTCATTTCGGCGATGTCGGTGGGTGCGGCGATCGCGCTGGCCCAGCGAGCAGACGAACTCGGAATCACCGTCGAGGTCTTCGGTACCCCTGCCGAGGAGGGCGGTGGCGGCAAGATCGAGATGCTGGACCGCGGCGCGTTCGAGGGCCTCGACTTCGCGATGATGGCCCACCCGGCCCCGGTGGACGTCGCCCGCGCCGCCCCCTTCGCCGTGTCGCACTCGGCGATCCGCTACAGGGGCAAGGCCGCGCATGCGGCGGCCTACCCGACCCATGGAAGAAACGCGGCGGACGCGTTCACGATCGCGCAGGTCGCGATCGGGATGCTGCGCCAGCAGTTGCCGACGAGCGTCCGTGTGCACGGCATCGTCACTTCAGGCGGAGAGGCTCCGAACGCCATCCCACAGACGACGGCGGGACGTTGGTATGTGCGCGCGAAGGACTTGGCGGAACTTGCCGAAACCGAGGAGAAGGTGCGCCGCTGCTTCGAGGCGGGTGCTCTGGCCACCGGGTGCGACTTGGAGATCGAGCCGGAGTCGCAGCCGTACTCCGACTTCCGCACCCAAGAGTCGGCGTTGAAGTTGTACGAGCAGAATGCCGTCGAGTTGGGGCGCCAACTTGCCACCGAGGGCCCCGAGACGCAGATGTGCCGCGCGTCGACGGACATGGGCAACGTCTCGCAGGTCGTCCCCGCCATTCACCCCTACATCGGACTCGACTGTTTTCCGGTGCTGAACCATCAGAAGGAGTTCGCCGATCATTGCATCGGCGAGGTCGCCGAGCGGACCCTCACCGATGGTGCGACAGCGCTTGCCTGGACGGCGGTCGACCTGGCACTGGGGTGGAGGTCCTGAGCGGACACGAGGCCTCCTTCGGCGTCGTTCCGAACCCGGCGGGGAGCGTAACGTTCCTCGTATCGGTCAGTCGGGCCGGGGCGTGCTGTCGAGGTCGGCAGTCATCTGCCCTACGAGCGCGGCCCGTTCCGGCATGCGAGCGATGTCGGCCCACTCGTGATCGGCGTGCGCGCCGCCGCCCACAGCGCCGAGTCCGTCCAGTGTCGGAGCGCCGGCCGCGGCGCACAGATTGCCGTCGGAGACACCTCCGACCCGTGCCGAGCCCGGCCAGTGCAGCCCGAGGCGGCCGAAGGCGGTGCGTGCGAGCCCCAGGAGTTCGCGTGCCTGCGTCTCCTCGAGCGGCGGGCGGTTGATCCCGCCGCTGATCTCGTACGGCAACTGGGCAGTCCCGGCGACCAGTCGGCGCAACGCAGCATCCAACTCCCGCTGCGCCGCCGAGTCCGGGGCCCGTACGTCGATCGTCACGTGAGCGCGGTCCGGGACGGTGTTCTGCGTGGTTCCGGCTGCGGCCATCGTGGGTGTCACCGTCGTCTCCCCGTCGGCGGACGCCAACTGGCTCAGGCGGACGACGAGACCGGCCAGGTCCACCAGGGCGTTGCGGCCCTGATGTGGATCGAGGCCGGCGTGGGCGGCCCGTCCCGTCACGGAGATGTCGTAGAAGGACCAGCCCTTCCGCGCGTGCTTGAGCGCTCCGCCGTCGGCTGCCCCCTCCAGGACGAGCGCGGCGCGCGACTCCCCTGCCAACTTGGTGACGACGGGGCCGCCCAGTGGTGATCCGACCTCTTCGTCCGTGGTGACGAGGAAGGCCACGGACGGGTAGGCGCCCGTCGCGGCATGCAGCCCGGCCAGCGCGTGCAGACCCTGGACCAGCCCCGCCTTCATGTCGAAGACGCCGGGCCCCGTGGCCCGCGACTCGCGTACGTCGAAGGGGCGGTGGCGCAGCGTCCCCAGGGGCCAGACGGTGTCGAGGTGTCCGACGAGCAGCACCGGCGGGCGTCCGGCCGGGCCGAGTCGCCACAGCAGGCCGCCCGGGGTCCCGTTTCCCTCCGGGCTGTCCGCGTCGGGGAGCACGGTGGGCCGCTCGCCGAGCAGTCGCGTGCCGATGTCCTCCAGCACGGACCGGCAGGTGCGCAGCGCAACGGGATCCGAGGAGGGCGACTCGGCGGAGACCAGCCTGTCCAGGTCGTCGAGCATGGCGTGCCTTTCCGCGATGAGCTTCTCGAGGAAGTCCTGCGGATCAGGCAGGGACGAGGCTGGCACAGCGAGGCTCCTTTGCCGCGTTCGCCGGGTGGTACCGGGTGGGCGGGACCGGACGTGCGTAAGTCCCGTGGTCGCCGACCAGCATCACCGGCCGTCGCCGTGCGACAGTCTGTGCCAGCCACCAAGCTTTGGAGCTGATCCTTCATGGCGGAGCACAAGCCCACGGCGGGCAGCCCGGGAGAGCGCGGGCAGGCGGACCCGGGGTACGGAGATGCCGGGCGTGCCGGACCGGTGACGCTGGCGGCGGTCATCGAGTCCCTCGGCCCGGACGGGGCCGAGGTCTGGGCCGCCCCGCACGGCCTGGAGGTGCCCGTCTCGGACATCGCCGTACGCGAGCAGTGCGACGAACACCCGCACCACGCCGACCTGTTGCTGGCCATCGGTACCGGCGCTGCCGGCAGCCCCCGTGCTCCGAGTGGTACTCGCGGTGCCGACGGTCAGGGGGGCCTCCCGGAGCTGCTCGCCGCCGCTGCCTCCGACGGCGCGCGCGCTGTGCTCGTCCGGAACCGCGGGGGACCCCCGCCGGGAGCGGCAGCCCTCGCCGAAGGACACGGCGTGGCTCTGCTGGGGTTGTCGACCGAGCTGGAGTGGGCCGAGGTGATCGGCAGGCTGCGGGCGCTGCTCGCCCTTGCGGCCACGCCACGGCACGGAAACGTGGGGGTGCTCTCCCGCCAGCAGGACCTCTCGAGCCTGGCCAATACTCTCGCGGGACTCGTGCACGGCTCGGTCATGATCTTCACGCCGGGGCAGGAGCTGCTCGCCGCCTCACGCCTCACCGAGGGCGACGACGACATGCGCAGGGCGGCAGTGCTGGAGCAGCACGGTCCGCCCGGGTACCGCAGCAAGCTGACGCAGTTGGGCGTCTACCGCAGGCTGTGGTCGGACGACGGCGTGGTCGCGGTGGAGGCCGTCCCCGAACTCGGCGCGGGCCGCAGGCTGGCCGTGGCCGTGCGGGCGGGGAAGGAGAACCTGGGTTCGATCTGGGTCGCGGAGAGCGGCGGACCGCTCGCCGGGAACGCCGCCTCGCTCCTCGCGGAGACCGCCCCGGTGGCGGCGGTCCGTCTGCTCGGCCTCGATCAGGAGGAGCTGGCCCGGCACCGGATGAGCGAGGAACTGGTCGGGCGGCTGCTGCTCGGAGAGGTCGATCCGCGGACGGCTGGCGCGCACCTGGGGATCCCGCCCGATGTGCCCGCGGCCGTCATCGTCGCGGACTTCGCTGATCTCACGGCCTCAGGCGGCGGGAGCGGCCCGCCGGCGGGAGGCCCGGCCGTGGCGCACCGCGTACGCGAGGAGTCGCTGCGCCACCTCGCCGGATACCGCTGGCGTGCGGTGGCCACGACGGGACCGGACCGCGTCGTCATCGTCCTGCTCGATGCCGCCGATCCGGAGGGGATCACACGGGCCGCGTCCGGCATGGCCGCGTCCGTGGCCGAATCGGTAGGCGTGGAGCTGCTGGTGGGCATGGGCCCGAGCGTCGCCCACATCGGTGAGCTGCCCGCGTCCCGCACGGAGGCCGAGCTGGTGGTACGGGCATTGAAGCGGCGAGGCCGAAGGGGAGTGCGCTGCGCCTCGTACGACGACGTGCGCGGTACGGCCAACCTCATCGTTCTGAGCGAGACGGTGGCCACCGACGAACGTCTCCAGGCGGGCCCGGTTTCGCGTCTCCGGGCGCACGACCGCAGACGCGGCACCGACTACACCTCGACGCTGGCGGTCTACCTCGACGCCTTCGGGGACACCGGGACGGCGGCCCGTGCGCTGAACATCCACGCGAACACGCTCCGCTACCGGCTCGGCCGCGTACGTGAGTTGACCGGCCTGGACCTGGCCGATCCGCACGAGCGGCTCAGCGCGGGCATACAGCTCTTCGCCCTTGGAGTACGGCATGAATGATCGGCCATAACCTCGTCGCCCCCCACAAGCCGCTCGGTGCGCCGGGTTTGCAGACTGCTCTGCATCATCCGTGCCCACGCCGGGTGGTGGTCTCCCGACGCGCTGCATGGAGGCGAAGCATGGGACTGGAGACGGAGAATACGAAGGGCGCCGACAACTCGGGTGACGCGGGGAGGACGACCGGCACGGCCCGGCGCCCGCCCGCGTCGAGAGTGGCCCAGGTGACCGTCGTCGTGCTGTTCCTCGCCTGGCTGGTCGACTACATCGACCGTCTGGTCATCACCGTCGCGCTGCCGGAGATAGGCGACGAATTCTCCCTCGGCGAGACCGAACAGGGCCTGGTGCTCACCGCGTTCTTCATCACGTACGCGCTCTTCCAGATACCCGGCGGAATCCTGGCGGACAGTTGGGGTGCCAAACGCACCATGCTGGTGGCGGCAGCCGGATGGAGTGTGTTCACGGCGGCCTGCGGACTGGCTCGCGGGCTCGGTTCGATGCTGGCGCTGCGCGGTCTCTTCGGTGCGCTGCAGGGCATCTTCCCCGCGGCGTCGATCAAGGCGATCAGTGAACGCACCACGCGCAAGCAGCGGTTGACCGCGAATGGAGCCATGTCCGCCTCGAACCCCTTCGGGGCCGCGATCGCCCCGATGGTCGCCGCGCCCCTGGTGGCGGCGTTCGGCTGGCGCGGTGCGTTCTTCGCCGTGGCGGTGCTGGGCGCCGGGATGGTCTTCGTCCTGTGGAAGGGCCTGCCGCCCGCCCTCACCAGGAAGGACGAGGAGACCGCCACGGACGGCGACGCCCCGGCCGCGAAGACGGCGGCTCCCGTGCAGGTGCCCGTGCGGGACGCGTTGCGGCTGCTGCGCTCGTCGGTGATGTGGCGCTTCACATTGATGTTCTGCGGCTTCAACATCATCGGTTGGGGGCTCGTCTCCTGGGTGCCGACGTTCCTGCGTGAGAGCAAAGGCGTGTCCCTGACCGGCGCGGGTGTGCTCGCGGGAATCCCGTGGTTCGCCGCGGCCGTCAGCATGGTGCTCGGAGGCTGGGTGTTCGACCGCTACCTGCGCGGGAACCATCGCAGGGTCGTCATCCCCGTCATGCTGATCACGGCAGTGCTGCTGATCTTCATGGTGCGGGCGGAGACCGCCGGGGAGTTCATCCTCTGGGAGACGGCCGGCACGTTGGTGATGTACCTCGCGTACATGCAGATCTTCGGGCTTCCGCTGCGCATGCTGCCCGCCGAATACGCAGGCGTGGGCGGCGGCATGGTCAACTTCGGCGGCCAGTTGGCCGGTGCGGTGTCCCCGTTCGTGATGGGGTTCCTTGCCGAGCACTACTCCTTCGAAGTCGCCTTCTCCTTCTTGGTCTTCGGCGCAGGGGTGGCCGTGATCGGCGCACTCATCACCCCGCAGACGGCCGAGGGCTTCCGCCGCGGACTCGGACGGCACCTCAGTGCGCCCTCCAACAGCGTTGCCGGGGAGCCCGCTTGACCACCGTGGGCCAGGCCACTCAGGTCAAGCGGGCGGTGCGCGAAGCCGTCGAACGCTCCCGTGACCGCGTGCTGAACGTCAGCGAGGACGTGCAGCGCCACCCGGAGGCCGGGTTCAGGGAGGAGCGGAGCGCGGCGCTCGTGGCCGACTGGTTCACCGGCATGGGGCTGCCCTTCGAACGCGGGCTGTCCCGTACCGGTGTCAAGGCGCGTATGACCGGCCGCGGCAGCGGACCGACCGTCGCGGTCCTGGGCGAACTCGACGCGCTGCTGCTGCCGTCCCACCCACTCGCCGATCCCGCCACCGGCGCGGCGCACGCCTGCGGCCACCACGCTCAGATCGCCTCGATGCTGGGTGCGGCGGCCGGTCTCGCCGCGGTACGGGAGCAACTCGACGGCGACGTGGTCTTCTTCGCCGTACCGGCCGAGGAGAGCACGGAACTGGCCTGGCGGCGCGAGCTCGTGCGGGCCGGTGAACTGCGCCACCTCGTCGGCAAGGCCGACCTCATCGCGCGCGGCGCCTTCGACGACATCGACATGGCGATGCTGTGCCATACGGCGGGCGAGGGCGCTCCACGTCTGTCCGTGGGCGACAGCCACAACGGCTCGGTGGTCAAACAAGTCCTCTTCCAGGGACGGGCCAGCCACGCCGGTGCGTCCCCGTGGCGTGGCGTGAACGCGCTCAAGTCGGCGACGCTCGCGCTCGCCGCGATCGACGCGCAGCGCGAGACCTTCCGTGACGACGACGCGGTGCGCGTCAACGCCGTGATGCCGCACGGTGGTTCGGCCCCGACCGCCGTGCCCGACCGCGCGGAGTTGGAGATCGTCATCCGAGCCCGCACGGTCGCCGCCCTGCGGGACGCATGCGCGGCGGTGGACCGCGCGGTGCGTGCCGGAGCAGTCGCCCTGGGGACCACGGCCACAATCGAGACCACCCTCAACTACCTTCCGCACCATCAGGATCCGGACCTGGTGGAACTGTGCCGCGCGAACGCGGAGACATTGTTCGGGCCCGGGCAGGTCGTCAGGGGCTGGCATCGCGGCGCCTCCACCGACATGGGCGACCTGGGCGAAGTGATGCCCGTGCTGCACCCGTTCACCGCCGGAGCCGTGGGCGACGCGCACAGTCCCGACTACCAGGTCACCGACCACGTCGCGGCAGCCCTCGAACCTGCCGTCCTGCTCGCCTGGTGCGTGGTCGACCTGCTGGCTGACGGTGCAGCGGAGGCGCGCCGCGTCCTGGACGCCGGGGGCCGGACCGACGACGACTGCCGGGGGCGACACGACCGCGCCGCGGCTCAAGTCCGCGACGACTACGCGGCGTTGAGGGGACGCTTCGACGCCTCGTACACCTTTGACGGAGCTGACATACGGGCCGACGGCGAGGGCGGACGTGTGCAGAGAGGCGAGGACTGAACGATGACGGGACCACCAGCGGTGGCGGAGAGCCGCCGAGCCCTGGTCACCGGCGCGGCCGGTGGCATCGGCGCCGCAATCGCACGGCGGTTGCACCGCGACGGCGCTCGTGTCGTCCTCGCAGATCAGCGCCAGGACCGACTGGCGGACGTGGCAGCAGGGTTGGGACCGCCCGAGGAGGCGGTGCCGCTCGCCGTGGACCTCAGGGACAGGGAGTCCCTGCCCGGCTTCGTCGACGCCGCCCGTGAGGTGTGGTCAGGGCTGGACATCCTGGTCAACGCTGCCGGGCTGTACCCCAGCACGCCCCTGCTCGACATGGCGGACGAGTCCTGGGACACAGTGCTTGACGTCAATCTCTCCGCCGTCTTCTCGCTCTCCCGCGCCTTCGCGCAGCGGCTCGTCGAGGAAGGGCGCGGCGGCCACATCGTCAACATCAGCTCCGGGGCGTCCACCAGAGCGCGCCGTGGCGCCGCGCACTACTGCGTCTCGAAGGCCGGCCTGGACATGCTGACGAAGGCCTTCGCGCTGGAGATGGCCCAGCACGAGATCAGCGTCAACGCGGTCTCGCCCGGCTTCATAGAAGTGAGCAGCGAAGTCAATCCGCTGGGTGCCGACTACGTGCGCTCCATCCGCGGTGGACAGCCCTGGCCCCGCGCGGGCACGCCCGAGGACGTCGCCGGGGCGGTGGCGTTTCTGTGCGGCCCCGACGCGGGCTGGATCACGGGGGCGTCCTTGAGCGTCGACGGTGGCGCGGGCACGGGCAACGCGGCGTTGCCGCTGAGCTGAGGGCCGCCTCCGGGCAGCCGGGTTGCTCGCTCACCGGGCCTGCGCGACTGCCGGAGTCCCTGGCGGGATCCACGTTCCTGAAGGCGCCGGTCGCCCCCGGCCGGTCAGTGTCAGGTGGGCGGCAACGGCCGGCTGCTCGCAAGCTGTTCGCGATACCACTGGCCCCACGATTCCAGTTGGTGGGCGATGGCTTGCAGACTCGAGCCGACTTCTGTCAGGGCGTATTCCACCTTCGGCGGCACTTGCGGATAGACCGTGCGTTGCACCAGGCCGTCGCCTTCGAGTTCACGAAGCTGGCGGGTCAGCATCCGTTGCGTGATGGTCGGCATCGCCCGCCGGAGTTCACTGAACCGCTGCGGCCCTGGAATCAGAAGATTCAAGATCGCCATCTTCCACTTGCCGCCGATGACCTCCATGGCCGCCTCGATTACGCAGTAATCCGGTGTGTCGGCCCGAGGTTCACCCATTGCCCGCTCCTGAGTCGGTATACAACTTGATACTACGTACCAAAAAAGACCGTACTTGTTACTCCTGGAAGTACATCACATTCTGTCTGTGGGCCGTTTCGTGCGATCCCAGCCCAACGGCCGTGCCAGCGACCGCGAAACCAGCGGTCGGCTGCGTTTCGTTGTGAGTATCGAAGGAGTACCAGTGTCGAATCACCCCGTCTTGGCACCTGTGCGGCTCGGCGGGCTCGATCTGTCCAACAGGGCGGTCGTTGCACCGATGTCGCGCGTCAGTACCGCAGGAGACGGCGTCCCCACCGCAAGAATGGCCAAGTACTACGCCCGCTTTGCGGCAGGAGGATTCGGGCTGATAGTCAGCGAAGGCACGTACACCGACCACCTGCACAGCCAGGCGTATCCGAACCAGCCGGCAGCCGTGACCGAGGAGCAGGTCGAAGGATGGCGCGCCGTCACCGACGCTGTGCACACCGAAGGCTCCAAGATCATGCTCCAGTTGATGCACGCCGGCGCCTTGGTGCAGCACAACCACCATCGCGAGAGGCTGATCGCTCCGTCAGCTGTCGCTCCCAAGGGAACCAAGATGTCCGCCTACGGCGGGGAGGGGTCCTTCGCGCTTCCCACGGCCGCAACGACGTCCGACATCGATGACGTCATCGCCGGATTCGCAGCCGCAGCCGTCCGCGCGAAGGCAGCCGGATTCGACGGGGTCGAAGTCCACGGAGCCAACGGCTACCTCATCGACCAGTTCCTGACCACCTACACCAACCTGCGCGACGACGCCTACGGCGGAGACGTTCGAGGCCGGGTACGTCTCGCGGCCGAGGTTCTCACCGCTGTGCGCAGGGCGGTCGGACACGCCTACCCGGTCGGAATCCGGCTGTCCCAGACCAAGGTCAACGACCTCGAATACCGTTGGCCCGGAGGCGTTCAGGAAGCCGAGACGATCTTCAGCGCAGTCGCCGATGCCGGAGCCGATTTCATCCATCTGGCCAGTGAGGGGCGGGACTGGCTCGAGACGGCCACACTGGACGCGGACGTCACCGTCACGCGGCTCGCCCGGGATGTCACCGGCCTGCCGGTCATCGCCAACGGCGGAATGCACGATCGGGTCCGGGCTCGCCACGTACTAGAAGACGGGCACGCCGACATGGTGGCGCTGGGCCGCGGGGCCCTCGCCAACTTCGACTGGATCCATCGAATTGCCGCAGACAGCCGCCCCGTTGAGGAATTCGACGGCACGATGCTCAAACCCGATGTGACTCTCAGCGCCCAAGCAGCGTGGGAGCAGACCCGGTGCCCGTAATGACGGGCTGAAGGACGAACTCCCCCTGCGGTGACCGTCGCAGTCGACTTGCTGCCCGGTCCGGACAGTCGCTGCCTGAAGCATGGCTCCGCGGCGTGTGGACCGGGACGCGGCCAGGCAGCCACCGGTCATTCATCACCTGCGAGACGTGACGATGCTGAGCGTGTTGGCTGCGACGATGGCACCGATGCTGGCGCTCTCGCTCCAGCCCAGCCGCTGTCCGAGGATGATCCAGCCCGTCACGGCGGCGAGCACGGGGTTGATGCTCATGAAGAGCCCGAACGCGTGGGCCGGTACGCGGCGCAGGCTGAAGAGGTCCGCGAGGTACGGCACGGCCGAGGAGAGCACTCCGGCGGCCACGGCGTAGGCGACGGCGCCCGTGGTCGGCGGATGCCGCAGGACCAGAGTGATGCCGACCGGGAGGAAGACCAGGCCAGAGAGCGCAGCGGCGGCTGCCGACCCCTGCGCTCCGGGGACGCGTCGTCCGACGGTGCGGTTGAGCATGATGTAGGACGCCCAGCAGACGGCCGCCAGCAAGCCCAGCCCCATTCCCAGGTAGTCGGTGGAGGGCTGCGGGCGCATCAAGGTGACGACACCTGCAGCAGCGATGATCGCGCAGCACGCGTCGGTCCGGCGGCGCGAGGCAGCCAGGGCGATGCTGAGCGGACCGAGGAACTCGAGGGTCACCGCCAGCCCGAGACCGATGCGGTCGATGGCGCAGTACAGAGACAAGTTCATCGAACCGAACGCCAGGCCCAGCAGCAGTACGGGCCACCACTGGTGCCACGTGAACGCCTTCAGGCGGGGGCGAGCGAGCGACATCAGGGCGATTGCGGCGACGTACTGACGTACCGCTACGACGCCCACGGGCCCGATGACGGGGAAGGCCAGGGACCCGATCGCCGCGCCGACCTGGTTGGACAGACCGCTGCCGACCATCGCGACCACGCCTGAGTTCCGGCCGGGTCTGGAAGCCGCGGATGCCGACGTCCTCCAGTGACCGGGTACCGCTGACCGTTCTGGCGCTGCTTGCATGTGCCGATCGTGAGGCGTCCCGCTGCATGCGCCAAATGCATCTGCGGGCTCACCTATACGCTGTAGTCATGGATGGTGCCGACCTGCGGCAGCTGCGCTGCCTCGTCGCGATCGTCGATGAAGGCACCTTCACCGACGCCGCCATCGCCCTCGGGATCTCCCAAGCAGCGGCCTCCCGCACGCTGGCCTCGCTCGAACGAACCCTCGGCGTACGGCTGTTGCGCCGGACCTCCCGCGAAGTGACCCCTACCGGCACCGGGCTGCGCGTGGTGGCGCAGGCCCGACGTGTCCTCGCCGACATGGACGACCTGTACCGGACGGCCACCGCCGGGGACGCGCACCTGCGGATCGGCTACGCCTGGTCGGCACTCGGCCGCCACACGACCGCCTTCCAGCGCCGCTGGGCCGCCCAGCACCCGGAGACCGACCTGCAACTCGTCCGCGCCAACACGGCCACCGCCGGACTGGCGGAAGGGTCATGCGACCTCGCCGTGATGCGCAAACCAGTGGACGACCGTCGCTTCGACTCGGCCATCGTGGGGCTGGAACGCCGCTACTGCGCCATGGCCGCCGACGACTCGATGGCCAGGCGCCGGTCGCTCTGGCTCTCCGACATCAGCGGACGCACCCTGCTGATCGACCGCCGGACGGGCACCACCACACCTGAGCTGTGGCCACCGGACTCCGGCTTGGCCACGAAGGAGATACACGACATCGACGACTGGCTCACCGCGATCGCCACCGGCCGAAGCGTCGGGGTGACGGCGGAGTCCACCGCCAACCAGTACCAGCGGCCCGGCATCGTCTACCGGCCCGTCCGCGACGCAGAGCCCATCGCCGTACGCCTCACCTGGTGGCGGGGCGACCCGCACCCGGCAACCCAGGCCGCCATCGAGCTGCTCACCGCGCTCTACCGCACGGGCTGAACCGACAACGGCGGTCCGGGCCGGCTGTTGACGAGGCGCTGGGCGGCGAGCACCCGAGAGACGGCCGTACCCCGTCAGTTGTACGCGGGCAGGTGAGCATACGCCCCGGAGCGCAACCAGGGATCCACCTGAAGGCCCCCGAAACACAGGATCCGTGCTTCTAAAGTTCCAGCATGGACCTGCGAAAAAGCGGTGGGAGCCGGCCGGCTCAACTGTCAGCCCGACTGCGCGGCACGGTGCGCGGCCGCTCGAGACGGCTGTTCGTCGCGGCTGCCGCCCTCGTCACGCTCGCCGGGGCAGGCACGTGGAACGCGCTGGCATCCGAAGGGCAACCGCCGGTCCATCGCGCAGACCGCGTCCTCGACATGCCGGGCGCGCAGATCGACACCTCGTACTTCACCTCGGGCTCCCGGTCCGAGAAGCGGCCCGCAGTGCTCCTCGGCCACGGCTTCGGCGGCAGCAAGGACGGCGTGCGTGCCCAGGCGCAGAAGCTGGCCCGGGAGGGATACGCCGTGCTGACCTGGTCGGCACGCGGCTTCGGAGCCTCAACCGGTCAGATAGGCCTCAACGACCCGAAGCATGAGGTCGCAGACGTGTCCCGCCTCATCGACTGGCTGGCCGAGCGCCCCGAGGTGCGGCTCGACGAGACCGGCGACCCGCGGGTCGGCGTGGCCGGTGCCTCCTACGGCGGCGCGATCGCGCTGCTCGCGGCCGGCCACGACGAACGGGTCGATGCCCTCGCGCCGCGGATGACGTACTGGAACCTGGCCGACGCGCTGTTCCCGGACGGGGTCTTCAAGAAGCTCTGGGCCGGCGTCTTCTTCGGCTCCGGCTCTCCCGAGGGCGGCTGTGGCCGCTTCGAGGCGGAGCTGTGCGAGATGTACGAGCGGGTGGCGGTGAGCGGCAAGCCGGACGCCGCCGCCCGTGAACTGCTCGCAGCGCGCAGCCCGTCCGCCGTGGGGGACCGGATCAAGGTGCCCACGCTGATCGCCCAGGGCCAGTCCGACTCCCTCTTCCCGCTCGGCCAGGCGGACGCCATGGCCAAGGCGATCCGTGCCAACGGAGCGCCCGTCTCCGTCGACTGGTTCGCAGGCGGCCACGACGGCGGTGACTTGGAGACGGCCCGCCTCGACACCCGTACGACGGCCTGGTTCGACCGCTACCTGAAGGGCGAGAAGGGCGTGGAGGCGGGTCCGGCCTTCCGCGTCACCGAGGCCGGGGGGATGGACTCCACGGACGGCACGCTCCAGACACGCGGCGCCACCGGCACCGCTTATCCCGGGCTGAACAACGGTGCCCGCAAGGTCACCCTCGACCCCGCGCAGAAGCCCTTCAACAACCCGCCGGGCGCGGGACCACCGTCGATCTCCGCCATTCCCAGCCTCAGCAGCGGCCTCTCGCAGCTGTCCTCCCTCGGCGTCGGCGGGCTGAACATCGACTTCCCAGGCCAGCACGCACGCTTCGACTCCCAGCCGCTGAAGAGTTCCCTGCGCGTCACCGGTTCGCCCACCGTCACGGTGCGAGTGAAGTCCGAGAGCGCCGACGACACCGTGCTCTTTGCGAAGGTGTACGACGTCGGGCCTGGCGGCGCCCAGAGACTGCCTTCGCAGCTCGTCTCGCCCATCAGGGTCGCCGACGCGCAGAAGGGCCGGACCGTCCAGCTCCGCCTGCCCGCCGTGAACCACGAGGTCGAGGCGGGTCACCGGCTGCGGCTCGTGCTCGCCACCACCGACCTCGGCTACGCCTCTCCCGCCGAACCGAGCTCGTACACCGCCACGGTGGAGAGCGAACTGAGCGTTCCCACCGCGCGCGGTGTCACCGCCGAGACCGTCCCGCTGCCCGCCTGGGTCTGGGGTCTGCCCCTCGCCGGGGCCGTCGTCGCGGTCCTGCTGGTGAGCGGCAGGCGCCGCACCTCGGCCCCGGCTCCCGATCCGAAGCTGGCAGAAGTGCCTCTGGAGATCACCGGGCTGACGAAGCGCTATTCGAAGTCCGCCGACCGGTACGCCGTACGGGACCTGTCCTTCCGCGTCGAGAAGGGTCAAGTGCTCGGTCTGCTCGGCCCCAACGGCGCGGGCAAGACCACCGTCCTCCGCATGCTGATGGGCCTGATCAAGCCCGACGACGGTGAGATCCGGATCTACGGGCACGCGGTACGGCCGGGCGCGCCGGTGCTCTCCCGGGTGGGCTCCTTCGTCGAGGGCCCCGGCTTCCTTCCGCATCTGTCCGGGCGAGCCAACCTGGAGCTGTACTGGGCCGCGACCGCCCGTCCCGCCCCAGACGCCCGCATTGACGAAGTCCTGGAGATCGCCGGCCTCGGGGACGCGCTCCAACGCGCAGTGCGCACCTACTCCCAGGGCATGCGGCAGCGGCTCGCCATCGCCCAGGCCATGCTCGGCCTGCCTGATCTGCTCATCCTCGACGAGCCGACCAACGGACTCGATCCGCCGCAGATCCGCGAGATGCGCGACGTCATGATCCGATACGCCGCCCAGGGCCGCACCGTGATCGTTTCCTCCCACCTCCTGGCCGAGGTGGAGCAGACCTGCACCCACCTTGTGGTCATGGACCGCGGCCGACTGGTGCAGGCGGGGGCGGTCGCGGAGATCACAGGCTCCGGCGAGACGCTGCTGATCGGCATCGACGGCCCACCTCCGTCGGACGCCCTGGTGGGGAAGGTGGCCGGACTGCCAGGTGTCATCTCCGCCGCACGGGCCGACGAAGGCTTGCTGGTACGGCTGGGCGGCACGAGCCCGTCCCGGTTGCTGGCGGAACTGGTCGGAATGGAGATCCCCGTGAACGGTCTCGGCCCGCACCGTCGACTCGAGGACGCCTTCCTCACCCTGATCGAAGGAGAGACCTCGTGACCGGCCAGTTGGATACCGCGACCGGCTTCCGAGCAGGCCGCACCCTCCCCTTCCGTGTGGAAGCCGTACGACAGCTTCGGCGCCGCCGCACTGCGGTGGTGGCGGTGATCCTGACCGTCCTGCCCTTCGTCCTGGTAGCGGCCTTCGCCATCGGCGGGGGCGACGACGACGGTGGGGGAGGGCGGGAACAACGGATCAACCTGATGGACACCGCGACCGCCTCCGGGCTCAACTTCGCCGCTTCGGCGCTGTTCCTCTCGGCCGGCTTCCTGCTGGTGATCCCGGTGGCACTGTTCTTCGGAGACACCGTCGCCTCGGAGGCGGGATGGTCGTCACTGCGGTATCTGCTCGCCGCACCCGTGCCCCGCGCGCGGCTGCTGTGGAGCAAGCTCGTGGTCGCACTGACCTTCAGCCTGGCCGCGATCGTGCTGCTGCCCCTCATCTCCCTTGCTGTGGGCACGGTCGCCTACGGATGGCAACCACTTCAGAGCCCGACGGGCAGCTCGATTCCGGCCACCGATGCCCTGTTCAGACTGGCCCTCGCCGTCGCATTCGTCTTCGTCTCCCAACTGGTCACGGCAGGGCTGGCGTTCTGGCTCTCCACCGTCACGGACGCGCCGCTGGGCGCGGTCGGCGGAGCGGTCGGGCTGACCATCGTCGGCAATCTGCTGGACGCGGTCGAAGCTCTCGGCTCCTGGCGGGAGTTCCTGCCCGCGCACTGGCAATTCGCGTGGGCGGACGCGATACAGCCCCAGCTGGAGTGGACAGGGATGATCAAGGGGACTTCCGTCTCGGTGGCCTATGCCCTGGTGCTGTTCGCCCTCGCCTTCCGGGGGTTCGCCCGGAAGGACGTGGTGTCCTGAACCACCTCAGGGGGACCGAACTTGTCGCCTCTGCACGCGCATTCGGTGCCCGAGGTCCCGTGGGTCGGGCCTCGTCCGAGCACTCGCGGCCCACGGCCGGCGACGGCGTCCGCGAGGGTCGCAGCCAGGTACCCGGTGTATGTAGTGTGCGGAAGTGACAAGAAGCGAGCGAATCGCGGACCAACTGGACCGGCACTGGCACAAGAACCTGCGGCCGAGGCTGCACGGTCTTGCCGATGCGGAGTACTTCTGGGAGCCGGTGCGTGGCTGCTGGAGCATCCGCCCACATGGCACGTCGGCCGCACCGATGTCGGCAGGTTCGGGGGAATGGACGATGGACTCCGCGTCCCCTGACCCGGTGCCGGCGCCGGTGACCACGATTGCCTGGCGGCTGGCGCACATCATCGTCTCCTGCCTGGGCTATCGGGTCGGATGGCACTTCGGCGGCCGGGATGTCGACTCCCAGACATTCGCCTACGCGGGGACCGCTGACGAGGCGCTACAACAGCTCGATGAGATGTATGGGAAATGGAACGCGGGGGTCCGCGAGCTCTCGGACGCTGACCTGGAGAATCCGCCCACGGTGGGTCCCGAGCGGTTTCCCATGGAGGGCATCGTCCTGCACGTCAACAGGGAGCTGATCCATCACGGCGCCGAGATTTCCCTGCTGCGCGACCTCTACCGCTGGCAGGACGGAGCCGTTTCCGCGCCGAATATGACTTTCCGGTAACCGGCGATCGAGCTTCGGAAACCAAACCTACGTGGACTCCGTGACGCTCCGTGGCTGCGAGCTTCAGTGAAGCGGCGCCCTCTTCAAGTAGCTGGTCAGGGTGGTGGGCGTGAGGGTCGTTCGGGGTGGTCATGCTGGTGGTGCTGGGGTTGTTCCGCACGAGCACGTTGCCGGCCGGGGACCCCAGGCACGATGCAGACCTGAGGCGGAAGGCTCGTGCCGTACTTGGGGGCAGAGCACGTCCCGCCCCGCGCACCGCAGCACTGAGCGCATCGTGCACGTGCACAACGCGCCGTCACCGGGGGCGACTTCGGCGCTCGCCCTCGCCGGACACCCGCGAATCTCAGATCGTGCGTCGTAGCGCGGTCTCCACGGCATCGATCAGCAGATCACCTTCAGTCCGCGGGTGCCGTACGAGTCCGAGTTCGACGTCCGGCAGGGTGGGCAGGGCGTCCGCGTCGTGGCAGGCCATGGCCGGTTCGAGGTTCGCGGGCATGAGCGCCGCGACGCCGAGCCCGGCCCGTACTGCGGCGAGCACACCGACGAGGCTGTTGCTCTCGAACGCCACCCGCCAGTCCCGGTCGGCACGTTGCAGCGCTTCCAGCACTGAAGTACGCCAGATGCAGGGGTTCGAGAACAACACGACCGGCAGCGGATCGGCAGCCAGGTCCACACCCTGACCGATCGCCCAGACCAGCGGGCGGCGTACCGTCCAGCGCGGCGGCCCGGGAACGTCCAGCACGTGATCGAGTACGAGTTGGACGCTGCCCGCGTCGTAGGCCTCCCGCATTTCAGCGCTGGACAAGTCGAGCACTTCCAGCGTCGCGTCAGGGTGCAGCCGGGCGAGGTCGGCGAGGGCCTGTGAAAGCTGGGACGCGGCGAGATCTTCGAGCAACCCGACACGACAGTGGCCGGTGAGCGCGCGCCCAGCTTCGGTGAGTGCCTGCGCACACAACGAGAGAATGCGCTCGGCGTACGGCAGGAGCTCCTCACCCGCCCGGGTCGGCGAGACGCCGGACGGCGATCGATGGAGCAGCGGACGGCCGACCGCGCGCTCGAGTTTCCGCAACTGCTGGCTGAGCGCGGGCTGGGTTTGTCCGAGCGCGGCCGCGGCACGGCTGATACTGCCGGCGCGCACGGCGGTGACGAACGACCGCAACAACGCGGTCTCAAGTTCGCTGGCCATAAATATTCATTATGCCAGCTCCAGCAGATTAGCCGGTTCCTATGACGCCATCGACGATCTAGCGTCACGCAGGTGACCAGATACCGACAGGTGCTCGCCGTGCCAGGGATGGCATCCCTGCTGGGAGTTTCGCTGCTCGCCCGTACCGCGATCACTTCTGCCGTGATCGCGCTGATGATGCATGTCGTGCTGGGCCTGCACATGAACTACGCGGCAGCGGGCGGTGTCGCAGCGACACTGACCGCCGGGCTGGCTCTGGGCGGGCCGCTCCTCGGCCACCTGATCGACCGGCGGGGCCCGCGCACTGTGCTGCTGGTAACGGCCGTGGCGCAAGTCGTGTTCTGGCTGAGCGTGCCGACCCTGCCGTACGGAACCCTGCTGGTCGCCGCCTTCGCCGGGGGTCTGCTGATGGTGCCGGCCCAGTCGGTGACCAGGCAGGCGATCGCCGCGATGACGACGGGGGGACAGCGCCAGGCCGCGTTCGCGCTGGAATCGGTGCAGGGCGAGCTGTCCTACATGGTGGGCCCGCCGATCGTGATCCTCTTTGCGGCGAAGGCATCTCCTGGCGCGGTGACGTGGGGTGTCGGCGCCGCGCTCGTGGTCGGCGGAGCCGGGATGGCCCTGCTCAACCCTTCCCTGCGTGCCGAGGACGAGGTGGATGCGGACACGGCCGGCCGCCCCCGCCGCCGGGAATGGCTGGGCCCCCGCATGATCGCCGTGCTGGTGATGGCGTTCGGCACCACGATGCTGCTCAGCGGCACCGACCTGGCCATCGTCGCCGCCCTCGAAGAAGCCGGCCAGGTGTCCTGGGCCGCCGTGGTGATGGCGGCGTACGGCCTGGCCTCCATCATCGGCGGGCTGGTGTACGGCACGCTCTCCCGGCCGCTGCCAACGTGGCTCCCGCTCGGTCTGCTCGGGCTGGCGACCATTCCCGCCGGGCTGGCTCACGGTTGGCCCTGGTTGTGCGTGGCCGTTGTCGGTGCAGGGCTGCTCGCCGCGCCGAGTCTGTCCGCGGTGACCGACGCGGTGAGCCGGCTCGCGCCCGCCGGCGTGCGTGGCGAGGCGACGGGCCTGCATTCGTCAGCGCTGGGCGCAGGCTTCGCGTTGGGATCCCCGATCGTCGGGGGAGTGATCGACCTGTCTGAGCCGGCGGGGGGCTTCGCGGCGGCCGGGCTGGCCGGCCTCGCCGCCGCGCTGACCGGATGCCTGCTGTCCCGCCGCCCGCCCGCCCGAACGCAGTCTCCCTCAGTAACCTCGGTACCGGACCTCGACGAACCGTGCGGGGCCGGCGCCCGGCCTGGCGCATGAGTAGGGGCCCGTGCGTAGCGTTAGGGCGTCCAAGGGCGTCAGCTGGTGTCTCAGGACTTCAGACGCACGCCGTCCAGCAGCGCGTCGAGGAATTCGTCGGCCAACTCGTCCGGAGTGACCGGTCCTTCGGGTTCGAACCACAGGTACGTGTAGTTGAGCATGCCCAGAATTCCCTTGACGAGCAGTCGGGGCATGGGTTGCAGCACCTTCTCGTCGACGCCGCGGTCGAGAGCCTGCCGCCAATAGCCTTCGTAGCGTTCACGGGCAGCCACGAGCTTGTCCCGCTTCTCTCCTGTGAGCGCCGTGTACTCCCGGAAGAACACCGCCCACTCGGAACGGTGACTCGCGATGTTCCGCAGGAGTTGCCGTGCCATCTCCCTCAGGAGCTTCTCAGCGGGAAGCCCGGCACGCACCAGCTCTTCAGCCTGGTCGTTCATTCGGTCGACCTGGGTCCTGCTGATTTCGTAGAGGAGAGACTCCTTATTTCCGATGTAGTGGTACAAGGCTCCGCGCCCCAGGCCGACGGCCGTGCAGATTTCGGCAACACCGGTGCCGTGGTAGCTGTTACGGGCGAACAACGCGGCTGCGATTGCGATGACGCGTTCCCGGTTCTCCCCGTAGTTGGTGCTCATGCGCCTGCTTTCCCCTGGACCCGGACATCGCCCCTGTTCCAGCCTATAGGTCCGAAGTCGTCGCGGAAGCGGAACCCTGACAGCAGCTCACGGGCTGCGACCATGTACTGAATGGTGGGCGTGCCCTCCTCGAGCCAGTTGAGACGGGCGTCACGATAGAGGCGCTCGATCGGGTGCTTTCGTGTGTAGCCGATGCCGCCGTGCACCAGCAGCGCCCGGTCGGTCACACGGCCAACGGCCTCCAGACCGAACTGTTTGACCATTGAGGATTCCGCGGGTATCCGTGTGCCCGCGTCCCACTTCGCAGCCGAATCGGCCAGCATGCCCCGCAGGGCGTAGACGTCCGTGGCCATCTCGGCGAGGTAGCGCTGGATGGCCTGTCGCTGCCCGATGGCCTTGCCGAAGGTCACCCTCGACTGGGCGTGGGCCAGGGACAGTTCGAGCGCGCGCTCCGATGTGCCCAGTGAACTGGCCGCGATGAAGACGCGGCTGATCTCCAGCGCTCGCTCCAGGTGCTTCTGGCCTTCACCCGGCGCACCGACGAGAGCCGAGGTATCGACGGCCACGTCGTCGAGGGTGACCACGCCGTGCTCCCCGCCCTTGCAGCCCATCGTCTCGGGCAGTGGCTCGATGCTCAGCCCCGGGGCGTCCCGCTCGATGAGAAAGGCCGAGACCTCTTCGGTCCCGGTCTTGGCGAACACGAAGAAGTGACTGGCCAGGTCGGAGTTGGTGATGAGCCACTTCTGACCGGTCAGGACGAATCCGGAGCTGCTGCGACGCGCGGTCGTCCCGAGATCGGCCCCTGTGCCGTGCTCGGGTTCCGTCAACGCGAACGCCACCGATTTCGCCCCGGTGGCTGCCCCGGGAAGGATCGCCTCCCGCTGGGCATCGTCGCCGACTTCGGACAGGGCGTGCGCGAAAGAGTTGTGTACGTGCACGACGACGCGGATGCCGCCCTGGATCTTGGCGAACTCGGCGATGATGGGCAGATATTGACGTATCGAAAGGCCGCTGCCGCCGTATTCACGAGGGACGAGCAGCCCGAAAGCACCGCACTCACGCAGTGCCGGCAGCACGATGTCGTAGGGGAGTTGCTCCTCGTCCTCGATGCGGGATTCAAGGGGGGCGAAGGTTTCCCAGATCGTGGCGTGGATGCCACCGGCGAGCCGCTCGTATTCCTTGTCGCTGAGTCCGTCGTACACGATGGTCCCTTCCTGGAAGATGTCGTGAGTGCTGATCGCGGTCAGATCGACCAACCGCCGTCGGCGGAGAGCACAGAGCCCGTGCAGTAGGTCGCGTCCTCGCTGAGGAACACCGCAGCGCGAGCTATCTCCTCGACCGTTCCGAGGCGCCGAAGCAGTGTCGAGCGGGCAATTCCCTCGCGGGCCGTGAGCGGCACCTGGGCGGTCATGTCCGTATCGACGAAGCCGGGTGCGAGCACATTGACCCTGACCCCGTCCCGGCCGGTCTCCTTCGCCAGCGAGCGGGCAAAGCCGATCATCGCCGCCTTCGCGCTTGCGTACGCGGTGTCCCCGGCGTGCCCGATGACTCCGACGACCGAGGAGACGACAACGATGCTGGGATCGCTGGAGCGCAACAGTGAGGGGAGGGCGGCACGCGTGAGTGCGGCGACACCACCGAGGTTGAGCTCGATGATCCGCCACCACTCCCGAGCATCCATCTCGGACAGTCGTCCGCCTTCCCACTGGCCGGCATTGAGGATCAAGGAGTCCAAGCGCTTCCACCGCTCGAGTACGGCGGCGACAGCCGTCGTTGCGGTGCGCTCGTCACCGAGGTCGTAGTGCACCGGGAGGACCTGACCGGGCGCCCGGGTGCGCAGCCGTGCGGCTGCCTCGTGGCCGCTGCGGAATCCCACCGCGACATTGCGGCTGCGGTTCACGAGCTCCCTGCTGACACCCGCTCCGATCCCCCGAGTTCCGCCGGTCACCAGCACGGTGCGGGTGGAGGAGGGGGCGGGCGGACCGTCGTGGAGTTCTGCCGGAGTACGCATGGTCGGAGTGTACCGATCGATCCAATCGATGCAACCACGTCTTCGTGCATGCACGTCAATCGATGTGAGCATGCCGTTGCGAGGTGGTCTTTTCTGCGCACGCATCGCGCCATAAATGCAGGTCAGGGATGCGACAGAGGTAGGTCCGGGTGCGACTCGAGGCACCGTGGACGAGTGTGAGTGGTCGCTCACATTTTATGTACCGATCGTTCCAAGGGGTATTGCGTGGGCCTCGGAGGCGTGTTAGCTCTGTCATCGCACAGCTCAGCCCGTCCACGGACCACAGGGAGCCGCTCGTGACCGCACAGGAGCTGACCGGAACACAGAGCAACCCGGCGAAGGTCGCCTTCGCGAGCTTCATAGGAACCGCGATCGAGTGGTACGACTTCTTCCTGTTCGGGGCCGCAGCCACTCTGGTCTTCAACGAGCAGTTCTTCCCGACTCTGAGCCCGACTGCCGGAACTCTCGCATCATTCGCGACCTTCGGTGTCGCCTTCGCCGCCCGACCGCTCGGCGGCATCGTCTTCGGTCACTTCGGCGACCGCGTCGGACGCAAGAAGATGCTCGTCTTCTCACTGCTGATGATGGGCGTGGGCACGGTCGCCATCGGAGTGCTGCCCACCTACGACCAGATCGGCATCGGCGCACCCGTTCTCCTCGTCGTGGTCCGCTTCATCCAGGGATTCGCGGTCGGTGGGGAATGGGGCGGCGCAGTGCTCCTGGCAGTCGAACACGCACCTCCGGAACGCAAGGCCTTTTACGGGAGTTGGCCGCAGGCCGGTGTACCGGCCGGACTGGTGCTCTCTTCGAGTGCCTTCTTCGCGGTGGAACTGCTCCCGGCGCAATCCGTCGCCGACTGGGGGTGGCGACTGCCTTTCCTCGCCTCGGTCGTCCTGGTTGTGCTGGGGCTCTACATCCGCCTTCAGGTGATCGAATCACCGGACTTCGTGAAGGTGCAGGAGGAGCAGTCCCTTTCCTCGTTCCCGCTCGGGGATCTGCTGCGCCACGCCAAGAAGCCACTGCTGGTGGGAATGCTCACCCAGGCCGCCGCCAACGTGCCCTTCTACGTGGTCACGGTGTTCGTGCTCTCCTACGGGCCGCATGAACTGGGCGTCTCCCGTGGGGTCATCCTCTCGTGCCTGATTCTGGCGTGCGTGCTGGACATCTTCACGATCCCCTGGGCGGCCATGCTCTCCGACAGGTTCGGGAAGCGGAATTCGCTGCTGGTGGGATCTGCGTACATGGCGGTGATCGCCTTCCCCTTCTTCTGGCTCTTCGATTCAGGGTCGACACCGCTGATCCTGGTCGCGATGATCTTGATGGTCACTGTCGGACACGCGGTCACCTACAGCGCGATCGCCGGCTTCCTCGCAGAACTCTTCCAGGCCGAGTACCGCTATACCGGCGCCTCCGCCGCGTATCAGTTCGGCGGGATGATAACCAGTGGGCCAGCGCCTTTCGTTGCCGCAGCGCTCTTCGCCCGAGCCGGTGGGTCCTGGGCGATATCCGCGTATATCGCCGGGGCATGTGTGGTCACGTACGTCGCTCTGCTCACCGTCTCTTCGAAGCACACCGCAGACGAGCTGAGGACGGTATGACGGCCCGGCAGTGCATCTCCGTGAATTCCATGTGCGGGACCCCATGAGCGCGGCGGCCATATGGCGGCGGATCGAATCAGGGCTCTCCTGCGATCCCGCCGAGTCGCTCAACACCGCACAGGAGGCATGCGGCAGGTTCGGCCAGGAGCGCGGCAGGCTCGCGTTGATCGTCCGGCACGCGGACGGTACCTCCGAGCGGTGGACCTACCGCGAACTGGACCGTGCGTCGGCCAAGACGAGCCGGATGTTCGCACGAGCGGGGCTGCGCCGCGGCGACCGTGTCGCCGGCTTGCTGTCCCGGCAGATCGAGAGCTGGATCGTCGCGCTGGCCGCCTGGCGCAGCGGACTGGTCTATGTCCCGCTGTTCTGTGGCTTCGGCACGGACGCACTCGTCTACCGGCTGCGTTCCTCGAGCGCGAAGGTCGTCGTCGTCGGCCACCGCTGGAGGAGCACGCTGGACGCTGCCCTGGCCGAGCTCGACGAGGAGCTGAGGGTCTTCACCGTCACCGGTCCCCGCGGCTCGGGCCTGGTGCGGGGCGATGAGAGCTTCTGGGCGGAGTGGGACCGCAGCCCCGCTGACAGCCCCGCAGCGGCGACCGCTGCACGGGACCCGGCAACGTTGCTGTTCACCAGCGGCACCTCCGGAGACCCCAAGTCATGCGTCATGCCGCACTCGGCGCTGCTGGCCGTGCTTCCCTTCGCGCGGTACTCGCTCGGTGTCTCCTCGCGCGATCTGCTGTTCACGGCCGCGGACCCGGGCTGGGCCTACGGTCTGTATTCCACCGGTGCGGCCCCGATGGCGATGGGCGTGCCGCGGGTGCTCTACAGCGGGGACTTCGACCCGGCCGCCTGGACGCGGGTGCTGCGTGAGGAAGGGGTCAGCAGTATCGCGGCCGCGCCCAGTGCGTACCGGAAGCTTCTGCCGGCGTTGCGCCGTGAGGGAGCGCCCGACCTCATGTCCGCCGCAGCGGCGGGGGAGCCCCTCGACGCTCATACCGCAGCCGCCTGGGGCGAGTCGGGTGCACCAACCATCCGCGACGGTTACGGGCTGAGTGAAATCGGCATGGTGCTGGCCGACTTGGCGGGCGGTGCCGCTCCGCAGCCCGGCACACTCGGCGGGCCCGTACCCGGCTTCACCGTTCGTCTCGTGGACCACAACGGCGAACCCGTGGGCGATGGCGAGAGCGGGCTGATCGCAGTCGAACGACCCAAGTACCGCCTCAGCAGCGGCTACGAGAACCGGCCGGAAGCTTGGGAGACGAAGTGGCACGGAAATCTGTTCGTCACCGATGACCGCGCCCGTGTGCTGCCCGACGGCCGTTGGCAGTTCCTCGGACGCGAGGACGACATGATCATCACCTCCGGCTACAACGTGAGCCCGGTCGAGGTGGAACGCGTCCTGAGCGAGCACCCCGGCGTCGCCGAGGCCGCGGCCGTCGCCGGGACCGGGCGCAATGGCGGCACCGTGGTCCGCGCCGTGATCGTACGCACCCAACCCGAGACTCCTGCCGAGGAGTTGGAAGCAGAAATGCGAGCCGCCGTGACCCGAAGGGTCGGCGCTCACGCCACTCCACGACTGTTCGACTACATGGACGCGCTGCCCCGTAACTCCGTCGGCAAGTTGCTGCGGTCGGCCCTGCGTTCACAGAAGGAGGGCCCTCATGCTCAGCCGTAGAAGCTTCGGATGCTCCCTCACCGGCTTGCTGGTCGGCACGGTCTCATGCAGCTCCGGCGCTGAGAAACCGCCCGGGAAGACGAGCCGGGTCACGCTCGTGCACGACATACCGCCCGGTCACCCGCGGATCCCGTACTTCGAGGATTTCGCCGCGTCGGTGAGGACGCGTTCGGAGGGCGTCGTCACCGTACGGATCAACCCTCAGCGCACCGTCCTCGCCGGACGGGAGTCGCTCGACGCAGTGAGAGGGGGGCGTGCCGACCTGGCGGCGGTGAACATGGCCCATCTGGAGGCCCTGGAGACCAAGACGGGCTTCATGAACCTGCCCTTCGGGCTGGACGACTCGGTCATGGGTGAGGCCGGCCGGCGGAACGCGGTCGCCGCAGTCCTGGACGAGCAGGTGCGACCGCACGGCCTTGTTCTGCTCGGCCTCATGCGGGGAGCCGACCAGCTCTTCGCGTTCCCCGAGAAGGACGTGAGCCGGCTCGAGGATGTGAAGGGCAAGAAGATACGGGTGGCCGGCGACGGCATCTACGAACGGATCATGCGCGGGCTCGGAGCGGAGCCCGTGGCAATTCCCATCCCGCGTCTGCGGGAGGCGATTCGAGGCGGCAAGGTCGACGGGGTCTTCACCTCGCCCGGAGGCTGGTCGACCGAGGTCCGCCAGCACGCCCCGCACGCGCTGCAGGTACCCGGGCTGATGTTCATCACCTACGCACTCGTCGCCGAAGAACGGTGGCTGGCCGGAATCCCGAAGCAGCAACGTGCGGCGCTCGTCGCATCCGGACGTCAACTGACCGACGGCTGGCGGCGGATGCTGCGGGACGACCAGAGGGTGATCAAACAGACCGTGGCCAAAGGCGCGACGTTCGCCTCCGCACCCGAAACGGAAATGGCCCGGTGGCAGAAGCGAGTTGCGGCGATCCGGACGGACTTCCTCGACGAACACCCCGCCGTGGACGAGTCGTTGCGCAAGAGGGGAGTGGAGCTGTCATGACAGGACCCACCGCGCTGGAGGTGCCAGGCGATGCGTGACGCGGTGATCGTCGATGTGGTGCGCACCGTCAGCGGAAAGGGCAAGCCAGGCGGGGCACTCTCCCATCTGCACCCTGCGGATCTGCTGGCCGCGGTGCTGCGTGAGTTGGTCGAGCGCAACGGGATCGAGACGTCCGTCATCGAGGACGTGGTGGGCGGATGTGTCACGCAGGCGGGTGTTCAGTCCTCCAACATCACACGAAGTGCCGTTCTGGCGGCGGGCTTTCCGGTGAGCGTGCCGGCCACCACGGTCGACCGTCAGTGCGGTTCGAGCCAGCAGGCACTGCACTTCGCCGCGCACACGGTCATCGCGGGCGCCGCGGACGTCGTCATCGCATGCGGCGTGGAATCCATGAGCAGGGCGCCGCTGTGGTCGAACGTGGGCGATGCCGACCCCCACGGCCCCGGAGTCGCCGAACGGTTCGCGCCCCAGCTGGTACCGCAGGGCATCTCCGCCGAACTCGTGGCGGCACGCTGGAAGTTGATCAGAGAGGAACTCGACGCCTACGCCTGCACTTCACACGCACGCGCAGCGGAAGCCAGCGCATCCGGGCTCTACGCACCCGACCTCGTGGCGGCCGAGGGCTGTGAACTCACGGCGGATGAGACCCTGCGCGGGGACACCACCATGGAAGGTCTTGCACGGCTCGCACCGTCCTTCAGGGACGAGACCATGCTCGATCGCTTCCCGGAGATCAATTGGTCCGTGACCGCGGGCAATTCATCGCCGCTCACCGACGGGGCGTCCGCAGCGCTGGTGATGAGCGGAGAGAAGGCGGCAGCCCTGGGACTGCGCGGCAGAGCCCGGGTGCACAGCACAGCGGTCACCGGCGATGATCCGGTGCTGATGCTGATGGCTGTCGTCCCGGCGACCGAACAGGTCCTGCGCCGTGCTGGCCTGTCGCTGGACGACATCGACTTCTTCGAAGTCAACGAAGCGTTCGCGGCCGTACCGCTGGCCTGGCAACGGGAGTGCGGCGTGCCCGGCGAGAAACTGAACGTGAACGGAGGAGCCATCGCGCTGGGGCATCCGCTCGGCGCGTCAGGACTGCGTATCGCTTCGACGCTCCTTCAAACGCTTGAGAACCATGGCGCCAGGTACGGCCTGCAGACGATGTGCGAGGCCGGCGGAATGGCGAACGCGACCGTACTGGAGCGGCTGCCATGAGCCGAATCGGCACACCTCCATCACCGGCCACACGGCAAGCCGCATCTTCTTCCGCGCTGCCGGGATCCGTACTCGCCCTTCTTCCGTGCAGCGTCGGGCAGTTGAGGAGCAGCTCATGAAGCTTCAGGGAGCCGCGTGCCTGGTCACCGGCGGAGCGTCGGGACTGGGACAGGCAACCGCCAGGCGGCTTGTGGAGGCCGGAGCCCAGGTAACCCTGGTGGATCTGCCCTCCTCCGAGGGCGAAGCCGTTTCCGAAGAGCTGGGGGAGAGTGCCCTCTTCGCGGCGGCCGACGTCACCAGCGAACAGGACGTCCTCGCTGCTCTGGAGACCGCCGAACGCCAGGGACCGCTGCGCCTCGCCGTGAACTGCGCAGGGGTAGCCACCCCAGGCCGTGTACTGGGGAGGAGCGGTCCTCTTGACCTGGACGACTTCGCCCGCGTCGTCCAGGTCAACCTTTTCGGCACTTTCAACATCGCCCGCCTGGCAGCAGCCCGCATAGCTGCCGGAACACCAGTCGACGGTGAGCGCGGCATCATCGTCAACACCGCTTCTGTCGCGGCCTTCGAGGGCCAGATCGGCCAGGCCGCATACGCCGCCTCGAAGGGGGGCGTCGCCGGTCTCACGCTCCCGCTCGCCCGTGACCTGGCCGACCGACTGATCAGGGTCGTCTCCATCGCTCCCGGTCTGTTCGAGACGCCCATGCTGGCTGCGCTGCCCGAGGAGGCGAAGCAGTCCCTCGGCGCGCAAGTGCCGCACCCCAGCAGGCTCGGACGTCCCGAGGAGTACGCGGCACTCGTCGAGCACATAGCGACGAACCCGATGCTCAACGGAGAGACCATTCGACTCGACGGTGCCGTCCGGCTGCCACCCAGGTGACGTTCCCGCCCGTGAGGTCGGAGCGACATCCCTGGGGCCCTCGCCCAGCGCGCAGCAAGCCCGCGGGACGGCACGGCACAGCACAGCACAGCACCCAGAGGGGAACCAATGTCAGGACCGCTTCGCACCTTGAGCGTCATCGAGTTCGGCGGCATCGGTCCCGCTCCGCACGCGGCCATGCTGCTCGCCGACCTGGGTGCCGACGTTGTCCGGGTGGAACGGCCCAGCGGTGAGTACCAAGTCCTTCAACCCGGCACACCCGACTGGCTGCAGCGCGGAAAGCGGTCGGTGCATGCGGACTTGAAGACTGCGGACGGACTTCGGGCCGCCCTGGATCTCATCGCGATCGCGGATGTCGTCATCGAGGGCTTTCGTCCCGGAGTGGCCGAACGGTTGGGAGTCGGTCCCGAAGCATGTCTCCGGCTCAACCCCTCACTCGTCTACGCCCGGATGACCGGCTGGGGACAGACAGGGCCAAGGGCGCAGTCGGCCGGCCACGACATCAACTACCTGTCCCTCAGCGGCGTTCTCCACGCGATCACCGATCCTCAAGGCCGCCCGTCCGTACCGCTCAATCTCATCGGCGACTTCGGCGGAGGATCCCTCTATCTCGTGATGGGTGTCATTGCCGCGCTGTGGGAACGGCAGAACTCGGGCCAGGGGCAGGTGATCGACGCGGCCGTCGTGGACGGGGTCACCTCGCTCTCGCAGGCCATCTGGTCCTTCCGGGCGCAGGGCGCCTGGAACGACCGCCCCGCTCAGAATCTCCTCGACGGAGGGGCACCCTTCTACGACACCTACCGCTGTGCCGACGGCCGCCATGTGGCGGTCGGCGCCCTTGAACCGCAGTTCTTCGCGCTCCTCTTGACCGGCCTCGGGCTGGACTCGGACGAACTGCCACCACAGTACGAACGCTCGGGGTGGCCCGCACTGCGAGAGGCATTCACCGCGGCTTTCGCCACCCGCACCCGCGACGAGTGGACTGCAGTTTTCGCCACCGGCGACGCCTGCGTCACCCCGGTCCTCACCTTCGCTGAAGCGGCGACGGATCCGCACATGACCGCTCGCAGCACGCACATCACCGAGGGCGGAGTGACACAGGCAGCTCCCGCGCCCCGCTTCTCCCGGACGGTTCCGGACACGCCGTCGCCTCCGCGAACACCTGGGGCCGATACCGACGCAGTGCTGAGCCCTCCGCAGGACGACGGCCAGTAGGAGAACCGGCAATACGGGACCCCGACCTGCCCCGGCGTCTGCTGGAACGGACACCGAAGCGGTGGCCGGCCCAAGGTGCGCTCTTACGCTGCAGATCCGGTGGTCACACCGAGGAGGCCGGCGGACACTTCGCGCCCTGGCGAGCCACAGCCGGACTTGAACAACCGCGCCCCAAATCGCATCAGAACGGCAAGCGCCGACGGGTGCGGCGGCCCGCGCTGCCGCTCTTGGCGACGGCGCGGGAACTGCTGCGGAACGGCTTGCTCAGCAGGCGACCAAGCGAGCCGGGCGCCTTGCCCGCGGTACGGGAGCCGGCCCCAAGGAACGCTGTGCCCCGCGCTGCGGACGGTGTGAGAACCGGGGCAACAGGAATGCCAGCACGGCCACGGCAACACAGACGAAGACGATCCCGATGATCACGAAACACTCCTTGGACGGGGTTCGGGACGGCTGAGTGCCCCCGACGAGTGCTGACATGCGCATCACCGCCTCCAGCGTGACGAAAACGACCTTTCCCGCGATTCCCCAGGTGCACGTTGAAGTGCCCGTATCACCTTGCAGCCACCGGTGATCACCGTAATCTGATGTGCATCTGCAGAATGGGGTGAGGCTGTGGGTGTACTGGTCGTGGAGCATGCACGTGGGGAAGGCCCGTACAAGCTCGGGGAGGCGCTGTCAGCTGCCGGGCTGCGGATGCTTCTGTGCCAGGTGTGGGCAGGCGACCCGGTGCCGGAGACTCTGACCGATGTCGATGCACTCGTGGTGATGGGCGGAGCGCAGGCTGCATACAGCGACGACGGCTTTCCCTCACGCCACGCCGAACTGGAGTCGCTGCGCATGGCGTTGGCCGATGAAGTGCCGGTGCTCGGGATCTGTCTGGGGGCACAGCTGCTTGCCCTGGCCGCGGGCGGCACGGCCCGGGTGGGATCCGGGCTGCAGCTGGGTTGGGGCGAAGTGGCTTTCAGCCCCGAGGCCGACTGCGATCCGCTGCTTTCCGATACACCTGAGCGGCTGCGGGTTCTGAGTTGGCACGGCGACACCATGGACTTGCCGGAGAAGGCGGTGTTGTTGGCCTCCTGCGATCGGTATCCGGTGCAGGCGTTCCGGGTGGGAAGGGCCGCGTGGGGACTGCAGTTTCACCTGGAGGTGGACGAGGTCGCAGTGGACGCGTTCTTGGGAACGGCGTCTCCGCAGGAGGTGGCCGCTGCTCCCCGTCTTCGCGAAGAGACGCCCGGCGAGTTGACGGTGTTGGCACCGCACCGGGACCGAGTGTTCGCCCGGTTCGCGGCACTCGTGGCCGATCGGACCGAACTCACCGCGACCCGCACGTTCTTCACTCCGAGGACCGATGCGTAGGAGCTGCGGTTCGCCGCCGACGGCCCAAGGAACGCCTCGGCCGTTGCCCGCCCGGAGCTGAGTACGAGATCACTGACTCATACCAGCCCCGATGACCTGCGGGTTCGAAGTCGGAGAACACTCAGCGGGGCGGACCCGTCCCGAGTTGACAGCACAGACCCCAGCCGAGAGGTGAGCTGCGAGAGCAACTGGTCGGCCTGGGGCACCACTCGGGGCCCCACCGAAGAAGTCCCGATGGCAACGGCTACTCCGGTCCAGGCCAGTGGGCCCAAGGGCGTGCACCCGAAGAAGCGACTGACGACGGGCGTCTGGACGAGGGCGACGAGAACGGCGGCGGTGCTGATGACCGTGCCGAGGACAAGGGGGCTGTCACGGCGTCCGACCACGGTCTGGGTGAGCTGGGAACCGATCACGCCGCACAGGGCCATGGTGCTGGTGCGCTGTGCGGATCCGGGGGTGAGGCTGCCGAACAGCCACGCCGTCGCCGCGCCCGCTCCTGTGATCAGGCCACGTTGGCGGATCTCGTGTGTGAGCGGTTCCCCCAGGTTGGCGAGACCCACGGAGCGCGTCTCGGTCAGGGTGTCCTCCGAGGCGGGGCCCCGGTCGTGAGGCGTGACCGCGATCGCCATGGCCGGGAACATGTCGGTGAGCAGGTTGACCAGGAGCAGCTGGCGCGCGGACAGCGGTGATGTACCGGAGAGCAGCGTGCCCAGTACGGAGAAGCCGACCTCTCCCGCATTGCCGCCGAGCAGGATGCTGATGGCGTCGGCCACGTTGCGCCACAGGGCCCGCCCCTCGGTGATGGCGTCGATGAGCACCGAGAGTTCGTTGTTGGTGATCACGAGGTCGGCAGCATTGCGTGCGGCCGCTGAACCGCGGGCGCCGATGCCGATCCCGACGTCGGCGGCCCGGATTGCGGCGGCGTCGTTCGCGCCGTCCCCGACCATGCCGACGACGCGTCCCGCCTCCCGGAGTGCCTCGACGACCTGGAGCTTCTGTTCGGGTGCGACGCGGGCCACGACGCCGCAGTCCTTGAGGATGCGAGCTCGCCCTGCCCGGTCGAGCGCCGCCAGGTCGTGGCCCGTGACCACTGTGACGTCGGAGGGCCAGCCGAGGGCGATCGCCATGCATCGGGCGGTCTGAGGATGGTCGCCGGTCAGCATGACGGGACGTACGCCTGCCTCTCGCAACCCGGACACGAGCGGGGCGGAGCTGGCGCGCGGGGTGTCGGCCAGAGCTACGAACCCGATGAGTTCCAGCAGTTCGAGCGGCTTGTCCAGGGCATCGGCGGCCTCGTTCACCCCGAGGGGACGCTGGGCCACGGCGATCAGCCGCAGACCCTGGGCAGCGAGGGTGTTTGCCAATTCGACGGCCGCCGCGTCCGAATCGGGGCAGCAGGGCAGTACGACCTCCGGCGCGCCCTTGACCACCAGTTTTTCGTCACCCTGCGCGACCCTTCCGATGGCGGCCGCGAACCCGCGGCTCGATTCGAAGGGTTCGGCCCGCACAGTGGTCCATCCGGCCTCACGCGGGGCGGCCGCCAGGACGGCTTCGTCGGTGGCATGGGCGTGGACACCCACCCGGTCCGCTGCGGCGGGGCACGCGCGGGCGGCGATGCGCAGAACCAGAGACGCCTTGGGGTCGGTCGCCGTGTGCTGGTCACCGCTCGCGGTGACGACACTGACGACGCGCAGCTTGTTCTCCGTGAGCGTTCCGGTCTTGTCGAAGCAGACCGCGTTGACGCGGCCCAGCGCCTCCAAGCTGCGCGGCGTACGGACGAGGACACCGAGCCGGCTGAGACGCCGTGCGGCGGCCATCTGTGCCACGGTCGCCACCAGGGGCATGCCCTCGGGCACGGCCGCGACCGCGACCGCGAGTCCTCCCTGGAGCGCCATACGCATCGGACGTCCGCGCAACAAGGACAGACCGGTGACGGCTGCACCGCCCGCGAGTGTGAAGGGCAGCACTCGCCTGGTCAGTCTGTGCAGACGTGCTTGTACTCCTGCCGAGATGGGGACCCGAGCGGCGAGAGATGCAGCACGACCCGCTTCCGTCTGGTGGCCGGTACCCACCACGACGGCCCGCGCGGAGCCGGCCACCACGGTGGTGCCCTCGAAGACCATGCAGCTTCGGTCGGCGAGTGAGGCACCCGGAACGGCGGCCACATGTTTGGGAGTCGGCAACGACTCGCCGGTCAGCGAGGATTCGTCGACCTCGCACCCGTCGACCTCCAGCAGCCGCGCGTCTGCCGGGACCACGTCGTTGACGCGCAGCTCGATCACTTCGCCCTGCGCCAGGCGGGCAGCCTCGACGACGGAGACCTCACCGGTCGAGGGCTCAAGCCGTCGGGCCATGGGCCGCTGCTCGGTGGCGAGCGCGAACAGCGCCCTCTGCGCGCGCAGCCGTTGGACCCCGCCGACCAGGGCGTTCAGCCCTACGGCGCCGATGACGAGGTAGGCATCGACCGCCGAGCCCAGCAGCGCGGACGCGGTGGCGCCGACCACCAGCACGGGGGTGAACGGATCGTCGAGTTCAGCCCACACGGCGCGGGCAAGCTGAGCCCCCATCCGTACGGGCGCAAGCACCGGGTACCCCGCCATCTCCCGTGCGAGACGGCCGGCAAGACGTCGTGTCACCGACCACCCCGTGGGCGCGGTCCGTGCCGCCTTTCGCAGCCGCGCCATGACTTCGTGCGGTGGCAGAGCATGCCAGGGCACTCGCGGTTCGGGCCGTGGCATTGTTCCGGCGGCCACGACCAGTGCGGCTGCCCAGCCCCACGTCAGCGATGCGGCGGTGGCGACGGTGACCGGGCTGAGACGTACGTCGAGGGAGGCGGGCGTCTGCTGGGACCGTGCCTCCCGGGTGAGCACCAGCAGCTCGGAGAGCGCGGCGCCCGCCTCCGCGAAGAACTTGCCCCACCCGCTGACCGCTTGGGACAAGGTCACCGCGGACAGCAACCGCCAGACGCCTTCCAGCCCGCGCAGGGACAGCAGATCGGCGCCCCATACGACGGCACTGCCCTCGTCGGCGACCGCGACGGCGATGTCACCGCTCAGCAACCCGTCGATGACGTCGCGAGCGGAAGGAGCCCGCTCCGGTTGTTCAGTCCGGCGGTCATGCGGGACTCGCGCCACGGTGAGGACCGTACGGCCCTCGTCCTGGAGAGCGGCGACGGTTCCGGCGAACGGGACCTCCCCTGAGGTTAGTTGATCTGCCAGGGTGCCGAACTCGCCGAGGCCGTGCTCGTCCACCACCACGACGTGCAGCCCGGCCCGGCGCGCCGCGTCCAGCGCGGCCTCGGCCATGGGCTCGACTTCCCAGCCGACCAGGACGGTTCCCACATCTCTGCCGAGCACCGAGGCGATCATCAGCCCCGCTTCCGACGTCGTCTCATCGGGCACCGGACGAAGCACGAGGGGTGGCTCCCCGGGTGATTTCGCCCCGGCCTCGGGATCGTTGAGTGTGTTCATGGCCGCGTGCCACAACCGGCGATGGTCCCAGCCCGTCGTGGTGGGATGGACTTCGAGCACAGTGCGGCGCGTGCTGCGGAGTGCTCCGGAATGCAGCACCACGGTGTCCACGAGTTCCAGACGGCGCAGCCTCGCGGGATCGCCGACCAGCATGTCCTCTTGCGCGAGAGCAGCGGCGAGCACTGCGGTGAAGGCCGACGGACCGAACCGTGCGGCCTTGGGCACACCGGCCAGTACGGTCTCCGCCGCCTTGTCGAGGCTGCGGGTGAAGAGGAGCGTGGCGAGGGCACCGCCCAGCATCCCGTTGACGGCCGTGTCCGAGTACGACTCGTCCGGGCATCTCCGCAGCGCCGGAAGCACGGTGGCGTCTCTTGCCACCGTCAGGCGGTCCGGAGCACAGAGCGTGTCGTGCACTGCCTCGAACGTTGCGAGCTGGGCGAGCGATCGCACCAACTGAGTGGCCCGCAGCGCGGCGTCGAGCAGCAGAGGTCCCGGTGACTGCGCGATCCCCAAGACAGCCGCCTGGGCTGCGCCCAGGAGCAGGTCGCTCGCGTCCGAGCCCAGCAGGCGGCTCAATGCCGCACGCACTCGCGAGTCCTCACGCAGGAGGGAGACCGACGCCACGAGGGCTTCCGGCGCGCGCGCCGGAAGCACCGCTCGCCCCGCGAAGACCGTGGCGATGCCTGCCGCGTCGAACGCGAGCGCGGCAACATTGACGCGGACGTTCCTGACGTCACCCTGGTGGCCATACGCCGGCGTCGGTTCGTCGATTCGTTCAAGCCCATGCTTGGCCGCGAGTTCGGATGCCCTGTCGGCCACACGCTCGCCGACCGCGTCCTCGACGGTCCTGACGACCACGCACCCCAGGCCGCCGTCCCAGTAGGCGAGCAGCACATCAGGGTGCTCGGCCAGTTCGACGGCCACTTTCCCGGCGGCGGTCTTGAGCAGTTCCGCGGTGCGCACCGGTGCGTCAGGGGGGTACCGCAGACCCAAGTGCATCCGGGACCCCGCGCGCCAGTGACCGGCTTGGGGCGTCATCGCGATCCGGCCGACTCTGCCGAAACGCCCCGCGGACGCCCACACTTCCGTCGCGCCGCTCACCGCTTCATGCGCACCGACGCTCACAAGCCTGCCCGTCAGGCGTGCCGCCGCGGCCACCGGCGGGGAGATCCGGCGAGTGGTCTTGGCGGGCACGGCCATGACGCTCTGGACAAGAGAGGTGGTCAGCTTGGGCAGCCCGGCGAGCAATCGAAGCAGCATTCCTCACCTTCGCGGGGATTCCGTGCGGGCGTGGGGGAAGGGTCATCGCGGCGGTGACGGAGGGCTCAGGTCTTCTTCTGTCCGCCAGCCTTTGCACGCGAGGCGCTCGTGGTCTTCTTGGCGGTGGTCTTCTTGGCGGTGGTCTTCTTCGCGGTGCTCTTGCTCGATCCCTTCTTCGCCGTCCTCGAGCCGTTGCCCGACCTGGAGGCAGCTCGCTTCGCGGTCCGCTTCTGCGTCCGGGCCACGTCCGTGTCCTCGGCCTCGCCATCCATGTCCGCAGGCCGTGGCTGCGTCAGCCACACCGCCGCGGCGCCCACCACGGCCACCGGCCACTCGACGACACCCGCCACGCCGAGGATCCCCGCCCCCGTGTACGCCGCAACGCGCCTGGCACGCGGCGAAACGATTCCAACGGTGTCCAGCATGTCGTCGAAAACCCCCCTGACACGCTCCGACCCAGGGACTCTCTCGGCAGCAGTCCTCATCGTTCGCATCGGATACATGACCGTCTCCTGAACCTGCTGCTGCTTGCCATTCGAGCGTGTTGAACCGGAACGGTCAGGCATGGGAACTCTCCGTCCTCGAGAAGGGTGAGGCGTTGAGAGGCGATAACACGGCTCACTCTTCGTAGCCTTACCTGGACAAATGGGACCGGCAAGCCCTGCGCATCTTCATGCGGCCGAGCGAGGTAACCGGAGCCACGCTCCGGCCTCGTCCCGCTGTCGGAGCCGCGCCCGCTGGCGTCGCCGTCGGCTGCCCCCCCCAGGCGCAGTGGCGCAGTACTGGGGGACGAGCGGCGGGCCGCTCGCCGCAGGTGCCGGGGCGGACGAGGGACGGTGACGTCCTGACGCCGAGCGTGTCGCCGAGGCCTTCTGCCCTGGCGGCAGGAGCCGGGCACCGGACTCGGCCGGGCCGGGCGTCAGAAGCGGTCGATGACCGCCTTCTTGGCCGCGCTGAACTCCTCGTCGGTGAGGATGCCTTCGCGGTGCAGTTCGCCGAGTTCGCGCAGGCGCCGCAGCAGCCGGTCGTGGTCCGCGGCGGTCGAGTCACCCGGTGTCTCCGCCGGGCCCTCGCCCCCGTCCTTGACGAGGTACGAGGGAAGCGCGTCAGCGCCAGCTCCCGCAGATGGCTTCGCTCCGGCCGGATGAGGAAGCCGGGCGGTCACCGCGGCGGCCAGCAGGACCGAGCCGCCTGTCTCGCGGGCCTGCCGAATGCCCCACAGCATCAGGCAGGTCGGGTCATGTTCCGGCTTGAGGACGGCGTGCCCGCCCTTCGGGCGGAAGCGCAGCGAGCCGTTTTCCCAGCCGATCGCGGGCGTCCACTCCACACCGTCCAGTTCGTCGAGGGCGAAGATGCTCGGGCCTCTGTGCGACTTGCTCTCGTTGGCCATCCAGTTCCACTCCAGCTGGACGCGCTCGCCGTCGAACGAAGCGGTCCCGTCGGTGCCGCCCGCCGTGAGCGGAACCGGGGGCCCGGGCAGCAGATAGCGGTCGCTGGGCGTGTCCGGCACCTCGTCCAGCAGCAGGGTGCGGCGGAGTTCCTCCACGAAGTACTCGGCGACGCCGGTGCGGTCTTTCTCCACCGGCAGTTGGTACGGGTCCGAGGCGTCCGGCAGGCGCCCGCTCGCCACCTGTGCGAGCGGGTCGGCTCCCTCCCGTAGCCGCAACCGCAACCGGCCGCCCTTGCGGCCCGGCTCGTACGCGATGCCGGAGATCGCTGTGATCGGTACAGCCACTTCGCCCAGCACTTTGCGCAGCGGGTGCATGTGTTTTCCCATGGCAGGCACGATCCGCAGTGTCTCGCCGTCGAACGTCCACGTGCCGGTGCGCTGGATGATCTCCGCCATGCGGCGATTATCCGACGCCCGGTCAGGCTTCGGCGAGCAGCATGCTCAGGTCGAGAGCCGGTGCGCTGTGGGTCAGGGCACCCACCGAGATCACATCCACCCCCGCTTCGGCGATGGGACGGATGCGTTCCAGGGTGATCGCGCCGGAGGCCTCAAGAAGGATGCCCTGGCCGTCCGCGATGCTCGCGCGTGCCTGGACCACCTGCTGGATCTTCTGCACAGGCATGTTGTCGAGCATGATCCAGGACGTGTGGGCGCGGAGGGCTTCCACCGCCTCTTCCACGGTCTGCACCTCGACGTCGATCAGTACGTCCCTGCCTTCCTCCGCCATCCCCTTGCGGACGGCGGCGATCGCCGCGGTGACGCCGCCCGCTGCCGCGATGTGGTTCTCTTTCAGCAGCACCATGGCCGACAGGTTCAGTCGGTGATTGCCGCCGCCGCCCACCGCGACTGCGTACTTGTCCAGGGCGCGCAGCCCTGGTGCCGTCTTGCGGGTGTCGAGAATCCGCACCGGAAGATCGGTCACGACCGCGACGTAGCGGCGCGTCAAAGAGGCGATGCCGCACATCCGTTGCAGCAGGTTCAAGGCCGTCCGCTCACCGGTGATCAGACTGCGTGCCCGTCCGGAGAGTCGGACCAGGACGTCCCCCGGCTCCACCTGGGAACCGTCCGCGACGCGCTCACGCACCTCCACCTCGGGGTCGACCTGAGCGAAGACCGCCGCGATGACGGACGCCCCGGCAGCCACTCCGGACTGCCGGGTGATGATCTCAGCCTGTTCCGGCAGGTCTGCCGGAACGCTCCACCTCGTGCTGATGTCGTCGTCGGCGGCGTCCTCCGCCAGGGCCAGGGTGACAACAGCCTTCACGGCCGCTTCGGGGAACTCCATGGATCTCGGCATCTCGCAGCGGCCAAGACGCGGTTGATCAGGAACTGATCCGGATGCCTGCAGATCTCCCTTCGGGGGGCTTGCGTGGTCAGGACTGTGCCGACAGTCCGAGGTGCTACTAAAAACGTAGCAAGGGAGTCCGGAGATGAACAACCGGCGGAGTACGGGGCCTTCCGTCAAGCCCGGAACCCCACCGGCGGAGGTCGCCGGACCCAGGACCCAGGCCCTGTCACCCCCTTACGGCGAAGACACAGAACGGCTGCTTCGCAAGCTGATGCCGCCGCAGTCGGACGTCGAACCCCTGCTGCTGTTCCGGGTGTTCGCCCTGCATCGTGACTTGTTCGCTCGACTGGGTCCGCTGGCGGCCGGTCTGCTCACGAAGGGGCTGCTGCCTGTCCGTGATCGGGAGGTGGTGATCAGCCGGATCACGGCCCGCGCCGGTGCGGAGTACGAGTGGGGTGTGCACGCGGCGCTCTTCGGCCCCGCCGTCGGCCTGGATCAAGGGCTGCTGGACGCGCTCGCCACGCGGCCGGCCGACGCTCCCGCATTCGACGAGCGCACTCGGCTCCTGGTCACCGCAGTCGATCAGCTGCACGACGAGGCGACCTTGAGTGCCGACGCCTGGACTCGCCTTCGTGGGCTGCGCGGTTTCCCCGGATTCGCTCTTCGCCGGGCTGCCTATCCAACGCTTATGGGATCGGAGCCGCCGTCGAGGCCCAAGAGGGCCTCGACGGCGGCTTCTTGAACAGGCCTCGTGGGATCGCCCTCTGACTTGACTTCAGGCCAACCCGGGCAGGGGCAGTTGAGGTCGGTGGCGGAGTCGGATCTGCTCTGAGTCCATCGTTCGGACCAGGCCTGCAGCAGGACGAGTGCCTCTCAGAGGTCCTGGTCCAGAGGGGTCAGCTGCTGAGCCTTGTCAGGGGCGTGTTCCGCCAGGCCGGCCGAGCGCAGTTCGCGGAGGCGAGTGGTCAGGACGGTCGGCGATACGTCGTCGCACTGCTGCTGCAGAGCACGGAAGGCGACAGGGTCATTGCGCAGTTCCCGCAGAATGCGAAGAGTCCGGCGTCAGCAGGTCGAAGGCGGCCATGATCGGTCGTCCGGTCTGCGATCCGCGTACGGACCTGCCAGGAGCGGGGGTGTCTTCAGCTGGGATGGGCGCATCGCTCATCTCTCAATGCTCCCCGATCTGCAGTGTTGCGCTACGGGAAAGGTAGCGGCATGCTTGTGCTACTAAAAAAGTAGCAACGGAGGTTGAAGTGCCCGATCGCCAGCGTCATGAGTGTGACGCGCCCCAGGCCGAAGGAGATGCGACCTCGTCATCAGCGAGCAGCGGACCGCGGATGTCCCCGGTGGCGCCTCCCTATGACGACGACACGGAACGGCTGCTGGCCAAGTGGATGCCGCCCGAGGTGGAGATGGAGCCACTGCTTCTCTTCCGGCTCCTCGCTGTACATCGTCAATTGGCAAGCCGCATGCACCCGATGGCATCCGGCCTCTCAACCACGGAGCACTGCCTCCGCGTGACCGGGAAGTGCTGATCAGCCGGACCACCGCACGCGCCGGCGCCGAGTACGAGTGGGGCGTTCACGCGGCGGGTCCCGGCCTTGAAGCCGGCCTCGATCAGGATCTGCTCGAAGCGTTCGTGACTCAGCCGGCTGAGGCCGCCGTCTTCGACGAGCACACCCGACTGCTGGTCACCGCCGCGGACGAGCTCCACGATCAGGCCACGCTCAGCGAGAGCACCTGGCTGAAACTGCAACAGGCCTACGATGACGCCCAGTTGGTGGAGCTTCTCCTGCTGACCGGCTGGTATCGAACCCTGTCAACGGTGATGACCTCGGTGGCGCTTCCGTTCGAGGCATGGGCGGCACGCTTCCCCGCAGGCAGCGGGACGTCCTGAGGCGGTCCGGCACGCCCAACTCTGCGGCACAGGGACAGAGAGCAGGTACGTTCATGGTCGCCGGCAAGCGAACGCCCAGCCGCCTTCCGGTGCGGTAGAAACGGCAACCTCAGACGAGAGGCAGGGAGCCTGTGCCGGTGATCGACGCATGGATGCAGCACCCCACACTCCGGCACTCCAACCACGAGATGTTCGAGTCGTTGCGCCGGTGGACGGGACTGGAGTTGCTGGAGGAGCCGTTGCCGGTCCAGGCCACGATGGCTGCGATGTCCGCGGCGGAGGTCGAGATCGCACTGTCCGCAGCCTGGTACGGCCCGCAGGGGCCGCTGATCAGCAACGATGAGGTGGCCGAGTTCGTTGCACAGTCCGACGGGCTGCTGCGCGGCGTAGCCGGTGCCGACCTCACTCGCCCGGTCAGGGCTGTGCGAGAACTGCGCCGCGCGGTGGAGGAACTCGGTTTCGTAGCCCTGCGAATCGTGCCCTGGCTGTGGCAACTCCCGCCCACCGACCGGCTCTACTACCCCCTGTACTCCGCCTGCGTCGAACTCGGAATCCCCTTCTGCACCCAGGTCGGTCACACCGGTCCGCTGCGACCGTCCGAGACCGGCCGCCCCATCCCGTACATCGACCAGGTTGCCCTCGACTTCCCCGAACTGACCATCGTGTGCGGACACATCGGCTACCCGTGGACCACGGAGATGATTGCGGTGGCCGACAAGCACGCCAACGTCTACATCGACACCAGCGCCTATACCACCCGCCGCTACCCGCATGAGCTGGTCGACTACCTACGCGGCCGCGGCCGCAGCAAGGTCCTGTTCGGCACGAACTACCCGATGATCACTCCTTGTCGGGCGCTGGAACACCTCGGTGAACTCGGCCTGGACGACGAGACTGCCGAACTGTTCCTGTCCGGCAACGCACGAAGAATCTTCGCCCTCTGACCACGCCCACGATCAGAGGCGGTCTGCTCTCGAGTCCCTGAGCCCGTCCGGCAGTTGGCGTCGGTGGTGCCTGGCGATCCGCCTGAATACTGGACGGCGCCTTGGGCGAACCGCCAGACCACCGGTTCAACCTGCGGCTGACGGGTGTGCCGGCCGGGGGCCTGGCAAACGATGGCTTGGTCAGGCGCCTCTTCCCACCGCTGCGTCGAGCAGGGGACCGAGCTCCCGGGCCATGGTCGTCAGGGCGCGGACGTCCCGCTCGGCCCGGGCCATGAGAATGGCCCCTTCCAGTGCACCGATCACGACTGTGGCCAGGGCTTCGGCCCGCTCCTCGGGCACACCCATGTCCGCCAGGGCCTGGGCCACGGACCCGGTCCAGGTGGTGAAAGCGGCGGATGCGGCCTCGCGTGTGGACACCGTGGACTCCGCGCAGTCCACGGTGGCAGCGGCGACGGGGCAGCCGCCCGCGAAGCCGGCCGTCCGGTACTCATCGGTCCACTGGCGCACCATCTCGGCGAACAGCTCGCTGGGCTTCGGCTCGGGCAGTGCGGCAAGAAAGCGCGCAACACGATCGCCCGCGTACCGTCCCGCCCAGCCCACCGCCTCGTTGACGAGTTGCTCCTTGCCGCCGGGAAAGTAGTGCTGAAGCGATCCGCGGGGCGCCCTGGCGTGCGCGGCGACGTCACGCATCCCCGCTGCGGAGACTCCGTCGCGCCGGATGAGCTGAGCCGCGCTGAAGACCATCCGCTCTCGTGGCCCACGTTCCGACGTGGTCATCTCTCGCCCTCCCGCTGCTGCTCAAGAGTTTTCGGTGGCACTCTATGACAGCGGTCATAGGCCGTACTACTATGACCACTGTCATAGAGGGGCCGACGGCTCGCGAACCTGCGGAGAAGCAGCGACGGCTCGATCCGGGTGCCGGTCAGAGACGGCGGTGCATCGTGTACGTGGGTTTCATCGGCCTCGGAGTCATGGGACAGCCCATGGCGCTCAACCTTGCCCGGACCGGGACACCGCTCGTCGTATGGAACCGCACCACGGCCCGGTGCGAAGCCCTGAGGGAGGCCGGAGCCGAAGTCGCGGCGAGCCCCGCCGAGGTCTTCGATCGGGCCGGTGTCGTGATCCTCATGCTGGCCGGCGAGTCGGCGATCGATGCGGTTCTGGGGCGGGGCACACCGGGTTTCGCCGAGCGAGTCGCCGGACGCATCGTCGTCCACACGGGCACGACATCGCCGGATTACTCGGCCGCATTGGAGGCCGATATCCGTGCCGCGGGCGGGCAGTACGCCGAAGCGCCGGTCTCGGGATCCCGAGTCCCCGCCGAACAGGGGCAGTTGGTGGCGATGCTGGCAGGCGACGAAGCCGCCGTGGAGACCGTACGGCCCCTGGCCGCCCCCATGTGCCGTGAGACGTTCGACTGCGGCCCGGTCCCAGGCGCCTTGTTGATGAAACTCTCGGTCAACCTGTTCCTGATCACGCAGGTCACCGGACTGACAGAAGCCTTCCACTTCGCCGACCGGCACGGGCTCGACCAACGCCGGTTCCTGGACGTCCTGGAGGCGGGCCCGATGGCGAGCCCTGTCTTCCGCATGAAGGTGCCCAAGCTGCTGGACCGTGACTTCACCGTGCAGGCGTCGGCCAAGGACGTCCTGATGAACAACCGGCTGATCGCGGAAGCCGCCCGCAAGGCCGACCTGGCCTCCCCTCTCCTCGATGTCTGCCACACCCTCTTCGACGAGACCGTCGCGCAGGGCCACGGCGGCGAGGACATGGTCGCCGTGCTGCGTGCGCTGGAGGCCCGAACCGACGGCACGCGCCCGCACGTTGCCGCACAGCGGATGTGACGGGACGTCGGCGCCGCCCGAAACGCAGCCAGGCCTGACCTGAGCCGGGCCGCCGCACTGCGCGGCATGAACCATCGGCTGAGGCCCGCACGGTGGTGGTTGTCAATTGCGCAGTGGTCGAACTCGGAGGACGAGTGCCGCGCCACGCCGCAGCGTTGCAGGGCAGGAAGTAGCTCCCGACAACCTCACCGTCACGGAAGGAGATTGCTGATGGTTCGCGACGTCGAGACCCATCAGGCCGGTGGCGCGCCGTCCTCGGTGACCGCGGCGGCGGCCGGGTCGAGCACCCGGGAGAGGAAGGTGCGGGTGCGCTGATGCTGCGGGTCGCCGATCACCCGGCTCGGGGTGCCCTCCTCGACGATGACGCCGCCGTCCATGAAGACCACGCGGTCCGCGACTTCGCGGGCGAAGCTCATCTCGTGGGTGACGACCATCATTGTCATGCCCTCATCGGCGAGACGGCGCATGACGGCGAGGACGTCGCCGACGAGTTCCGGGTCGAGTGCGGACGTCGGCTCGTCGAAGAGCATCAGCTCCGGCTCCATGGACAGGGCGCGTGCGATGGCCACCCGCTGCTGCTGACCGCCGGAGAGCTGGGCCGGGTAGACCGACTCCTTCTCGGAGACCCCCACCCGCTGCAGATTGGCCCGACCGATCCGCTCGGCCTCGTCCTTGGTGCGCCCCAGGACGCGCCGTTGGGCGATGGTCAGATTGTCCAGCACGGACAGGTGGGGGAAGAGATTGAAGCTCTGGAAGACCATGCCGACGCGGCGCCGGACCCGGTCGATGTCCACGTCGGGGTCGGTCAGTTCGGTGCCGGACAGCGAGACGGTTCCCGTCGTCGGCTCCTCCAGCAGGTTCACGCACCGAAGCAGCGTCGACTTGCCTGAGCCGGACGGGCCGATGACGCACACGACCTCACCGGGGCGCACCGTGACGTCGATGCCCTTGAGGACCTCGAGCTCGCCGAAGGACTTGTGCAGCCCCGCGACGCGGATCGCGACCTCGTCCGCCTTGTGATCGGTCACCTGGGTCACCTGGCCTTCGCGGTACGTGCCTCGAGTCGCCGAACCAGGTGGCCGAGCGGGAGGGTGATGATCAGGTAGCACAGCCCGGCGACGAGAATCGGGGTCAGACTGCGGTTCTCGTTCAGTGCGTCACGGCCGAACTTGGCCAGCTCGTACTGGCCGAGGGAGAGACCGAGGAGATAGACAAGCGAGGAGTCCTTGGTCAGCAGGATCAACTCGTTGGTCAGCGGCGGCAGGACGATCCGGAACGCTTGCGGGATGACTATCGAGCGCATGGCCCGGCCCTGCGACATGCCCAGTGAACGGGCCGCTTCCACCTGGCCCCTGGGCACGGCCTGGATGCCGGCCCTGATCGTCTCCGCCATATAGGCGGCGCCGACGAGGCCGAGGGCGAGCATCACGGTGACGTACTGGTTGATGACGACCTGGAAGGCGATCGGGACGCCGAAGCCGAGTGCGATGAAGACCAGCAGTGCCGGCACACCGCGGAAGAATTCGATGTACACCGTCGCCAGCCACCGGTAGGGCGGCACAGACGACAGCCGCATCAGTGCCAGGATCAGGCCCAGCGCGAGACCGAAGCCGAACCCGAGGAGGGTGTAGACGACGGTGTTGACCAGAGCGGTGGTGATGATGTCGGGGAACTGGGCCTGCGCCACGTCGAGGTCGAAGAAGGCGCGGCGGATCTCGCCCCAGTTCGCGCCGAAGGCCACGGCGGCCACGACAAGAGCCAGCACCCCGTACTGGACGCCCCGGACGGCCCGCGTCCGCTGCCGGCGGGACATGGACATGTGGTGTGCACTCCTCAACTGCTGCCTGCTCGGGGGCATTTCCCGGTCTTCGGGCCGGATCGGGGCCTACTTCTCGGGCGCGGTGCCGAACCACTTCTTGTAGATCTTGTCGTACGTGCCGTCGGACTTGGCCTTCTTCAGCGCCTCGTTGATCTGCTTGCGCAGGGCGGAGTTCCCCTTGCGCACGCCGAAGCCGTACTGCTCACCGGTGTCGAACTCGGCCGCGACATCCGTGTCCGGGTTCTTCTTGACGTAGTCGTAGAGCACGCCGTTGTCGTTGATGCCCGCGGCGACCTGGCCGGACTTGACCGCGGTGAGCAGCAGGGCGACATCCTCGAACTGGACGAGCTCGACGCCCTTCGGGGCCTGCTTCTTGGCGTACTCCTCACCGGTGGTGGAGGCCTGGACGCCCAGCTTCTTGCCCTTGAGGTCCTCCAGCGAGGAGTACTTGGCGCCCTTCTTGACGATCAGGGCCTGCGTGGCCTCGAAGTACGGCGCCGAGAAATCCAGGTTCTTCTTGCGCACGTCGTTGATGGTCATGCCGGCGGCGGCGGCGTCGCACTTGTTGGCGTTGAGGTCCTCGCCGGACTGGATGCCCTCCCAGGGCGTGTCCACGATCTTCTGATCGACCTTGAGCTTCTCGGCCACCAAGTCCATCATGTCGACGTCGAAGCCGACGATCTTGCCCGACTTCTTGAACTGGAAGGGTGCGTAGGGCAGATGTGTGCACACCGTCAGCTTGCCCTGCGCGACCAGCTGGACCTTCGAGCCTCCCGCCCCGGCCCCGGAGGACTTGGTGCTGGTGCAACCAGCCACCAGGCCGGACGCCAGGACAAAGGGGAGCGCCACTGCGACCGGACGAATCGGGACACGCGCAGACACCTTTGAGCCTCCAGCAGGGTCGTTCGGCAAAGCCGTACCCGAAAGGGTGAGTTGCGCTGCATCCTTGCATCACGCGCCGACGTTGTCGCTGGTGAAAAAATTGCGACCGGATAACGAACCCCGCTGAACGCCCTGGCATGATGCCAAGACTCGGGACCGCACCTCAGCGCTCGTGCATTCCGTCAGCGCTCGTGCATTTCCGTCAGTCCAGGAACGGAAGACGTTGTACGCGATCCCGGCCCCGGTGTACTGACACCACCTCGCAAAACAGCTTGTCCGCCTTTGCGGTGAAGGCGCCCGTCATCTCGCGGGCCTACGGTGCGCCGTCCTCCCTCCCCAGTTCGGCCCGAACCATCAGGGCACGGCCGTCGTGTTCGAACCGGAGGGGGGTCCAGCCCATCACCCGGTCCGAGAGCTATGCCGGAGCGTCTCCGATGACCCACACCCGTTCAGCCGCGTCCACCGGGCCCAAGTGGGCGGGTGTTGTTGTTGTTGTGTCCTGGGGGGCCCAGGGTTCCTCCGCGGCGGGTGCCGCAGCTGTTTCTGTGCCGGTGGTGGCTGCTTGTGGGCGAGGGGAGTCGCGGCCGGGTGTGGCTTTCTCGATCGACTTCAGCCATGCCACTTGCCAGGGTTCGGGTAGCTGCCGTGCGATGCCTGCCGCGGGTCTGGCCAGTACATCGGGGTGCGCCGCGATCGCATGGGTGGCGCCTTGGACCAGGTGCGGCTGTGTGGAGATCGCGCGCGCTACGGCTGCAAGGCACTGCCGCCGCTGATGCGGGGAGAATCCGGGGGAGGGGAGCACAGTGTCGAGGAAGGTGCCGCCGGAGGTCTCTTCGGCATGTTCGATCAGTGCCGCCGTCACAGCCGCGGGACCCGCCGGGGCGAAGTAGGCCCCGTCCACTGCGGGATACACATCCGCGGCCGCACGCCGCAGTCTGAGGAGCGTGTCCGCGTGCAGTGGGCAGGGTGCGTCCCGGTGGTGGAAGTCCCATGCGGTGCGTATGACGGCGTCGGCCTCTTCCTTGTCCTGCGCGCCGGCCATGCCCTGCACGGTGATCAGTGTCCGCAGCAGCTCCGGGGAGACGTCGGTCAAATCCTCGATTGCCGCGGCTCGCTGCACGTACTGCAGTTCGTGGTCGAGGAGCGTCACGGTGGCGGGATGGTCGTCGGTGGGTTCGCCGGGGGATTGCAGCAGTACGCCGGCCAGGGCGTCCATGTGGACGGCCCAAACCCCCGGCACGCCCCTGCCGTCGCCTTCCCTGGCGCCGCGTGCGCCGGTGTTGCCTTCGGTGCTGTGCTTGTCGGGGGTGGGGAGTGCTGCGCGCCGGTCGGCGGCTTCGTAGGCGTCCCAGTCGTCCTGCACGCCGGCGCGGTGGAGGGTCAGGATGTGTTTGCTGAAGCTCAGTTCGGCCAGTTCCTGTACCTGGGCGGGCGTGTAGTGCCGGTAGATGGCGCGGGGGTTGAGGACGACCGATGTCCCGGTGGTCGCGCCCGGGTGGCGGGCTTTGAGCTGTTCCCACCAGCCGCGGGTGGAGCGGGCCGTCAGCAGTACCCGTATCCGCCGCCCCGGGGGCGCTTGATGGCCCGTGAGCGCGGTCAGCAGTTCCTCGACCTGTTCGAGACGGCTTTCGGCGTCGTCGATGACGATCAGCGCCGGGCGCGTCAGGTGCCGCAGCATCTCCCACGGGGCGGGGTGCCATGCCGGCACCTGGGAGAGGAATCCTGCCGTCCAGGGAACGTCCGGGCCGCTGGGATCGGACTCGGTCTCCGCGCGCCGTTCCGAGAGGCGGCGTGCCAGCTCTGTGCTCAGCCGTGTCTTGCCGGACCCGGCCACGCCCTCCAGGACGGCGACGTCCACCGCCTGAGGTGTGTGGCACCAGCCGGACAGTGCGCCGATCTCGGCATCCAGCCCCAGGAAATCCACGACTTCGGACCGGGCCGAGAGCAAGTACGAGGCGGCCGCGACGGGTTGGGGCCGTCCGTCGAAGAGCCCGGCCAGGTCCGCGGCTTCCAGCCGCGGCCTGATCCCGCCCCCGGCTGCGGCGATGATGTCGCAGAATCCCCGGTCCTCCAGCAACTGCCGCGCAGGCACCGCCTCCAGACGCCCGTGGCTCCATCCCGCGGGAGGGTGCGCGACCACGCCGATGAGCAACTCCCCGCAGAAGACGGCTGCTCCGGCCATGCCCCGCCAGGGGGAGCCCTCCCCGCGCAGGTGCTCCGGCGGCTGGTGATCTATCTGCAGGCTGTAGAGACGGGAGGCAGTCTCGACGCTGCTGATCCGCCCCGCCACACCCTGCGGCTGCCCGAAGCCGAACGGGGCTTCCCTGCCGGCGGGTTCGCCGAAGATACGCAGCATCGCCTCGCGCGGCAGCCCGACCGCGCAGCACTCCGGCCGCGGCGCGGGCGGCTTCGTACACGCCGGCTCCCCCCACCGCACCGGCGGGAATTCCTGCCCCAGATCGCGCGGCCGGCACCGCAGCAGGGCCGTCTCCCCGCGCTGCCAGGCCAGTTCGGCATGCACCCGCGGTCCGTCGGTCGCGTGGTTCGAGATCTGCACGATGCGCGGCTCGTTCTCGAAGCCGGGGGTGTACTCGACGAGGTGACGGGCGGTGAGGATGACACCGGGGGCCACCACACAGCCGGCCCCGGCCCGTCCCGCGTATTCCACCGAAGCAATGCGATTCCACACGACGGCGCCCCCTTTTTTTTGCGGCGGCCGGCTGCCCGGAACCTCACCCGGCCTGGTCAGCGATCTTCTGCACACGCCCCTTTGCCGGCGGAGTTGGACAGACCCCGCAGGCACATGGTTCGCTGACACCTTTACCACCGCAGGAGGCCGGTTAACTGCGCATGCGCGAACTTCAATAATTCATTCCGCGCCCTGCCGCAAAGAATGTCCGCTGTCTCCGAAATGCAACCGGATAACGCATTTCAGCATTTCATGTGGAGAGCCCCCCGCCGGAACATTCCTCCCTCCATTCGGAACTGCGCCGCACACAGCGGCCCGCCCACCGGGATGCGGCACCTCACGGCACCTCACGATGCCACTGGATGCCGCAGTGAATTCCGCCCCGGCCCTTACAGCCCGGCCCTTACAGCCCGGCCTTTACAGCCCGGCCTTTACAGTCCTGCCCCGGCTTCTGACGGTCCCGGCCGCCCGCCCGTGGGCGGCAAACGATGCGGCCCCGTCCACCGCATGAGGCTGCGTCACACGAGCCATCGGCATGTGACGCCGCGCCACATCGCGGCCGGGGCCGCTGCCAGTGCGGGGTCTCAACGGTGAGGGCTGATCACCGCGCCGACCATGGCGAGGGTGCCGTTCGTGGCCTCGGCCCGCTTGCCGCGCCGGGCCCGGGAAACCGGACAGGCGTCGCGCGCCTGGTTTCGAGGAACCCCGCCGGCGCCGGCCCGCTGGAAGCCGACTGGTCACCGGCAAGGGCAAGATCGGCTACGCGCCTGCGCCGAGCGAGGAGAAGCTCGGCCATTGAGCCGTCTCGGGCCGGCGCCGCCATGCCTGGATCTCATCCGCTGCGCGTGGGATGAACGTGCTGCGACGGCCGCTTCCGCGATCGCCGTCTCGCCCTCCATGCAGGCACCGACACCGGAATGTCACCACTCTCGCGCTGCTCACCGACAGTGGGAACCCGCGGCCGCTGCATCGCCTTTGCCTTCAGCAAGGCCCTCGCCACGGCCCCCGCAGCTTCCCCGGCGCGGGCTGTGCAAGACGGCCACGCCCTGGCGTGTGCCGCGGTCGGTCAGTGCTGCAAGCCCGCTGTGAATGCCCCCGGGCCCTCTTGTCCCTGGCTGGAGAACCGGAGCAGACCCGGGCATCACCCAACCCGCCCGCATCGGCACCCGAGAGGTCAGCACCTTCGTTCACACTCACGCCTCTGCAGAGGTGTCGTCTCCCACGCCTGTCCTGCGACCCACCCGGGCACGCCACCGCCTCGGCCCCGGCGGGCCTGTTCTGCATCCACCACCCCGGCGGCAACCCCTGCTCACAAGGCGCGGGTTCGGTCGGGCGTCGTTCCCGAGACGTCGGCGGGGCGCCGCCTTCGCAGCGAACTGGGCAACGGTCGGGACCGTGCAGTCTGCGTGATGCCCGGCAGGTCGCAGAATCGGACGAGGCGGCCCACCGGCACGGCACCGTTCTGCTGCGCGGCCGCCATCCCCTCGTCTGCCACCCGCCGGAACAGAACCGTCCGAGAAATCAGGGGGATAAATCCAAGGGTAATTTTTGCTAGTGTCCCGGGGGGAGGTGGTGGCGGAAATGGCCACGGAGGAAGAGCTGTTCGCGTCGGTGGACGAGCTCCTGGAGCAGGAGCCGCAGCTGCCGCCACCCGCGGAGCGCGCCCGGTTGCGGGAGGCTGCCGGGGTCACTCAGGCGCGGTTGGCGAAGGCTTTGAAGAGCACGTTGCAGACGGTGAAGAACTGGGAGAACGGCCGGTCCGAGCCACGCCCGCCGCGGCTGGCCGCATACCAGCGACTGCTGGAGGGCTGGGCGGCCAAGTACCCGGCCAAATATCCCCCGGCCGGCACCGTCCCTGGGCCCGGTACGGCGGCCGCACCCCCCACGACCACCCACAACGCCCCCACCCCCGCACAAACTCCTCCTCCACAGGCCGCTGCCGGGACGAGCGGGAACAGCATCGGCCGCACCCCTGCCGCCCCGGCAACGGCCCCGGCAACCGCGCCGGAACCCCAGCCGGCACCCGCACCCGCACCGTCCACACCGCAGCGCCCGGCGGCCCGCAAACACCCCACCCCCACCCCCACCCCCACCCCCACCCCCATCCCCAATCTGGGCGTATCCCCGTACCAGTCCGGGCCGTTGGCGGTGCTGGACGGTGACGGGACCGCCTACGGCATCGACGGCCTCGTGCTGGACTGCCCGGCCACCACCCTCCCGGAGCTGGTGGAGTGGACCCTGGCCGAGTCCCACCTGGGCGCCCCGCGGCTGCACCGAAACGGCCGCGACGCCGACCCGCTGATCGTCCTCACCGCGCCTGCCGTATCCCGCTTCGGACTGCCGGAGCGCCTGGAGGGATTCACCCAGCGCCGCGCCCTGCGCCTGGAAGAGGACCACCCCATCGTCCAGCAGATCACCCGCGCC
>NZ_AUEV01000015.1:0-265798 GCF_000426165.1 Streptomyces sp. TAA486 | reverse complement strand
CCTTCACCGCGACCGTCACCCCGGTGCCGCCGGGCGCCGGAACACCGGCCGGCACGGTCACCTTCACCATCGACGGAACCACCACCCTCACCGGAACCCTCGACGCCAGTGGCACCGCCACCGTCAGCACCAACGCACTCCCGGCCGGCAATCACACCGTCGAGGCGACCTACAACGGTGCGGGCGACCCCAGCTTCAACACATCCACTGGCACCGACACCCACACCGTCACCGCCGCCTCGACCACCACCACCGTCAACTCCAGCCCCGACCCCTCTGTCTTCGGGCAGCCGGTGACGTTCACCGCGACCGTGGCGCCCGTCGCACCAGGGGCGGGCACCCCGACCGGCACCGTCACCTTCGTCCTCGACGGTGGCGGCAGCACCACCGTGCCCGTGGAAATCGACGGCACGGCCCGACTTACCCTCAACTCCCTGCTGGCAGGCAGCCATTCGATCACCGGCAGCTACAGCGGCGACGCGAACTTCACGCTGTCCACCGGCGGCGAGACCCACACCGTCAACAAGGCGGCGACCACGACGACCCTCAACTCGGCCCCCGACCCGTCCACCTTCGGCCAACCCCTCACCTTCACCGCCACCGTCACCCCGCTGGCCCCGGGTGCCGGAACCCCCACGGGCACCGTCACCTTCAGCATCACCGGAAGCCCCACCCTCACCGGAACCCTCGACGGGACGGGCGTCGCCACGGTCAATGCCGGCACACTCCCCGTCGGCAACCACGCCGCCACAGCGACCTACGCGGGGGACAGCAACTTCACGCCGTCCACCGGCAGCGACACCCACACCGTCGACCGGGCGCCGACCACGACCACTGTCAACTCCACCCCCGACCCGTCCACTTACGGGCAGACCGTCACGGTTACCGCCACGGTCGCCGCGAACCTGCCGGAAGCAGGCACCCCGACGGGCACGGTGACATTTCTCTTCGACGGTACAACGCCGGTCACAGCACCTCTCGTCAACGGCGTCGCCACAACCACCACCAGCGGTCTGAGCGCCGGCCCGCACACGATCACGGCAACCTACGGCGGAGCACTCAACTTCGCCACGTCCAACGGCACGGACACGCAGACCGTCAATCGTGGCTCGACAACCACCACCGTCGTCTCATCGCCCGACCCCTCTCTTCCCGGCCGAGTCGTGACCTTCACCGCCACGGTGTCGCCCATGCCTCCCGCAACGGGAACCCCGACCGGGACCGTCACCTTCACCATCGGCGGCGGCGGCGGAGGCACGTTGACGGCGGCACTGGTCAACGGCGTCGCGACAGTCACCGACAGGGGGCTCGCCGTCGGGACGCATGCCATCTCCGCCACCTACAACGGCAACCCCCAACTCATTCCGTCGACCGGCAACGACACTCACACCGTGAGCCCATGACTGAACAGCTCCGACGGGCAGGGCGTCCAGCGGGCCGGCGATCGACCAGGCCAGCCAGCATGCTGCGGTCGTTCCGCTGGAACCTCGAAGGGCAGCCAAGAGGATGAAAGACGAGGTGAGGCCTGCTGTTGAGACCTCACCTCGTCATCCTTCTGTGCGGTGCCCCCGGCAGTGTTGTGGTTCAGGACATCGGAATGGGATGTCTCAGGACATCGGAATGACCTCGGCGTCATGGTCTGGCGATGTCGAAGAGGCGTCTGGTGATCACTGCTGTCGTCGTAGAGGGTCGTTCCCAGGGCGAGGTAGCGCGTGCCTACGGGGTCTCGCAGGGCTGGGTCAGCCGGTTGGTGGCCCGCTACCGCGCTGAGGGCGAAGCGGCGTTCGAGCCGCGTTCCCGGCGTCCGAAGACCTCGCCGACCGCGCTTGCTGCGGAGACGGTCGAGCTGATCGTCCGTATCCGCAAGGAGCTGACCGAGCAGGGCCTGGACGCCGGACCGGAGACCATCGCATGGCACCTGCGGCACCATCGCCACCTGCGTCTCCCGGGCGACGATCAGCCGCCATCTGACCGCCCAAGGCCTGATGGTGCCCACACCGAGGAAACGGCCCCGCTCCTCCTACATCCGCTTCCAGGCCGAGCTGCCCAACGAGACATGGCAGGCCGACTTCACCCACTACCGCCTCGCCGACCCAGCCGGCACCACCACCGACATCCTGACCTGGCTGGACGACTGCTCCCGCTACGCCCTGCACGTGACCTGCTGGCCACACGTGACCGGCCAGATCGTCCTCGACACCTTCCGCCAGGCCGTCGCCGCACACGGCATCCCCGCCTCCACCCTCACCGACAACGGCATGGTCTTCACCACCCGCTTCTCCGGCGGCCGCGGCGGCCGCAACGCCCTGGAGACCGAGCTACGCCGCCTGCACGTCCAGCAGAAGAACTCCGCCCCCAACCACCCCACCACCTGCGGCAAAGTCGAACGCTTCCAGCAGACGATGAAGAGCTGGCTGCATGCCCAGCCTCACCAGCCCGCCGACATTCCCCAACTACAAGCTCTGATCGACCACTTCGCCCACACCTACAACCACCAGCGTCCCCACAGGTCCCTGCCCCACCGCGCCACCCCCGCAGCGATCTACTCCACACTCCCCAAAGCCCTGCCGACACACAGCCGCGACACGGATACCCACACCCGCGTCCGCCACGACCGCATCGATACCACCGGCGTCGTCACCCTCCGCCTGGCCGGACGCCTCCACCACATCGGCATCGGACGAACCCACGCCGGAACCCACGTCATCATGCTGATCAACGACCTGGACGTCCGTATCGTCGACGCCACCACCGGCGAACTCCTCCGCGAGCTGGCCATCGACACCAGCCGCGACTACCAGCCCACCGGCCGACCACCCGGCCCACAACGACGATGACCCCGAACCCATTCGTGGGTTCGGGGTCATTCCGATGTCCTGAGACATCACACGGTGCCCCCGGCAGGATTCGAACCTGCGACACCCGCTTTAGGAGAGCGGTGCTCTATCCCCTGAGCTACGGAGGCGGCCCAGACAGGTTAGCTGATCGGGGGAGCGCCTCGCTCACAGTGGGGGGCTGGCGGGGGCGTGATGATCGCCCACCGGCCCGGTCCCTCGCGTCAATCGTGAGGGATCACCGCCACCGGGCGCGGCGAGTGCTGGTGGAAGGCGTGGACGACAGGGCCCATGCGGGTGGGAAAGCAGGGGCCGGTGCTGCGGAGGCCGACCGCCAACAGGGCGGCGTCCGTGCTGACTTGGAGGCGGTACGGGCAGGTGGTCTCGTCCTGCGTCTGGATCTCGGTGTCGACCACCGGGAAGCGTTCGCGCCACGGTCGAAAGCATGAGCGCCAGGGCCTGCTTTGCCTGGAGTTCCGCCTGAGCATGGCCACGCGGAGGGTTCCGCCCTGGGCGGCAACCGTTGACTCCCAGCGACCGGTCCCCCGGCCGGCCCCGAGCCCACGGCCGCACCCATCCAGCCGCGGCCCATTCCGCTCCTGCAGCCCGCTCCACCCCGTCGCCCCGTCAGACCGTCGCCTCACATCTCACCTGCACCTTCAGCCTTCCCTTCGCCCGGCCAGGGCCGTGGCCCCCGCCGGCGGGCACAACCACCCCTCACAGCGCCAACCCGTCTCAGCGGCCAACGGTCTCAGCGGCCAACCGTCACAGCGTCACGTCCGGCCAGCCGAACGCCGCCCGCGCCTTGGGCGGCAGCGGTCCCGCGCCGACGCCCTGCAGGTCGCGGTCGGCGGCGCGCATCATCTGGCGGCCGAGTTCGGCCATGGCGCGGCTGGCGGCGAGTTCGTCCCCGATCTCCGGGATGTCGACGTCCTCGGGGTTGCAGCGGGCGACTCCTCTGCCGGTGAGCGTCGTCTCGCCGGTGTCGAGGACCGCGCGGGCGGTGGTCGTGCCTTCGTCCTCGTAGAGGAATATCCGTACGTTCCATTCGCGTGTGTTCGGCATGGTGACCTCCTTGACGCAGGGCCCCGGTACGGGACTTCAGACCCGTTCCGGGGCAAGGATCTCGCTTTCGATGCGGCGGCGGACCTGGCCGGTCAGCGCCTTCAACTGGTCGGAGAATTTGGGACGGAGAGGCAGCGGCCCGGTGATCCGCCGTGCCTCGGGCGGCAGTTGGGAGGCCTCGGCGGCGAAGCGCTCCTGGGCCTCGCTCAGCGGCGGTGCGTCGGTGACGCGCCGTCCGTTCCGCATGACCGGGCGCAGCAGGGGCCGTACGTCGGACGCGGGCTGCTCCTGCCGGAGGGCGATGACGTCCGAGCAGTCGTGGCTGCGGAAGATCTGCTTCTGGCCGGGGGCGGTGGTCTTCGCCGAGGACAGCTTCATGACGGGCCGGCCGTCGTAGGCGACCATCTTGTACGCGGAGTCCAGGTACGGCGCGTCCGCGGAGACGCCGACCCGGGTGCCTACGGCGTACACGTCAATGGGTGCGCCTTCCCGCACCAGCCGGTCCACGCGGTACTCGTCGAGTCCGCCGCTCGCCACGATCAGTACGTTCGTGAGGCCCGCGGAGTCGAGGATCCGGCGCGCCCGGACGGCCTGGTCGGCGAGGTCGCCGCTGTCCAGCCGGATCGCCGAATCGGCGCCCAGCCCACGGGACTTGATCACGCGTGCCGCGCTGCGGGTGCCGCCGTCCGTGTCGTAGGTGTCGACGAGGAACGTCAGAGGGCGCTCGGGGTGGGCGCGGGCGAAGGCGTGGAAGGCGCTCTCCTCCGAGTGGAACGCCTCGATGAAGGAGTGGGCCATCGTGCCGATCGCGGGCAGTCCGAGTGAGGCCGCCGCGTCCACGTTGCTCGTCCCGGCGAAGCCGACGAGGGTGCCCAGCCGTGCTGCGGCGTTGCCGGCCTCGAGGCCGTGGGTCCGGCGCATCGAGAAGTCCATGACGGGGCGGCCTCCGGCGGCGAGCACGCACCTCGCCGACTTGGACGCGACGGCCGTCTGGTGGCTGAGCAGGTTGAGCAGGTACGTCTCGACGAGCTGTGCGACCGGGAGCGGTGCCGTGACCTCCAGCAGCGGCTCGTTCGCGAAGACGACGGTGCCTTCGGGGACTGCGCGCACCTCGCCGTCGAAGGACATGCCGAGCAGCGGCACCAGCTCGCGCGTGGGGCGGCCGAGCGCGTTGGCGAAGACGTCGAGGTCGCCGGGGCCGATGCGGAAGTCCGAGAGGTAGTCGAGCGCGGGTTCGAGCCCGGCGGCGACCAGGAAGCCGCGCTCGGGCGGCAGGTCACGCACGAAGAGGCTGAAGGTCGCGGGCGCTGTCATCCCTTCGTGCACGTAGGCCATGGCCATCGTCAACTCGTACAGGTCCGTCTTCCTGGCCTCGGACATCTGTGGGCACCTCCTGGAAGCGGCGCGTCCGGCGGCGCCGGACGCGCCCGTGTCAGTCGTGGGGTACGACCGCGACCGGCGTACGTGCGTGGTGCATGACTGCGTGGGCGACGGTGCCCACGTGAGTGCCGAGCCGGGAGCGGCGATTCCGCCGGCCGACGAGCAGCATCGACGCCTGCGCCGCCGCCTCCACCAGCAGCCGCGCCGGCTGCCCGATGACGGCTTCGGCCTGCACCTTGACGTCGGGCTGCGCGTCCTGCCAGGGGCGCAATGCGGCTGCGAGTGCCTGGTTCTGGGCGGCGAGCAGCTCGTTGGTCATCGCGGGCGGTACGGGCAGGGGCCGCATCCCGTAGGTCGGGGGGAGGTCCCAGGCGTGCAGGACGCGCAGCTGCGCCGAGTGCCGTTCCGCGGTGTCGAACGCGAAGGCGATGAGCTCGTCGGAGGGACGGCCGAGGTCGACTCCGAGGACGACGTCACCGCCCGGGGTCTCGGACGCCGCATAGGGGTCGGACTCGAGGAGTCCCCGGTGCGCGTGGTTCTCGTCCGGCCCCTGGGGACGGGCGCGGACGAGGACGACGGGGCACACCGTGTGCGCGACGACGGGCAGCGCGGTCGAGCCGACGATGAACCCGAGGACGGTGCTGAGGCCGCGCGAGCCCAGTACGAGCAGGTCGGTCTCGGCGGACGCGTCGGCGAGCACGTGCGCGGGACGGCCGGAGACCATGTCGACCGTGACGCCCAGTTCGGGCATGCGGCTGTTGAGATCGTCGAGGGCTTCGTTCGTGAGCGACTGTGCCCATTCCCGTTCGACCTGGTCGTCGGCGATGGGTGAGTACGGATAGGCCCCGGTCTCACGGACCTGGACGATGTTGAGCGTCACGCCGCGTCCCAGCGCCTCCCGTGCCGCCCAGTCGACGGCCGCCAGGCTCTCGCGCGTACCGTCCAGACCCACCGTGACGGACTGGAACATGGCGTCTCCCTCCCGCTCCGGAACGCGCACGACACATGTGCTCTCAGTCAAAGAGTCCTGCGCCCCCGCCCCGTGACCGAGGGGCCGGGAGGCCTGAGGAAGGGGCCGAAGGTCCCTGTGCGGGGGCTGCGCCGGGCCTCTCGGCGTCAGGGCATGGGCCGGGTGGCCCATGCGGGTGCCGCGAGCCGCAGGCCAGGCTGGGGTCAGGGTCCCCGCACGGACTCTCCGTGGCGCGGGGTCGTCGCCCGACGGGACACGGGAGGAGATCGACCATGAAGGCGCTGGTCTTCCATGAGCCCGGCAGGGCCGCCTGGGAGAGGGTGGCCGACCCGGATGTCCACGACTCCCAGGACGTCGTCGTACGGGTGGAGACCACCACCATCTGCGGCACCGATCTGCACATCCTGAGCGGCGATGTGCCGGACGTGGAACCCGGCACGGTCCTGGGCCACGAAGCGGTGGGCGAGGTGGTCGAGACCGGACGCGACGTACGGACGGTCCGTCCCGGCGACCGTGTCCTGATCTCGTGCATCACCGCCTGCGGCCGCTGCCGCTACTGCCGCGAGGGCTCCTACGGGCAGTGCCGTGGAGGCGGCGGATGGATCCTCGGGCATCACATCGACGGCACGCAGGCCGAGTACGTGCGGGTGCCGTTCGCGGATCACTCGCTGCACCTGCTGCAGGGCGGGATCGACAGCCAGGACGCGGTGCTCTTCGCCGACGTCTTCCCCACCGGCTACGAGGTGGGTGTGCTGAACGGGCAGGTGCGCCCCGGAGACACCGTCGTCGTCGTGGGGGCGGGACCTGTCGGTCTGGCCGCGATCGCCACGGCACGGCTCTACTCGCCGGACAGGGTCGTCGCCGTCGATCTGACCTCGGAGCGCCTGGAGTCCGCGGGCCGATTCGGTGCGGACGCGAAGGTGCTCGCCTCCGACAAGCCGGAACAGCTCGTCGACGACCTGACACACGGTCTCGGCGCGGACGTCACGATCGAGGCCGTGGGAGCGCCGGAGACCTTCGAGATGTGCACGCGCATGGTGCGGCCCGGCGGCCACGTCGCCAACGTCGGTGTCCATGGCAAGCCGGCGGCACTGCACCTGGAGGATCTGTGGATCAAGGACCTGACGATACGGATGGGGCTGGTCGACACCTCATCGACGCCCATGCTGCTGAGCATGCTCGCCGCCGGCCGGCTGCCGACGTCGTCGATGGTCACGCACGTCTTCGAGCTCGGGGCGATCGAGGAGGCGTACGAGGTCTTCGCGGGCGCCGCCGAGACGGGTGCGCTCAAGATCGCGGTCAAGGGGGAGCAGGCCTACCGGGCGAGCAGTTCCTCGCTCGTGACGACGGCGGGCGGCGGGAGCCGGCTCGGCTGACCGGCAGATCAGTGTCCGCGTCGCGTACGCCGCGTACGCCGCGCAGCGCACCCCACATATCCGTGCCCGACGTCGCCTCCCGCAGAGCCGGTCAGCGGCCGGGACCACTGCCCTGCGGCCCGTAGAGGTCGAGCAGCCTTGTGCGGGCGGCTTGCAGGCGTCGCGCGATGTTCTCGGCGGTCTGCAGGTAGAGCGCCCGCCCGAGCTCCGCGTCCTCCTCGCACAGCGCCCGTACTTCTCTCGCGTCGAACTCCAGCGCCCGCACCGGTGCGAGTGCGGTGGCGCCCAGGTGCCACACGTACGGCGGGAACAGCCACGACCAGCCGAGCAGATCGTCAGGGCCGAGTGTGTCCACAGTCGCCGCATGGCGCCCGGGGACGTGGATGTCGAGGGTGACGGAGCCGCCGCGGATGATCCAGAACCGGTCCGCCGGGCGGCCCTCCTCGAAGATGCGCGTACCGCCGGGGAACTGCACGTGCGCGGCCAGCCGCATGAGCCGGTCGCCGGCCTCGGACGGAAGCTCGTTGATCAGCCGCGGGCGCGCGGTGCTCGTCATGAGGTTCACGATGTGGCGGGGAGGTGGGGGCCGCAACTCGGTGCCGTCGGGTTCCTCCGCGGCTTCACCCGGAGCTCTCTTCGGCGTTCTCAGGGTGGTGCAGGTCGAAGGCCGGCGACTCGGAGCGGATGCGCGGCAGCGCCCCGAAGTTGTGCCGCGGCGGAGGGCAGGACGTGGCCCACTCCAGGGAGCGCCCGTATCCCCAGGGGTCGAATCCCTCGACCTTCGGCGCGGACACGGCGGTCCTCCACACGTTGTGGAGGAAGGGCAGCGTCGACAGTCCGAGGACGAAGGCACCGATCGTGGAGACCGTGTTCAGGGCCGTGTATCCGTCGGCCGCCAGATAGTCGGCGTAGCGGCGCGGCATCCCCTCGGCGCCGAGCCAGTGGTGGACGAGGAAGGTGGTGTGGAAGCCGATGAACAGGGTCCAGAAGTGGATCTTGCCGAGGGTCTCGTCGAGCATCCGCCCCGTGAACTTGGGCCACCAGAAGTAGAAGCCGGCGAACATCGCGAAGACGACGGTGCCGAAGACGACGTAGTGGAAGTGGGCCACGACGAAATAGCTGTCGGTGACGGGGAAGTCCATCGGCGGGGACGCGAGCAGAACACCCGTCAGGCCCCCGAAGAGGAACGTCACGAGGAAGCCGACGGCCCACAGCATCGGGGTCTCGAACGACAGCGACCCCCGCCACATGGTGCCGATCCAGTTGAAGAACTTCACGCCTGTCGGCACCGCGATCAGGAACGACATGAAGGAGAAGAACGGCAGCAGCACGGCTCCGGTCGCGAACATGTGGTGCGCCCAGACCGTGACGGACAGACCGGTGATGGCGATGGTCGCCCCGACGAGACCGACGTAGCCGAAGATCGGCTTGCGGCTGAAGACGGGCAGGATCTCGGTCACGATGCCGAAGAACGGCAGCGCGATGATGTAGACCTCCGGATGCCCGAAGAACCAGAACAGGTGCTGCCACAGCAAGGCCCCGCCGTTGGCGGCGTCGTAGATGTGCGCGCCGAACTTGCGGTCGGCCTCCAGCGCGAAGAGGGCCGCGGCCAGCACGGGGAAGGCCAGGAGCACCAGCACGCTCGTCAGCAGGACGTTCCACGTGAAGATCGGCATCCGGAACATCGTCATCCCCGGCGCGCGCATGCAGATGATCGTGGTGATGAAGTTGACCGCGCCGAGGATCGTGCCGAATCCGGAGAGGGCCAGCCCCATCACCCACAGGTCTCCGCCGAGACCCGGGGTGTGTTCCCCGTCGGAGAGCGGGGTGTAGGCGAACCATCCGAAGTCGGCGGCCCCGCTGGGTGTCAGGAACCCGAGGACGGAGATCAGGCCGCCGAAGAGATAGAGCCAGTACGACAGCATGTTCAGACGGGGGAACGCCACGTCCGGCGATCCGATCTGCAGCGGCATGATCGCGTTGGCGAAGCCCGCGAAGAGCGGTGTGGCGAAGAAGAGCATCATGATCGTGCCGTGCATCGTGAACGCCTGGTTGTACTGCTCGGCGGAGATCAACTGCATTCCCGGGCGGGCCAGCTCGGCCCTCATCACCATCGCCAGCAGGCCGCCGAGGAGGAAGAAGGCGAAGCCGCTCGCCATGTAGAGCGCGCCGATCTTCTTGTGGTCCGTCGTCGAGAGCCATGTGACCAGCACGGATCCCGGCCTGCGGTGGCGGGGCCCTGTCTGTGGCGGGGGTTCGGTCAGTACAGGCATGGCACGGCCCTTCCGGTGACTGCCCCGTCCGGGAGGAGGACGGGAGCCGGCGGCTGTTCGTGTGCCGCCGGTCGCAGGACGTTCGTACCGTCCGCCGCACCTGAACGGGGCATTTCACCCGTAAGTGGGCTGTTCGCGGGCAGGGCCGGCCAGTGTGTCGGACGAGGTCTCGTGGTCACCCGGGACGCGAGGAACGTACGGGCGTGCGGGGCGTGCGTACGGACTGTCGGCCGGACCCGGAGGGGGTGGCAGGAGCCATGCGCTACGAGGACTTCACCGGGCAGGTGCAGGCGCGCGCGGACCTCGGGAGCAGGCAGGCAGCGGAGCAGGCCGTGCGCGCGACGCTCGAGACGGTCGCGGAGCGGGTGCCCGACGGCGTGGCCGACCACTTGGCTGCGCAGCTGCCGCACGAAGCCGCCGAGTCGCTGCGCCGGATCGTCGCCGTGCACGAGACCTCTCCCCACGAGCGGGCCGAGGGCCGGGTGAGCGGAGAGCGATTCGACCTGCCGGTCTTCGCGGGCCGCGTGGCATGGCGCGCGGAGACCTCCGAGGAGGAGGCCCTCCGGTGGGCATCCGCGGTGCTCGAGGTGCTGGATGCCGCGGTCGCACCGGAATTGATGATCAAGTTGGCGGACGTGCTGCCGCCGGGCATCCGCGACGTGCTGCCCTCGGGGCGGGCACGTGGCTGAGCACGACGTCGGCCGGGACGAGACGTCGGCCAGGACGACAGGACAGCGCCCGGACCGGAACGGGCCGGAACAAGCAGGAACGCACGAGACCGGGAGGGACCGGAGTGACTTCTGAGGCTGAAATTCCCGCCGAAGGAACCGGTGGCACGAGCGGCGCAGGGCTGCGCGTCGTCGTCGTGGGCGCGACGGGCAACGTCGGTACGAGTGTGGTGCGCGCCCTCGCGGACGATCCGCAGGTCGGCTCCGTGCTCGGCATCGCGCGTCGCCTCCCGGAATGGTCGCCGCCGAAGACGACGTGGGTCTCCGCCGACATCGCGCGTGAGGATGTCCAGCGGGACGGGGGGACGGACGGGCTGGTGCGCCTCTTCCGCGGTGCGGACGCCGTCATCCACCTCGCGTGGCTCTTCCAGCCCACGCACCGTCCGGCCAGGACCTGGCGCACGAACGTCCTCGGCAGCCTTCGCGTCTTCGACGCGGTCGCGGACGCCGGGGTGCCGGCCCTGGTTCACGCATCGTCCGTCGGCGCGTACTCGCCGGGGCCCAAGGACCGTCAGGTGGACGAGAGCTGGCCGACGCACGGTTGGCCGGAGGCCGCCTACTGCCGGGAGAAGGCATATCTGGAGCGCGCGCTGGACAGCTTCGAGCGCGAGCACCCCGACGTGCGCGTGGTACGCATGCGGCCCGGCTTCCTCTTCAAGGAGGAGGCGGCGACCGAGCAGCGGCGGCTGTTCGCGGGTCCGTTCCTGCCGCAGCGGCTCGTGCGGCCGGGACTCGTGCCGCTCGTGCCCGACCTCCCCGGTCTGCGCATGCAGACACTGCACACGGACGACGCGGCCGAGGCCTACCGCGCCGCTGCCACCGGCACGGCACGTGGTGCCTTCAATCTCGCTGCCGACCCGGTGGTCGACGCCGAGGTGCTCGCAGGACTGCTGGGGTCCCGTGTCGTGCGGATGCCGCTGCGTCCGGTGCGCACGGCGCTCGCGGCGAGCTGGCACTCCCATCTGCTGCCCGCGTCCCCGCATCTCTTCGACGCGGTGCTGCGGCTCCCGCTGATGGACGCCGGGCGGGCGAGGCAGGAGCTCGGCTGGTCACCGCGGTGGACGGCGGACGAAGCGGTGGCGGCCTTCCTCAAGGGGCTGCGGAACGTGTCCGGAATGGCCACGCCCACCCTGACGCGGCGGCTGCCCGGCGGCCGGCTGCGGGAGCTGCGCACAGGCGTGGGCGAACGCCCCTAGGACCTGTCCGGCGGAGCGGGTTTCACGGCGGACGCCTTGCTGTCGGAGCTGTTGGCGCGCGCGCTCACCCCGGCGGACCGGCGGCGGACGTCACGCCCGGCGGTGCGTCGTCGAGGCATGCCAGATGGTTGCGGACGTCGACGACGCCGTCCACGCCCCGCGTCAGCCGGTCCACGACCGGCAGCAGGGACCTGCTCCCGACGATGCCCTGGAGCGTGACCCGGCCCTCGGAAACGGTGACCGTGACCTGGGTGGGCCCGATGCCGAGCGTGCGGTCGAGTACGTCGCCCGCGATCTCCCGCCGGACGGCAGGGTCCGCACGGACGAAGACCCGCAGGAGGTCGCCTCTGCTGAGGAAGCCGACGAGCCTGTCCGTGACCTCGTCGACGACGGGCAGCCGCTTGACGCGGCGGCGGTCCATGGTGCGGGCGGCCTGTGAGACCGTCCAGCCGGGCCGGGCCGTGACCGCGGGGCTCGTCATCACGTCGTCCGCGGTGATGACGCCGGGCCGCCTGCCGAGGCCGTGCGGAGGGTAGGGGCCGGACTCCGCAGCGGAACGCAGGCGGGGAAGGCGCGTGTGCAGATCTCCGCGCGAGACGATGCCGACCGGGGAACCGCCGTCGTCGACGACCGGGACGGCGGAGATGGCGTGCTCGTCCAGCAGCACGCTCACCTCGGCGGCGGCGGTGCTTCTGTGAACACCGAGCCCTGGTGCGGCCATCAGCTCGCCGACGGTGCGGTACGGCATCTGCCCCACCTCCCAAGCCCCCTCACGCTTCAGTGTCGGACCGGGCGCGGTGTGCGGGGGAGGGGCGGAGGAACCCCGGTGTGCCGCCGGTCGTCCCGTTCGTCCGGGCCGCCCGGCCGCTGCTGACCGGCCGCGCCAGTGCCGTTTGGCCCTTTCAGAGCTACTGTTTGGACTAGAGAAACGGACAAATCCCCCTATCCGTGCGGAGGGGTGATGAGCGGCACTGTGCATCACACGGACGGCGACGGTCCCGGCCATCTGTCCCGTATGCAGCTCGACGACCTGCTGGAGGAACTCCAGGTCCGCATCGACGCCGTGCGCGGCACGCGGGACCGCATCCACAGCCTGCTCGACGCCGTTCTCTCCGTTGGCCGCGAACTCGAACTCTCCCAGGTGCTGAAGCGCATCACCGAGGCCGCAATGCTGCTCGTCGACGCCGAGTACGGCGCACTCGGAGTGATCGGGGAGGACGGAAGGCTCTCCCAGTTCATACCCGTGGGAGTGACCGAGGAGCAGGCTCAGGCCATCGGTGTCCTCCCGGCAGGGCGCGGGCTGCTGGGTGAACTGATACGGAACCCGGTGCCACTGCGGCTGCCCGACCTGAGCCGGCATCCGTCCTCGGAGGGCTTTCCCCCGAACCATCCCCCGATGCGTTCCTTCCTCGGGGTCCCCATCTGGGTGCGCGACGAGGTGTTCGGCGACCTCTACCTGGCCGAGAAGCGGGAGGGGAAGGAGTTCGACGGCGAGGACGAAACCGTGCTGTCGACCCTGGCCGCGTCGGCGGGCGTCGCCATCGAGAACGCGCGGCTCTACGAGGAGGCGCGCTACCGCCAGCGCTGGATGGAGGCGAACGCCGAGGTCACACGGGCACTGCTCTCCGGAGTAGGGGAGCGGCGCGTCCTCGGGCTGATCGTGGAACTTGCCCGCACGATCCTCTCCGCCGACCTCGGTGTGCTGGCCCTGCCGGAGGACGGCGGCGAGTCCTTCCGCATGGCGGTCGCGGCAGGGACCGACGCGGAACAGCACAGAGGGTTGCTGCTGCCCCGCGAGGGCTCCTTCGCCGGAGCCGCCGTCAAAGCGGGCGAGGGGATCACGAGCGCCGACGTGGAACACGATCCGCGCATCACGGTCGGGCCGCCGCGCTGGGCGGGCCTCGGGCCTGCCGTGGCGGTGCCGATGGTCGCCGAGGATGTGCCCAGGGGGGTGCTGCTGCTCGCCCGGGCCAAGCAGGGCCAGCCCTTCGCCGAACCGCAGATCACGCCGCTGAGCGCCTTCGCCGCGCAGGCCGCCGTCGCGATGGAGCTGGCCGAGCGCCGCCGCGACGCCGAGCAGATCACGCTGCTCGAGGAGCGCGACCGCATCGCCCGTGACCTGCACGATCTGGCGATCCAACGGCTGTTCGCGACGGGTATGACCCTGCAGAGCGCCACCCGATTTGTCGACCACCCGAAGGCACGTGAGCGGCTGCTCAGGGCCGTCGAGGACCTCGACGCCACCATCAAGATCATCCGCTCGACCATCTTCGGCCTGCGCGCGCACGAGAACGAACCGGGTGGTGACGGGCTGCGCAGCCGCGTGACCCTGGCGGTACAGGATGTCGCGTCGGCCCTGGGCTTCACGCCGGTGCTCCGCATGGGCGGCCTGCTCGACACGGACGTGCCCGGTTCGGTCGCGGACGAGGCGGTGGCGGTGCTGCGGGAGGCGCTGTCGAACGTCGCACGGCATGCCGGGGCCACCAGCGTGGAGGTCGCGGCCGAGACGACGGCGGAGACGTTCACGCTCAGCGTCGTCGACGACGGCTCCGGGATTCCGGAGGGCAGTCACCACAGCGGGCTGCAGAACCTCTCGGAACGGGCGGAGCGGCTCGGCGGAGAGCTGCGCCTCGGCGCACCTTCCGGCGGCGGTACGAGGCTGATCTGGCGTGTCCCGCTGAACGGCGCGGGCGCCGGGATCTGAGCGGCCGGTTCACGGCGGGGTCGAGACCAGGGGCCGCGCGCATGGCGCTCGGTCGCCGCTGTGGCTCGGTCGCTCAGTGGCGGCGGTGCCTCTCCTTCTCCTGGGCCTGCACCTGCGTCGCCATCACGGCCGCCTGCACGCGGCGCTCCACCCCGAGCTTCGCCAGGAGCCGGGAGATGTGGTTCTTCACCGTCTTCTCCGACAGGAACAGACGCTTGCCGATCTCCTGGTTCGTCATCCCCTCGCCGATCAGGTCCAGGATGTCCCGCTCTCGGGGGGAGAGGCCCGCGAAGGCGTCCTCCGGGTGCTCTTCCTCGCGGGCGTCCGGACCGCGCAGGCTGCCCATGAGCCGGGCCGTCGTGGCCGGGTCCAGCATGGACTGGCCGGCCGCGACCGTGCGTACGGCCGAGACGAGGTCCGAGCCGTTGATCTGCTTGAGCACGTAACCCGAGGCACCCGCCATGATCGCGTCCAGCAGCGCGTCGTCGTCGTCGAAGGAGGTCAGCATGAGGCAGGCCAGCTCGGGCATGCGTGAGCGCAGCTCGCGGCAGACGGTCACGCCGTCGCCGTCGGGCAGCCGCACATCGAGCACGGCCACGTGCGGGCGGAGCGCCGGGCCGCGGGCGAGGGCCTGCTCGGCAGTGGCGGCCTCGCCGATGACCTTGATGTCGGCCTCGGACTCCAGCAGGTCGTGCACGCCGCGCCGCACCACTTCGTGGTCGTCGAGAAGCAGGACCTTGATCGGGTTCTGCTCGGAGTACGTCCGCAGTTCGCTCATGTCGCACCCCTTCCCCTGGCGGATGCCGCTCTCCGCATCGTCGCCCTGCCGGGGACCGGCCGAATAGGGCCGAACGGACCCGAGCGGGCCGAGGAGAGGGCCACTCGTACCAGCATCGGTGGACCGTCCGGCCCCCTTAGGGAACGCGCGGCAGATCACCTCGCTCCCGTGGCTTTGCCGCCGCGAGGGGAGTCGCCACATGAGGGCGAGGAGATGGCTGTGGCGCTGGCGGAAGAATCCGCTCAGGCGCCGATCCGACCGTGCCGAGGCATGGGCGGGCATCACAGCCGGAGTGATCATGGCGGTGAGCGCGCCGCTCACCGGGGCGCTCACCTCGGACGCGGTCGTCGGCAACCTCAGCGATCAGCCGGGCCTTCACCGCACGTCCGCCGTGCTGCGCGAGGACGCTCCCTCGACGGACGGCATCTCGACCGTCTCCGACGACCCCACGGTGCTCACGAAGGTCGAGTGGAGGACGCCTGGCGGCCACACCCGCTCGGGCCGGGCGCCCGTGAAGACCGGAACCCGGGAGGGCACGCACATTCCGCTGTGGCTGGACCGTGAGGGGATGCCGCACCAGCCGCCTCCGGGTCCCGCCGAGGTGACCGTGCAGGGCGGTGCCGCCGGCGGTGCCGTCGCCGTCGCCACGTGCTTCCTGGTGGGAAGCGGCTGCTGGGTGGTGCGCAGGCGTATGGACGCCGCGCGCTACAAGGCCTGGGAACGCGAGTGGGCCACGGTGGGGCCCAGGTGGAGCCGCCACGACTGAGGGCTGCCTTCTGGGGGGCTGCGCACTGAGCGCCGGAACCGAGCGAGCGCCGGAACCGAGCCGTACGCCGGGCCTCAGGGCGCCCGCTCGACCCTCACTGCACGACCTCGAGCACCTCACTCACCGGACGGCGCGGTGTTGGCCGCCCCAGCGGCCCGTATCCCAGCCGGATCACCATCTGCACCGGGCCCGCTCCCCACACCGGGTCACGCAGCAGCCAGCGCAGCTCCGAGCGCTCCAGGGCCTGGGTGGCGAAGGAGGTGGCCAGTCCCTCCCGCGTGGCCATCAGCAGCGTCCGCTCCATGGCCTGCCCGGCGGCCAGCCAGTCGTGGGGGTGGTCGTGCTCGGTGCAGAGCAGCCCCAGGAGCGGCATGTGCTCGAACGGCGCCGTGCCGGGGTCGGAGTCGCCCGTCTCGCTCCTGCCCCGTGCGAAGTCGCGCACGGGCGCCCTGCCGTCGCCCCGGCGGGGGCCGAAGCTGGTCTGCGGGATTCCGTCCGTGACCGCGTCGGAGAGCTGCACGCCGGTACGTACCCAGCGCTGCTCGTCCGGGTCGCCGGAGTGCGCCGAGCTCAGCTCCGCCTCCTCGATGACATCGAGTACGAGCGACAGGTGCCAGCCCGAGAGGAACGCCAGCCGACCGCCTTCCGCGCGCGCCTGCGCGACCAGACGGTCCGCGAGCTCGTCGGGTATCGGCCGCTCGTCGAACGGGTGGCGGCTCGTGCGCCGCTCGGCGATCGCCGCGTAGAGCAGTGCCAGACCGGGGTCGATGGTCCCCGCCGACTCCCTCAGCGACACGTGCGCGAGGGTCTGCCAGTCGTCCGGGTCGGGCAGCGGCGTCACGACGGGGCGGAACCCCGCGTGCTGAGCTGCCACCCGTAGATTGAAAAGCGCCGCGCCGCAGCCGAGATGCAACGCTCGCAACTGCGGGTCGGCGTGCGGCATGGCCCGCTCCGGGTCCGCCCGCAGGGTGATCGAGTCGCCGCTGCGGCTGTACTGGAACCGCCACGGCTGCGCATTGTGCATGGACGGTGCCATGGAGGCATCGCGGACGAGATTCTCGACCACCTCGCTCCGTGCGACTGAGGTGGAGGACATGAACACTCCCTGCTGTTCGACTGCGGCGGCCACCGCCCCGGGGCCGTCGTCGACGAACCTCACGAGCCGGGTCCGCGGCGTCCGTCTACGCGCTCAACACTCCTGCCGTGGTCGAACCGCGCCGAGGGCCCGTGAGGTCCCGTCGAGGGGGCCGAACGTCCCCCTTGTCAGGAGCACCGCACAGGGGACAGCGCCCCGTCCGAGGGAAGGACGGGGCGCTGCACCGAGGAGTCCGCGGCCGTGACACCGGACGGTCCCGCACCGGGCCCCCCGCGCGTCAGCGGCCGTGATCAGTAGCCGAGGCCGTGCCCGTACTCGTAGAGGGTCCCGCCGCCGTCGCCGAGGGCCGGGATGCTGACCGGGAGCTTGCCCGCCGGGTCGATGTCGCCGTACAGGGCCCGTACGAGGGACGTCAGTGACGGCCTCCCGTACGAGAACGTGGCCAGGTACGCGGGCACGTCGGGGAAGCGGCGGATGTCGTAGGCGTTGCGCACCGCGACCGCGACGACCGGCTTGCCTGTCTTCATCAGCGCCTTGACCAGGTCCGCCTGTGCGGCGCCCTTGTCCTTGGGGGACGCGGCGGCGTTGGTCAGGACGACGGTCACGTCGTGCTGCCCGGCCGCGGTGACGGCCTCCTCGATCTTCGCGGCGGCGGGGGTCGCGCCGGTCGCCAGCGGGGTGGCCCCCTGGCCCGACCGCTTGCCGACCGTGTCGGCGACGGTGCCGACCTGGCTCGCGTCCCAGCCGGTGACGAGGACCGTGCGCTTGGCGTCCGAGAGGGGCAGGGCGCCGCCCTCGTTGCGCACCAGCGTGACCGTGCGGTCGGTGATGCGGGCGCAGTCCGCGGCGTGGCGGCGGTTGCCGACGACTCGGGCGGCGCGCTTCTCGTCGACGTACGGGTGCGGGAAGAGGCCGTTGCGCAGCTTGTGCTCGAGGATGCGGAGGACGGACGCGTCGAGCCTGCCCTCGGTGACCTCCCCGCTCTCGACGGCCTTGAGGACGGCGGCGTGGGCGGTGTCGGCCTTCGGCGCGAGGACGAGCTGGTCACAGCCGGCCTTGAGCGCCCGTACGGGAGCGACGTCCGGCGGGAAGTCCTCGGTGGCCCCGCCCATGTCGAGGGCGTCGGTCACGATGAGGCCGCTGAAGCCGAGTTCCTCGCGGAGCAGCCCCGTCACGATGGGCTTCGACATGGTCGCCGGGACGCCGCTGGAGTCCAGGGAGGGGACGACGATGTGGGCCGTCATGATCGTGTCGACACCGCGTGCGATGGCGGCGCGGAACGGCGGCAGATCGATCTCGTCCAGCTCTGCGCGCGTGTGCTTGATGACGGGCAGACCGGTGTGGCTGTCGACGTCGGTGTCACCGTGGCCGGGGAAGTGCTTTGCGGCGCTGGCCACTTCGCCGCGGTGGTAGCCGCGTACGGACTCGGCGACCAGCTGCGAGCACAGCGAGGGATCGGAGCCGAAGGAGCGGACGCCGATGATCGGGTTGTCCGGGTTGATGTTGACGTCGGCGACGGGCGCGTAGTTCTGGTTGATGCCCATCGCGGCGAGCTCGGTTCCGATGATCTCGGACGAGCGGCGGACGTCGCCCTGCGTACGGCCCGCCGCCAGCGCCATGTTGCCCGGCAGCTGGGTGGCCGGCTCCAGCATGCGGAAGACGACGCTGCCGCCCTCCTGGTCGATGGAGACCAGCAGCGGGATGCGGGCGCCGGTGCGCAGCGACGCGCGCTGAAGACCGTTGGAGAGGCCGGCGACCTGGCTCGGCTCCTTCAGGTTGTCCGGGCCGCGACGCGCGTCGAAGTAGATGACGCCGCCGGGACGGTACTTGGCGACGACCTCCGCCGGCGTCGAAACCCCGTACAGCTCCTTGTTCTTGGCGTGCTCGGTGTCCGCCGACTTCCCGTAGACCTCGACGACGAAGAGCTGCCCGATCTTCTCCTTCAGCGACATGCGTCCGAGCAGGGCGCGCGCCGCGCGCCGGTTGCGCTCCTTGTCCTCGGCGGCCGCCTGTGCCGTGCTCCCCGGAAGGGCGAGGGCCGCCGCGATGCCGGCCGCTCCGACTCCGGCGAGGATCTGTCTGCGGGTGGTGGGCTGTGACGGCGGCGTCTGCTGCATATGGGTGCTCCTCACACGGGTCCCATGAAGCCGGGCATACGGGAGCGCACATCGTTGCAGCGGGGCGATTGGAGGACCAGACGCCGCGCGGATGTTCATCGGTCCAGTCCACTGGCGGCGGGGCGCCTTCAGCCCGGTCGGGGCGCGGCCGGCGGAGGTTGCGAAGGCGGACGGGTCGAGGTGGTGCAGCCGTGTGGGAACCGGCACCCGCACCCGGCCCGCAGATGCGCGGGCCGGGTGCGCACGGGCCGGTGTGCGGGAGCCGGGGCGCGGGTGCCGAGCCGTCAGGCCGCCAGCCCGGCCTTGACCCCGCGGGCGATGCGGACCACGCGCTCGGCCTGAACCCGCGCTGCCGTACGTGCGGTCTCGTCCACCGGGTTGGCGCCCTGGGCGTCGGTGTGCGACGTGCCGTAGGGGTTGCCGTCGGCGAACTTGGACGGGTCGGTGTACCCCGGCGCGGCGATCAGCCCTCCGAAGTGGTGGATGGTCGTGTACAGGGCGAGCAGCGTCGATTCCTGGCCGCCGTGCTGCGAGGCGGAAGAGGTGAATCCGCTGTAGACCTTGTCGGCCAGCTTGCCCTCGGCCCACAGGCCGCCGAGCTGGTCGAGCACCTGCTTCAGCTGGGACGAGACGTTCCCGAAGCGGGTCGGCGTACCGAAGAGCACGGCATCCGCCCAGTCCACGTCCTCGGGGGAGGCCTCGGTGATGTCGGCGGTCGCCCGCTGGTTCTCCGCCCAGGCGGGGTTGGAGTCGATCGCGGACTGGGGCGCCAGTTCGGGTGCGCGGCGCAGTCGTACCTCTGCGCCCGCCTTCTCCGCGGTCTCGCCGATCTCCTTGGCGAGGGAGGCGATGGTGCCGGTGGAGGAGTAGTAGATGACGGCGACCTTGAGCTGGGCGGAGCCGGCGTCGGCCGTAGTCGGGGTGCTCATGGAACTCCTGTCCAAGTGACGTGCGATTTCTGTGCGTTGCGGTACCACGGGCACGCGCACGCACACGTCCTCCCGTCCGGGGGTCGTTGAAGCGGCAACTACCCTGTCTTTCGGTGGCCATTCACTGTCACGCGGGGGGATACGGCGCCCGCGTGGGTCCGCGAACCGCACACGAGGCGGTCACGGGGCGCGGCGCGCCTGCTCGGCGGGGGCGGGTCGAGGGCTCCGACCGGGCGGACGGGCTCGCCTGAACCCTGACCTCGTGCGTGGGCCTCCGATGCGGACCGGGAGCCAGGTCACCAGGCTCGGCCCCGGTCGGCCCGCGGCAAGCGTGATCGCGTCGGTCGGTGCGACTGAACCCGAAGGAGCCCGGAGCCTCCGGGCAAAGGAGCCCGGAGGGCCCCAGGCCGAGGGCGACCCCGGAAAGATTGGCCGGATGCGGTTCTACTGGTTCCGGTTCGGGTCGTGCGGTGGCGGTTTTCTTGCGGTCGCCACCGGCCGGGGGCCGACTTTTCCGGAAGAGCGGGCGTTCCGCGCAACTAACAGCCCCTCCGAGTCGTCTCTCTGGTGGAGGGCATTCGTCGAGGGTCCTGCTCAGCAGGCGTGACGAACGGTGCCGAAGACGGCGGACGGCTCGCCGCGCGGATGCCGCGGATACCGAGCGGCTCCTCGGATCTTCCCCCGGCACGCGCTCCGACCAGTGCCTTCAGGGCCCATCGGCCCCGGTTCCCCGAACGCGGCCGGACAGGGTACTGCATGATCAGGAAAATGACGCGCCGGTTGGGAATTAAGTCCGGTTTCCGCTCGTTGTTTCCTACGGATGGGGGCACCCGGGGGGTGTCCGACCCAAGCCACCGACCAGATTGAACGAGTCCACTCGCAAGGGAGCACGCATGGCAACCCGTGCCGTCGCCCGTCGTCAGGCCACCGCGACCGGTGCCACTGACACGGCAAGCAGTGTTCGCGCCGCAGGCAGCGAAGTCGCGGACCGCGACCTGGTCGGCATGTATCTCGACGAGATCGCGCGCACACCGCTCCTCGACGCGGCAAAGGAAGTCGAGCTGTCGCTCGCCATCGAGGCCGGGGTCTACGCCCGGCGAATACTGGACAAGGACGAGGAGCCGCTGGGCACCGAGTCCGCGAGCGCGACAGCGACCCGCGAGGAACTGGAAGCGATCGTCGCCGAGGGCGAGCGCGCCAAGGACGTATTCATCCGTTCCAACCTCCGTCTCGTCGTGGCCGTGGCCCGGCGGTATCCGCGCAGCGGACTGCCCCTGCTGGACCTGATCCAGGAGGGCAACGCCGGCCTCGTCCGCGCGGTCGAGAAGTTCGACTACCGCAAGGGCTTCAAGTTCTCCACGTACGCGACGTGGTGGATCCGGCAGGCCATCACGCGCTCCATCGCCGACCAGTCCCGCACGATCCGGCTTCCCGTCCACCTCGTGGAGGAGCTGGGCCGCATCCGGCGCGTCCAGCGGGAGTTCAACCGCGAGAACGGTCGTGAGCCGGAGCCCGAGGAAGTCGCGGCCGAGCTGAGCTCCACGCCGGAACGCGTCGTCGACGTCCTGGACTGGGCACGTGACCCGGTCAGCCTGAACATGTCCGTCGACGAGGAGGGCGAGACGCAGTTCGGCGACCTGCTGGAGGACACCTCCGCGGCCTCGCCCGAGCAGTCGGTCCTGACGCTGCTGCGCCGTGAGGAACTGGACGGGCTCATCGGCCGCCTCGACTCCCGTACCGCCTCCATCATCAAGGCGCGCTACGGCATGGTCGACGGCCGGGAGCGCACGCTCACGGAGGTCGGCAAGCAGCACGGGCTGACGCGTGAGCGCATCCGGCAGATCGAGAAGCATGCCCTGCTGGAGCTGAAGAAGCTCGCCTCGGACACCGGCTTCGACGCGGCCGCCTGACGGGCGAGCCGTGGTCCCGGCCGGTGGGGTCGGCCCGCGGCGTGTCGCGGCGACGGACGGGAGAACGAGAACCGCATATCGAGCGGCGGCGACCACGAGCCCCCCGGAACGAGTCCCGGTGCCTTCCCCCGAGCGCCGGGACTCTTCTCTGCCCGGTGCGACGTGGCTGGGCGGTGCGGCGATCCGGCCGTGCGGCAGTCCTGCCGCGCCGCCCGGAGACCGGCTGCCCGGTGGCTGCCTCCTCAGCTGCCGGCGTGGGGAGAGTCCCGCCGTCAGCCCCGGCGGCCGGAGCCGTACAGGTCCCGGTAGGAGGGGAACACGCCGCCCGGCCCGTCCACCCCTTCCGCCGCGAGCACGGCCTTGACCACAGCTCTCATCAGCACGTCCGCCGCGGCGGCAAGGAGATCGTTCAACTCCCCGTCCCCCAGGGAGCGTTCGCAGGTCGCCAGGGTGAACACGGTGTCGCCGTCGTGCATGAGGTGCACCGGCCGCAGCGCGCGCGCCAGTCCGTCGTGGGCGGTGCCGGCCATCTTCTGGGCCTGGGCGCGCGTGATCGTGGCATCCGTGGCGACCACCGCCAGCGTCGTGTTGAGCGGAGGCCGCAGCACACCCGCCGAACGCCTGCCCGTCTCCTCCCGGGCCTCGGTGAGCTGTCGCTGCGCCTCCGAGTGCGTGCTGTCGTTCGGCACATGGGGCGGCCGGTCCCACATCTCTCCGTAGAGGACGCCCGTGGCAGGGTCCACCGCCGAACCGGCCGCGTTGACGGCGGTGACCGCGCCGACGGTCACCCCCGAGGGGAGCACGGTGCTCGCCGTGCCGGTGCCGCCCTTGAGACCGCCGACAACCGCGCCCGTGCCCGCCCCGACGTTGCCCTGCGCAACCGGCGCCCCCGGCTCCGTCGCTGCCGCGGCCTCCACGGCCTTGCGTCCCAGTGCCGAGTCGGGGCGGGCCCGCCAGTGGCCGCCACGGCCGAGGTCGAAGAGGACGGCCGCCGGTACGACGGGCACGACCTGCGCCGGGTCGGGGCCCACGGGCACGCCCCGGCCTTCCTCCTCCAGCCAGCTCACCACCCCCGAGGCCGAGTCGAGTCCGAAGGCGCTGCCACCCGTGAGCACCACCGCGTGAATGCGTTCCACGACGTTCCGTGGGTCCAGCGCGTCCGTCTCCCGCGTGCCCGGGGCCCCGCCGCGGGAGTCGACCCCCGCCACGGCGCCGCCCTCCGGAGCGAGCACGACGGTCGTGCCGGTCAGCCAGCCGGGCCTGTCCGCCGCCGTCCGCTGCGCATGGCCGACCCGCACACCCGGCACGTCCGTCAGAGCGTCCTGAGTAGTCATGCGGCATGGATACCAGGCGTGGCGGGACGCCGTAGGCTTCATGCATGACCACCGGTTCGCACCAGCCCGCCGACCCGGCTGCCCGGCTCTCGTTCGACGATCCGCTCAGCCTGCGCTCCGCGGACGACACGGACAGCGGCTGGGGCGACGGCCAGGCGGGCGACGGCAGCACAGGCAGTGGATCCCGTGGCGGGCAGTCCGGGAGTGCCGCGGATCTGGCCCGCTTCCTGGAGGAGAAGCCGCCGCACCACCTGTGAGGCCCGGCTACTGCTTCTCCGTGCCCACCGTCCCGTCCTGACCTTCGCGCTGCCGGCCGACCGGCGCGTCCGAACCAGTGCGCTGCGCGGCGAGCAGATCGCGGATCTCCGTCAGCAGGTCCACCTCGTTCACCTCCGGAGGCGCCTCCGGAGTGTTGCTCTTCGCGGCCAGGCGCTCCTTGTACCTGGTCATCGGAAGGATCATGAGGAAGTAGACGACGGCCGCCGTGATCAGGAAGGTCAGCGAGGCGCTGAGCACCGGACCCCAGTTGATCGGGACGCCCTGCACCACTTCGCCCGTCGTCCTGTTGATCTCGCAGGGGGCCTTCAGGCAGGACCTGTAGTTGTCCAGGTCCTTCGTCCCTATCGCGCCCACAAGCGGGTTGATCAGGCCCTTGACGACAGAATCCACGATCTTGCTGAAAGCCGTGCCGACGACGACGGCAACGGCCAGCTCGACCACGTTGCCGCGCATCAGGAATTCCCTGAATCCCGTCAGCAGGCCCTTCTTCTCGCTCTCGACAGCTGTCACGCTCTTCGACCCGTCTCGTGTCGACTCCTGTGCGGTACGGACAGCGGCGCACGAGGCGAGCGGATCGCCGACTCAGCACAGCGTCACCGCCAGCCTGCCGGCGGCCCCCGCGCCCGCGAGCGCGGTGGCCGTCCCGCGCGGCACTCTGAGCACGACAAGTGCTCCGTCGTCCGCTGCGCCGACCGGCCCAGTCTCCACGGACCTGGGCACTCGATCCACCCGCGCGCTCCTGGCCACGACCCTCGCCCGCCCCGTCCCGTCCGGTCCGGCGATCACATCGACCCTGTCTCCCGGGTGGAGGAGCCGCACGGACGCGGCGTCCGCGATCCGCACCGGAGCGGAGACGGCGGCGCCCGGCTCCCGCCCGCCCGTGGGATGCCGATGTGGCCGTGATGCGGTGGCGGTCGGGCCCGGAGGGGAGGCCCGTCCGACCTCGGCATGGGCCGGATCCGCACGCTCGCCGCGGGGGACCCAGGCCGCGAGCGCCGCCGCTGCGACAGCGAGCCCGGTGGCCGTGACACGTCGCCGTCCGCGCACGATCCGGCGAAGGCGGTGTCGGCCGCGAGAGGCCGGACGTACCGGTGTCAGGTCAGGCACCGCACGGGGTCCTGGCACGTGGCCGGAGGCGCGGCGGCCGTGGGACCGCGCATCGCGGCCCTCACCGCGGCCGCCCATGCCACCACCATGGAACCGCTGTTGAGAATCCCGGGGCATCACGATCACCGCCTGCAGTCGGAGCGTCGGAGAATCCGTCTTCCGCTGCCAGACTGCAGGCTTGGCGCCGCCTCCGGAGAAATCAGCCGAGATCTGTGGATAAGCGGGCAGCTGTGGACAACCCCGTCACGCAGGGGAGTTGCCGAGCAGCCCCCCAGGCGCACGCGGGGCAGCCCGCGCCACCCGCCGCCCTCGCCGGCTGCAGCCCTCTAATCCCGCGGAGCGCCCGGGAGTTCGATGCCCGGGTCCAGTCCGCCGAGCGACTCCGCGCACTGGCACTCGCGCTTCTCGGGCAACTTCCCGACCGCGTCGAAGAGCACCTTCCGCAGCCGTCCGACGTTCTCCCCGAACACGCGCAGCACTTCCTCGTGCGAGACCCCCTCGCCCGTCTCCGCACCCGCGTCCAGGTCCGTGACGAGGTTCAGCGAGGAGTAGCAGAGCCGCAGTTCGCGGGCGAGCACGGCCTCCGGGTGGCCGGTCATGCCGACGACGGACCAGCCCTGCGCGGCGTGCCACTGCGACTCGGCGCGTGTGGAGAAGCGGGGCCCCTCGACCACGCACAGCGTGCCGCCGTCGACCGCCTCCCAGCCCTGCTCCCGCGCGGCGGACAGGGACGCCTGCCGCCCTGCCTCGCAGTACGGGTCGGCGAAGGCGAGATGCACGACGTGCGGCACGGACCCGTCGGGCAGCGGCTCACCGTCGAAGTACGTCTGCGTACGCGACTTGGTGCGGTCCACGAGCTGGTCGGGCACGAGCAGCGTCCCTGGCCCGTACTCGGGGCGAAGACCGCCCACCGCGCACGGACCCAGCACCTGCCGCGCACCGACGGAGGCCAACGCCCACATGTTCGCGCGGTAGTTGATGCGGTGCGGAGGCAGATGGTGCTTGCGGCCGTGCCGCGGCAGGAAGGCGACGCGACGGCCGGCCAGCTCACCGATGAACAGCGAGTCGCTCGGCGTGCCGTACGGAGTGTCGACCGTGACCTCGGTCACGTCGTCGAGGAAGGAGTAGAAGCCGGAACCGCCGATGACGCCGATCTCTGCCTGTTCACTCATGCGGCCACCCTAAGGGGAGCATGCGGACGCGCGCTGGCGGGCCGTGAAGCCCGCCACAGCAGTTCAGGGGCGGGCGCCCAGCAGGGGCCCCGCCCGTTCCTCGAGAGGTCTCAGTCGCGCCTTCAGGCGGCCGAACTGCCGGCCTTGCTCGTGCTATTGGAGCCGTTGCTGCCGGACGAGTTCGACGAGGAGGACGAGGAGCTTGCCTTCGCCGAGTCCGAGGAGCCCGAACCCGAACCCGATCCGGAGCCGGATCCGGAGCCGGAGTCCGAGGACGAGGTCGACGAGGAGTCGCCGTTGCTCTTGGACGACGATTCGGAGGAGCCGGAGGACGACTTGCCGGAGTTCGTCGAACTGCGGCTGTCGTTCCGGTAGAAGCCGGAACCCTTGAAGACGATGCCGACGGCCGAGAACACCTTCTTCAGGCGGCCCTCACAGCCGGGGCACTCGGTCAGCGAGTCATCGGTGAACTTCTGCACCACCTCGAGGCCCTCGCCGCACTCGGTGCACTGGTACTGGTACGTCGGCACGTTCTCCTCCTGGCACTCTTACTCGGTGAGTGCTAACGACGCTCCATATTGCAGTATTCCCGCGCCTCAGTCCACCGGGACAGGTGGACGGTGACCCAGCCCACCTCCGGACGAGCGATCTCCCGGGCGTACCGCGAGCCGACGGCGGAAGACGACCAGTGCGGCCAGCGCCAGCCCCGTACCCGCGAGCGGCGCGAGGAAGCCCGCTCCGGCGCCCGCCGCGTCCGTCAGCTGACCGGCGGCCATCGAGCCGGACGCCTGCCCCAGTGCCACCGCGCCCGTCAGCCAGGTGAACGCCTCCGTGCGGAACGCCGCCGGGACCAGCAGCTCGACCAGCGTGAAGCCCGTGATCATGGACGGCGCGACCCACAGCCCCAGCACGAGTCCGAGACCGCCCAGCAGCGGGAGCAGTGGCGTCAGTTGGGCCGTCACGGCCATCGCGAGCGCCGCGAGGACGAGCACCGGATAGGCGATCAGCAGCCGCACATCGGCGCTCCGTCTCCAGTGCACCGTTCCGACGGCGAGAGCCGCCGACATGTTGCCGGCGGCGAAGACCCCGTACAGCACGCCGTTGAGCTCCGGGGCGCCCGCGGACTGTGTGAACGCCGCGACCGAGACCTGCATGCCGCCGAAGACGGTGCCTATGCCCAGCAGGGCGGCGATGAGAACCCGCACGCCTCTGACGCCGAGCGCCGAGTGGGCGCCGCCTTCGCCGCCCGTGGAGCCGCCGCCCGAGCCCTCGCCGGTGGCGCTGCCGGCACCGGCGTTGCGGCGGCGGGTCCCCGCGTGCACCTCCGGCTGAGTGCCTCGCTGCGCGGCGAAGAGCAGTCCGCTGCCCAGCATCAGGGCGACCTCCGCGGCGAGGCCGGCCGCCGGGTGCACCCCTGTGCACAGCGCCGTCGCGAGTACGGGGCCGACGACGAAGCTGAATTCGTCCGTCACCGACTCGAAGGCCGCCGCTGTCGTGACGAGCGACGGAGCGGCCCGGTCGCCCTTGCCGCTCACGCCGTCCGCGTCGCCGCTGCCGCCCTTGCCGTTCCGGCCTTCCGCATCGTCCCGGCCTCCCAGGCAGGCCGACCAGCGTGCCCGCACCATCGGGCTGATCTGCGGGATGGTCGCACCGGCCGGCACTGCGGCCGCGAACAACGTCCACAGCGGCGCCTCGTGCAGCGCCAGCACGATCAGCGCCGAGACCGACAACGCGTGCAGCAGCACGAGCGGAACCAGCACGGCACCCTGCCCGAACCGGTCGGTGAGCTTGCCGCCCTGCGGTGCGAGCAGGGCCATGGAGACCCCTGAGAGCGCGATGACGATGCCCGCCGCCCCGTACGAACCGGTGGTGTGCTCAACGAGCAGCACCGTGCCGACGCCGAGCATCGCGATCGGCTGCCGTGCCAGGAAGCCGGGTATCAGGAAGCGCCATGCGCCGGGTGTGCGCAGCAGTGCGCCGTAGCCGCTCCGGCGGTCGCCGGTCGCTGTGGCCGGGGTTGCCACGGCCGAGCCTCTCTGCCACCTGGTAGCGCGCTGCTGCGCCGAAGGCTGTCCTCTTGCGCGGTGCCGGCCGGCCGCGCCAGCCCTGCGTCAGGCGGGAACGGTGAATTCTCTTGCCCTCTGGAGGATAACGGCCACGTCGGCACCCGTGATCCCCGTGAACCGGCCCCGTGAGGCCCTGAACCCGCCCCCGAACCACGCCCCCGAACCACGCCCCCGAAGTGGTCCGGATCCGCGCCCCGAGCGGATCTCGTGACTCAGCCCCGCGGTGACCCGTGAAGCCAGCCCGCGAGCTTGCCGCCCCGGCCGACGTCCAGCAGCCGCTTCTCCGCCGCGTCCCGTACCGGGTCGGTCGCCACGACGAGCAGTTCGTCGCCGTGGCGCAGCATCGTCGTCGGCAGCGGTACGAAGCTCTTGCCGTCGCGTACGACGAGCGTGACCGCCGCACCCGGCGGGAGGCGCAGCTCGCCGACCTCGACGCCGTGCATCTTCGAGTGCGCGGGGATGGCCACCGACAACAGGTGGCCCCGCAGCCGTTCCAGGGGCGCGGACTCGATGTCGATGTCCATCGGTTCGTCGCCGTCGCTCAGGTTCAGTTTGCGCGCCAGCCAGGGCAGCGTCGGCCCCTGCACCGCCGTGAAGATGATCACGAGCATGAAGACGATGTTGAAGATGCGTTCGCTGCCCCCGACGTCGGCGACGCGTGGGATCGTCGCGAGCACGATCGGCACCGCTCCGCGCAGCCCCGCCCACGAGAGCAGCGCCTGGTCGCGCCAGCGCTGGTCGAAGGGGAGCAGGCTGCACACCACCGACAACGGACGGGCCACGAAGGTCAGGACGAGCCCGACGCCGATCGCCGGCCAGAAGTCGTCGAGCAGGTCGTGCGGGGTGACCAACAGGCCCAGCAGCACGAAGAGTCCGATCTGCGCGATCCATGCCAGCCCGTCGGCGAAGCCCCGCACGGCGGGCCGGTGGGGCAGCTTGGCGTTGCCCAGGATCAGCGCCGTCACGTAGACCGCGAGGAACCCGGAGCCGTGCAGCATCGCGCCGCTCGCGTACGACAGCACGCACAGCGCCATCACGGCGATCGGATAGAGGCCCGAGGCGGGCAGTGCCACCCTGCCGAGCCCCATTCCGCCCAGCTTCCCCACCAAGAGCCCGATGATCAGTCCGATGGTCAGTTCCAGCAGGAGTTCGCCGATGAGCACGTACCAGTGGCTCGGCGAGAAGTGCAGCTGGGAGAAGGCGACGACGAGGATGACGACCGGAGCGTCGTTGAAGCCGGATTCCGCCTCCAGCACACCCGCCAGCCGCTTGGGGAGAGGCACCTTGCGCAGCACGGAGAAGACGGCGGCCGCGTCGGTCGAGGAGACGACGGCGCCCACGAGCAGTGCCGTCTGCCAGGTGAGACCGATGAGGTAGTGGGCTGCGGACGCCGTGACGAGCACGCTCACGGCCACACCGACCGTCGAGAGGACGGCGGCGGCCGGTACCGAGGGGCGGATTTCACGCCACTTCGTGCTGAGGCCGCCCTCGGTCAGAATCACCACCAGGGCCGCGTAGCCGAGTGTGCGGGTCAGTTCGGCGTTGTCGAACTGCACGCCGAGGCCGTCCTGCCCGAGGGCGATGCCGATTCCGAGATAGACCAGCAGGCTGGGCAGCCCGCTGCGCGATGAGAGTCTTACCGCGGCGACCGCGAACAGCAGGACGAGGGTGCTGAGGAGAAGCAGTTGGTTGAGGCGGTCGACACTCAGGGGCGGATCCTCTCTCTCGCTCGAACCGCGAAGTCCCTTCCAGGTTCGTCAGTTCGTTCGCGTAGCTAACAATTTACCATTGCTTGAATGTCGTGGACGGTCGGGCTGTGACTCCCTGTGTAGCGCTGCTCCGGCTCCGCCTATGGTTGGTCCGGCGTGGCTCCGTCAGCTCCGCTCCGGTCCTCACGCCCAAGGTCCACCCTGCCCTCGAAGGACAGCGATGCCCGCCAAGAAGACCTCGCGACGCGCCCGTCTGCTCGTGATCGCCGTCGTGCTGCTGCTCGTGGCCGGTGTCGGCGGCGGGACGTTCTGGACGATCAGCACGGTCCGCGACTCCTTCCCCCAGACCAGCGGCTCACTGAAGCTGAAGGGCCTGGAGGATCCGGTGACCGTCCAGCGGGACCGCGAGGGCATTCCGCAGGTGTACGCGGACAGTTCGAGCGACCTGTTCACCGCGCAGGGGTACGTCCAGGCACAGGACCGCTTCTGGGAGATGGACGTACGGCGGCACATGACGTCCGGGCGGCTGTCGGAGATGTTCGGACCGGGCCAGGTCAAGACGGACGCCTTCCTGCGCACCCTCGGGTGGCGAAAGGTCGCCGAGCGCGAGTACGCGGGGCTGTCCAAGGAGACCAAGGACAACCTCAAGTCGTACACCGCCGGCGTCAACGCCTACCTCAAGGACCACAAGGGGTCCGCCGCCTCCCTCGAGTACGCCGCCCTCGACCTCTCGAACAGCTACTCCCCGGAGAAGTGGGACCCCGTCGACTCCGTGGCCTGGCTCAAGGCGATGGCCTGGGACCTGCGCGCCAACATGTCGTCCGAGATCGACCGCGCGCTCATGGCCGGCCGCCTTTCCAGCAAGCAGATCGCCGAGCTGTACCCGGACTACCCGACGGAGCGGAACAAGCCGGTCACCGAGGGTGCGATGGACCCGGCCACCAAGGAGTTCGACCCCAAGGGCCGGTCGGCCGCCTCCCCGAACGACGCTGCCGGCGCGCAGCAGGCCGTACGGAGCGCGGGCTCGCAGCTCAGCTCCGTCGCCACCCGCCTCGACAAGATCCCCGCGCTGCTCGGACCGAGCAACAGCGGGATCGGCTCCAACTCCTGGGTGGTGTCGGGGAAGCACACGACGACCGGCAAGCCGCTCCTGGCCAACGACCCGCACCTGTCACCGCAGTTGCCGTCCATCTGGTACCAGATGGGGCTGCACTGCCGGAACGTCTCCAAGGCCTGCCCCTACGACGTCTCCGGGTTCACCTTCGCCGGGCTGCCGGGCGTCGTCATCGGGCACAACCAGGACATCTCCTGGGGCATGACGAACCTGGGCGCGGACGTGACCGACCTGTACCTGGAGAAGTTCAAGGACGGCGGTTACCTGTACGACGGCAGGCGCCGTTCGTACAAGACGCGCAAGGAGACCATCAAGGTCGCCGGCGGTGCGAACCGGGAGATAACGGTCCGCGAGACCAACAACGGCCCGGTCCTCTCCGACCGGGAGAGCGAACTGCGCAAGGTCGGTGAGGAGTCCCCCGTCGACAACGTCGCACCGGACCGCGGCGACGGTTACGGGGTCTCGCTGCGGTGGACGGCGCTGAGCCCCACCAAGACCATGGACTCCGTCTTCAAGATCAACCGTGCCGCGGACTTCAAGGAGTTCCGTGCCGCCGCACGCGACTTCGCGGTTCCCTCGCAGAACCTGATCTACGCCGACACCAAGGGCAACATCGGCTACCAGGCGCCCGGGCGCATCCCGGTGCGCGGCGAGGGGGACGGACGCTACCCGGCGCCCGGCTGGGACTCGCGCTACCGGTGGAAGGGCTACGTACCGCAGAAGGCGCTGCCCTGGGAGTACAACCCCGGCCGCGGATACATAGTCACCGCCAACCAGGCCGTGGTCGACGAGAAGAAGTACCCCTACACGCTGACCAAGGACTGGGGCTACGGCACCCGCAGTCAGCGCATCAACGACCTGATCAGCTCGAAGATCGCCGACGGTGGCAAGATCTCCATGGGCGACATGCAGACCTTGCAGATGGACAACAGCAGCGAGATCGCGAAGCTGCTGGTACCGCGCCTGCTGAAGATCAACATAGAGGACGGGTACGTGCGTGAGGCCCAGCAACTCCTCGAGGGCTGGAACTACACGCAGGACGCCGACTCCGCTCCCGCCGCGTACTTCAACGCCGTCTGGCGCAACATGCTGCTCCTCGCCTTCGGCAACAAGCTGCCCAAGGAGCTGCGGGTCAAGGGCGACTGCCTCAACGTGCGCCCCACCGACGAGTCCGGCCCCGTCGAGGACCTCCACGGCAAGACCCGGCTGGTGCGCGAGTGCGGCATGCGGGACACGGCCTCGGCGCAGCCCGACGGAGGCGACCGCTGGTACGAGGTCGTGCGCAACCTCATAAAGGACGAGGACAGCGACTGGTGGAAGACGCCGGGCAACAACGGCCGCCCCGGCGACAAGAACCTCGACGACCTCCTCGCGCACGCGATGAAGAACGCCCGCTGGGAGCTGACGTCCAAGCTCGGCAAGGACATCGACTCCTGGAGCTGGGGCCGCCTGCACCACCTGATGCTGAAGAATCAGACCATAGGGACCGACGGCCCGGGCTTCATGCAGTTCCTGCTCAACCGCGGACCGTGGGACCTGGGCGGCGGCAAGGACGCGGTCAACGCCACCGGCTGGAACGCCGCGGGCGGCTACGACGTGATCTGGGCGCCGTCGATGCGGATGGTCGTCAACCTCGCCAACTTCGACAAGTCCCGCTGGATCAACCTCACCGGCGCATCGGGGCACGCCTACAACCCGCACTACGTGGACCAGATGGACAAGTGGTCCGAAGGGGCCCTGCTGCCCTGGGCGTTCAGCCAGCGGGCGGTGGAGAAGGGCACGGACGAGAAGATGGCGCTGACGCCGTAGTCACGGCCCGCACCGGTCCATCACCGGTGCCGGCGCCGCGGGGTGGGGCCGGGCGCTCAGGCGTGGTGCGGTGGCGGCGCCGTGAAACGGTGGATCGCCGAGGGCGTCACCGCCGCCGCCACGGGCAGGTCGTGCGGCTCCGCCGGTACGGCGCCGACCAGTTCGGCGTCGTACAGGAGCACTGCGAGTGCCGGGCGCGCACCGGACGCCCCGATCCGCGCCAGCACCCGGTCGTACGAACCACCGCCGCGGCCCAGCCGGATGCCCTCACCGTCGACGGCCAGGCCGGGCAGCAGCACCGCGTCCGCCTCCGTGACCGCCTCGGGTCCCAGGCGTGGGCCATCGGGTTCCAGCAGCCCTCTCCGGGCCTTCGCGAGCCTGTCGGGGCCCTCGTACACGCCCCAGTCCAGATCGTTGTCCGGCAGCAGCACCGGCAGCAGTACACGCACGCCCTGCGTGCGCAGCGCCTCCAGAAGCGGCCCCGTGCCCGGTTCCCGTCCTATCGAGACATACGCCGCGACAGTGCGCGCCTCGGCCAGTTCCGGCAGCTCCAGCGCCCGTTCGGCGAGGACGGTCGCCGTCGCTTCCGCGTCCCTTGCGGTCAACTTGGCCCTCACCGCGAGGATGCTCTCCCGCAACGCGTGCTTACTAGCGTCGTTTTCGCCCACTGCCGCTTCGGATCCCTTCCGCCTCGCGCGCTGTTGCTCATAGCGCTACATATCCGTGCGAAGCGTTGTCATCTGCACAAAGCCACCGGTTATCGTGCGGGACATGACTACTTCCCGAGCACAGATCAGTAAGGCTGTCATCCCGGCAGCGGGTCTGGGCACCCGCTTCCTGCCCGCCACCAAGGCAACGCCCAAGGAGATGCTTCCGGTCGTCGACAAGCCGGCGATCCAGTATGTGGTCGAGGAAGCGGTCACGGCCGGGCTGCCGGACGTTCTGATGGTCACGGGCCGCAACAAGCGCCCCCTCGAGGACCACTTCGACCGCAACTACGAGCTCGAGCAGGTCCTGCGCGACAAGGGCGACGAGACGAAACTCAGCAGGGTCGAGGAGTCCAGCGACCTCGCCACCATGCACTACGTGCGCCAGGGCGACCCTCGCGGTCTCGGCCACGCCGTTCTGTGCGCCGCCCCGCACGTCGGCGACCAGCCCTTCGCCGTGCTCCTGGGTGACGACCTCATCGACCCGCGCGACCCGTTGCTGACCCGCATGATCGAGGTGCGCGAGGAGCACGGCGGCAGCGTCATCGCGCTCATGGAGGTCCCCCGGGAGAGCATCCACCTCTACGGCTGCGCGGCCGCGGCCCCCACCGGGGAGCCGGACGTCGTCCAGGTCTCCGACCTCGTCGAGAAGCCCCGGGTGGAGGAGGCCCCGTCGAACCTCGCGATCCTCGGACGCTACGTGCTCGACCCGGCGGTCTTCGACGTGCTGCGCAAGACCGACCCCGGACGCGGCGGCGAGATCCAGCTCACCGACGCACTGCAGACCCTCGCCGCCGAACCCTCGCTCGGCGGCCCGGTGCACGGCGTCGTCTTCCGCGGCCGCCGCTACGACACCGGTGACCGTGGCGACTATCTGCGGGCCATTGTCAGACTGGCATGCGAACGTGAGGACCTGGGCCCGGACTTCCGGGACTGGCTGCGCGGCTTCGTCACCGAGGAGATGTGAGGCTTGAGCGAGACCTGGTCGGTCGAGGAGCACCTGGACGACATCCTCAGCAGTGTCCGCCCCCTTGAGCCCATCGAGCTGCAACTGCTCGACGCTCAGGGGTGCGTGCTCGTCGAGGACGTCACGGTGCCCGTCTCCCTGCCCCCCTTCGACAACAGCTCGATGGACGGATACGCGGTGCGCACCGCCGATGTCCAGGGCGCCACGGAGGAGTTCCCCGCGGTGCTCACCGTCATAGGGGATGTGGCGGCCGGCGAGGGCGATCTGCCCGTGGTCGAGCGAGGCCAGGCGGCCCGCATCATGACGGGTGCGGCGCTGCCGCCGGGAGCCGAGGCGGTCGTCCCCGTGGAGTGGACGGACGGCGGCCTCGGCGGCGGCCCGGTCGAGACGATGAGCGCCCGCAGCCACGACCCCCGTGGAGCGGCCGGCGAGGTCCGCGTCCACCGTCCCGTCGAGGAGGGGCAGCATGTGCGCCCCCGCGGCAGCGACGTGCGTGCGGGTGCGATGGCCCTCAGCGCGGGCACGATCCTCGGCCCGCCCCAGGTGGGCCTGCTCGCGGCGATCGGCCGCGGCACCGTGAGGGTGCGTCCGCGCCCGCGCGTGGTCGTCGTCTCCACGGGCAGTGAACTCGTGCAGCCCGGCGAGCAGTTGGGCTCGGGTCAGATCTACGATTCCAACAGCTTCGTGCTGACCGCGGCCGCCCGCGACGCCGGTGCTATCGCCTACCGGGTGGGCGCCGTCGTGGACGACGCGGACACCCTGCGCGCCACGATCGAGGACCAGCTGATCCGCGCGGACCTGGTCGTCACCAGTGGCGGCGTCAGCGTCGGCGCGTACGACGTGGTCAAGGAGGTCCTCTCGAGGATCGACGGGGGCAGCGGCAACGTGGAGTTCCGCCGGCTGGCGATGCAGCCCGGCAAGCCGCAGGGCTTCGGCCTGATCGGCCCGGACCGCACGCCTGTCCTCGCCCTCCCGGGCAATCCGGTGAGTTCGTACGTCTCCTTCGAGCTGTTCGTGCGGCCCGCCGTGCGGGCGCTGATGGGCCGCGCCTCGGTGCGGCGCGAGACGGCCAGGGCCCGGCTGGAGTCCGAGGAGACGCTGACGTCGCCCGAGGGCAAGCGCCAGTTCCTGCGCGGTGGTTACCTTCCGCCGGAGGCGGGGGAGGCGGTGGGCACGGTTCGGCCCGTCGGGGGCGCCGGCTCGCATCTTGTCGCGGCCCTGGCACAGGCGAATTCCTTGATCGACGTCCCGGAGAAGACGGCACGTGTCACCCCGGGGGAGGAAGTGACCGTCATCCCGCTCGACCAGTAGCGACGAGGCGGGGCCTCCTCGCCGCATGCCCGGTACCGTATCCGGACACAGGGACGGTTTCGGGAGCACGATGAGCAGCGCAGAGCAGCAGCACCTCACCCACATCGACGAGGGCGGGGCCGCCCGCATGGTCGACGTCTCCGCGAAGGACGTCACCGCCCGCACGGCCCGCGCGGCCGGGCGTGTGCTGGTCTCTCCCCGCGTGGTCGAGCTGCTGCGCGGCGAGGACGGCCAGGGGCTCCCGAAGGGAGACGCCCTGGCCACGGCCCGCATCGCGGGCATCATGGGAGCCAAGCGGACGCCGGACCTCATCCCGCTGTGCCATCCGCTCTCCGTCTCCGGAGTGTCGGTGGAGCTGTCGGTCACCGACGAGGCCGTCGAGATCACCGCGCAGGTGAAGACGACGGACCGCACGGGCGTCGAGATGGAGGCGCTGACGGCGGTGACGGTCGCGGCCCTCACCGTGGTCGACATGGTGAAGGCCGTGGACAAGTCGGCAGTCATATCCGACATTCGCGTCGAGGAGAAGAGCGGCGGCCGCTCCGGGAACTGGGCGCGTGCCGGGGCGAGTTCGTCCCGCGCCCGTCAGGGAGACAATGGCCGGCGCAGCGTGTCCAGCGAGGAGGAGTAGCCGTATGAGCCCTGCCCTGAATCCCTACCGCGCCCTCGCCGTCACGGCGTCGAACCGCGCTGCCGAAGGTGTCTACGAGGACACGGGCGGCCCGTTGATCGTCGAGGCCCTGGCGGCCATGGGCTTCGAAGTGGACGGGCCGAGCGTCGTACAGGACGGCGAACCGGTCGCGGAAGTGCTCGGCGCCGCCGTTGCGGCCCGCTACGACGTCGTCGTCACCACTGGCGGCACCGGAGTCTCACCCACCGACTGCACCCCCGAAATGACGCGCCGCGTCCTGGACTACGAGGTCCCGGGCATCGCTGAGGCGATCCGCGCACGGGGTGCGGAGAAGGTCCCCACGGCCGCTCTGTCGCGGGGGATCGCAGGCGTCGCGAACAGCACGCTGATCGTCAACCTTCCGGGTTCGTCGGGCGGAGTACGTGACGGACTCGTGGTGTTGGAACGGTTGTTGACGCATGCCGTCGACCAGATCCACGGTGGTGACCATCCCAGAGGGGACCTCAACTGAACGCTTCCTGGCCGATCGTGCTGACGGACGGTAAGACCACCCTCCGTCCCATAAGGCTGCGCGACCAGCGTGACTGGCGCGAAGTGAACCAGCGCAACCGCGAATGGCTGCGGCCCTGGGAAGCGACCATCCCGCCCGCACCGCCCGGGCTCACGCCGCCGAGCCGTCCCTCGTTCCGGCAGATGGTCCGTCATCTGCGCGCCGAGGGGCAGGCGGGCCGGATGCTGCCGTTCGTCGTGGAGCATCAGGGGCGCCTCGCGGGCCAGTTGACGGTTGCGGGGATCACCTGGGGGTCGATGTGCTCGGGCCACATCGGCTACTGGGTCGACCGCGCGGTCGCCGGCCGCGGTGTGATGCCGACGGCCGTCGCGCTCGCCACGGACCACTGTTTCCGTTCGGTCGGACTGCACCGCATCGAGATCTGCATCCGTCCGGAGAACGTGGCGAGCCGGCGAGTGGTGGAGAAACTCGGCTTCCGCGAGGAGGGGTTGAGGCCGCGCTATCTGCATATCGACGGTGCCTGGCGCGACCATCTCGTATTCGCCCTGACGGCGGAAGAAGTGTCGGAAGGACTCCTCACACGTTGGCACCGGACGGCTCCGGGCGCCTCCAGAAAATAAAATAGACGTTCGATATTATGGATGTTCCTGCTGAACACCCCGTGCGCGCCGGGGAATTGAGCACGCGGAGTTCCGCGCTCAACGGCGGTGAAAAACATGGAGAGATCAGCCGGATCGTGCGACACACCGCCGTATTTGGCAGATGGGTGCGGCTCAACCCCTCTACCGTGTGAGGGTGAACAGCAGTGGCCTCATCTACGCAGTCATCGTCGGGGCCTGGGCTGCCTACTTGGTGCCGATGTGGCTCCGCAGGCAGGACGAGCTGAACGAATCCCGTCCGACGGAACGCTTCAGCACCGCCATCCGTCTGCTGTCAGGCAAGGCGGCAATGGAAAGGCGCTACGCGAGGGAGAACGAGCGCCGCGACGGTGAAGTCCCGGAGGAACACGGCGATCTCTCGGCCCCCGGCTCTGCACTCGATAACGCGGACGGCGCGGACGATTCCGCCGACGCCGACGAGCCGGTCGACGTACGTGCCTACGCCGACCCCAAGACCATGGTGGGCCAAGGCCTCACGAGTGTCCCCACCGAGGTGCTGGGCGCCTCCGGCGCCGAGGTCGCAGCCGCCGACGGTGCGAGCGCCGACGGCGGCCGGAGCGAGAACGGCCACAAGTCCTCCGAGCGGGAGGGCGCCGAACGTGGCAAGGCGGAACGCGACAAGGCCCGGCAGAAGAGCAAGCGTGCCAAGGTGCTCGCCCGGCGCCGGCGCACCACGATGGTTCTCTTCCTCGCCTTCACCGCGGGCACGATCGTCGCTGCCGTCGGCGGGCTCGCCTTCCTGTGGGCCCCGGCGGCGCCCGGGCTGCTGCTGAGCACGTACATCGTCCATCTGCGTGTACAGGAACGTCGCCGCTTCGCCGCCGTCATGGACAAGCGCCGGGCGAAGGCCGCGGCGAAGGTGAGGCGCCGGAAGTCCGCGGACGAGGCGAAGGCCGGCGCGGGCATCCCCATGGAGGCTCACCCCGGCCCCTCCGAGAAGGCTCCGGCGGCCGAGCCCGGCGCGACCGCCCACGAGGAAGAGCCCGCGGCGGCGGACCGGCGCGCGCTCGTGGAGCAGACGGACCACGCGGAGTGGGTCGACCAGCAGCGCGACGGCGGCCGCGAGCCCACCGAGGGCTGGGACCCTGTGCCGGTGCCGCTCCCGACGTACGTCAGCGCGCCGGTCGCCCCGCGCAGCACGCGGGGCGTGGACCTGGAGGCCCCCGGCACGTGGAGCTCCGCGCGCTCCAGCAGCGCGAGCAGCGAGCCCTCGGAGACATCTTCCGGGTCCGGGCAGGAGCAGGACGAGGAGCACGGCAGCGGGGCACGTCGCGGACGTGGACGGCGCCAGACACCGCTCTTCGACCAGTACGAGGAAGAGGGCCGCCCGCGCGCAGCCAACGAGTGACCCCCGGTGACCGGCACCGGCCCCTACCGGCCCGGGCACGGGGGCTCTCGGCCTGGTGAGAGTGCCGGGATGTGGGGTGACCAGCGCCGGAACCGATTAACGCCCGGCGCGGCCGGGATGCTAAAGTTTCATCCGTCGCAAGGGCCTGTGGCGCAGTCCGGTAGCGCATCTCGTTCGCAACGAGAGGGTCAGGGGTTCAAATCCCCTCAGGTCCACCGCAGGTCAAAGCCCCCGCAAGGAAGATCCAGCGGGGGCTTTGTCGTGCCGTACAGCAGCGAAGTACAGCAACTACGGTGACTGTCCTTGATCGCGGGATGGTCCGCCGAGGCGCTTCCCGAGCTTCCTCAGTGCCTTCCGTGTCGCGTGGGACGGGACGTGCGTGTCCACCTCCATCGTGATCGCGATCTTGCTGTGGCGAAGGATCCGCATGGCAACGGGCGGGTGTACGTCGAGCGCGGCGAGCAACGAGCCGCATGTGTGGCGGGTGTCGCGCAGCCTGGCCGATTGAACCATTCAATCGCTCGTTCGACGCCCGGTCGGCCAAAGCGGGAGTGCGGAAGATCGGTCCACAGCTCGCCCGCTGCCCTTCGGGCTGCCTGCCGCGTCTTCCGCCGGAGCTGGAGCGGGGTGACGCGGATCTGGGGGAGCGGCGGCGTCGCTGTATATGCCTCTGTCTTCGTCTCGTCGTGCACCAGGCGCCGGCTGATTCGCTGGAGCTGACGACCCACGGTGATCCCTCCCGCTTCCAGGCCCACGTCCTGCCATGACAGCCCCAGAACCTCACCACGGCGGAAGCCGAGAACCAGGAGGATCTTGACGGTGCTGTAGTCGGTCATGTGGCCCTCAGCCGTCCGAACGCTTGAGGATGCCGTGTCTCTCTGGCTCGACCAGAGCGGTGCCACTGAGAGTGAAGTCGCCGTTCTCGCACGCCTCTTCGTGACCCCGGAAGTCAGGCGAATGGTTCTTGGCAGGCGACTCACAGAGGCAGCAATGGAGTACGCCGACGATCACGGCCTTCGCCTTGTGCTCGACGTGATGACCAAGGACACCGCGGCCATGCGTCTCTACGAAGTCCTCGGCCGGGAAAGGATCGGCGTCAGCAAGCACACCTACGGAGAGGGACAGCAGACCGACGCCATCTGCTACATATCACCAGCGACGACCGTGAATTGACCACAAGCGGCCCGTCCCTCGGCAAGGCTTACGGCGAACCGTGCCTGCCTACCGAGGGGCGACCGCGATGCTTGACGTATCCGTGGAGCTGGCGAGCGAAGCCGAGAAGCCCGTGATTGAGCGACTGTGGCTGATGTTCCGTCACGACATGTCAGAGTTCCGGGGCGCGCTGCCGGCCCCCGACGGAACCTTCCGCAGCGACCGACTCCAGACAGCCCTCTCGGACAACGACTGGGCACCGTACTTACTGATCAGCGGAGAGAACCCCGTAGGACTCGCATTCGTCCGCAGCCTGACCGGGCCCACACGCGTGCTGAACACCTTTTTCGTCGTGCGGGGGGCTCGGAGATCAGGAATCGGACTGAGCGCCATGCGAGTAGTCGTGTCCAAGCACCCAGGCCCTTGGGAAGTCGCATTCCAGGACAGCAACACGGCAGCAGTCCACTTCTGGCGCCGTGTTGCCACGGACACAGCCGGTGACACGTGGTCCGAGGAACGTCGACCGGTACCGGGCAAACCACAAGTGCCGCCCGACGTCTGGATCTCGTTCAACGTCCCCGCACCCCTCAACTGAAGACCGAGCTCACGAGCTCCCAAGGTCGTGACGTCACTTCCTCGCAGCGCGGACAGCCGATGGTGAGTGTCGAGTCTCAGGTGATGGTCATGCGCCGGTCACGGCGAATGTCGCCTGCACCTTGGCCTGGTTTCGGGGGCGTTCTCCGGCGCGTACGGCTATCGGCGCGAACTCGCCGGCCAGCGGGGCCGGTTGATCAGACTCGGAACTGCTTCGGTCCTGGGTGGTGTCACGGGCGGAGTACTGCTCCTGGTGCTTCCCGCCGAAGCCTTCGCGGCTGTCGTCCCGGCATTGATCGTGCTCGCCGGCGCGTTGGTCCTGGTGCAGCCCAAGTTGGCTGCGCGGCTGGCTCGTCGACGACGGATCGCGGTGCATGGGGGTGTACTGCTCACCTCCGTACTCCTGCCTCTTGAGCCGTGGGCTGCGCGGTTCCCTCCGGCCGGCCCTTCGTCGGGCTGACTCTCAGACCGTTGTGCCGCTCTGAGCTGCCGTCGAGGTTCACGAGCATCTCGTCGCTCAGGTCGCGGAGTTGGATCTGCTCTGAGCCCATCGTTCCGACCAGGCCTGCAGTGGGACGAGCGCCTCTCGGAGGTCTTCGCCGAGGGGTGTCAGTCGCTGAGCCCTGTTGTCGGTGTGTTCCACCAGGCCGGCCGAGCGCAGTTCGCGGAGGCGAGTGTTCAGGACGGTCGGCGATACGTCGCCGCACTGTTCCTGCAGGGCCCGGAAGCCCACAGGCCCGTCGCGCAGTTCCCACAGGATCCGAAGAGCCCAGCGCCTGCCCAGCAGGTCGAAGGCGGCCATGATCGGCCGTCCGGTCTGCGATCCGCGAACGGTTCTGCCAGGAACGGGAGGGTCTTCAGCCGGGGTGGGCACATCGCTCATCTCTCAATGCTCCCCGATCTGAGGAGTTGCGCTACGGGAAGGGTAGCGGCATGCCGCGCTGCGGCCGGGCTCGCCGCTTGGATCGACGAGCCCCAACCGGACGGCGGCGACAGGTCAAGGACTCCGCCGCGTGCACGGGGCGGGTGTCTCCGTCGGCTTCGGCTTGGCATGACTGGAAGTGCCGATCAGCCGGACAGGCCTTCACGGGGTCCCTCAGCGATCGCGGCTGCTGCCCAACGGCGGCGCTGCTCAGGGGATTTCGCTGGCGCGTTACCGGTCGGCCGGCTCGGTTCGGGACGGCCAGGAGACGGCGAGTGGCCACAGCACTGAATGCACCGTGCTCCACATGCCGGGGTCGGCTTCGATCGTGACCGGGCAGTTGGCGGCACGCCGCCCCCAGATACTCAAGAGACGGTGCGCAGCGTCGCTGGTGATGACGGCGTCACCGTCGGCCGGGTCGTCGCCGTCGCGAAGTTCGAAGTGCGGATCGCTGCCAGGGGCGGCAACGAGGACGACGTCGGGCCGGCCCGGGCTGCGCAGTACGAGGCGCAGAGCAGTCACGCCTGCCTGGCCGAGGCGCGCAGCCGGAGCTTCGGCGAGCATGGGCAAGGTGTTGAGCATGTCCACGGCGTGCCGGGTGAATTCGGGCTGAGCCAGCAGATCGAGACCCAGCTGATCGTCTCCGACGAGATCCCACCGGTGAATGGCCGCCTCACTGCGAGAGTGCCGCTCCACCGTCGCTGCGGTAAAGGGACGCCCTGTGAACTCGAATGTCGCGTCCGGGCCTTCGGCCGCCAATGCCGCAGTGGCAGCGATCTTCCGGCGGCTCTCGTCGAAGAGGGCCTTGCGCAGTTGCCCGTCGTCGAGCGCGATGAAGGCCGCTTCTCGCTCGCTGAAGGACTGGGTCGCTCGGGCGGGATCGCCCGCGAGGGTCTCCTCGATGAGGTCGGCGATCTCTTTTGCGCCGGCGGCCATGTGGGCGACGAGTTCGTGCGCCGTCCACTCCGAGCACGCTGTGGGAGCATCCGGGTCCACTTCGGCCAGGGCCTCCACAAGCGCCTTGGACTCCATAGGCGGGTTCGTCATTGCGATCCTTCCTTGTCCTTGTCCTTGTCCGTGTGCGGGTCAGCGGCCGGGTGATGCGACCTGCGGCCAGTGCCGTTGGACGGCCGGTGTGGCGCCGAAGAAGGCGGCCGCCGCGATGAGCGCGGTCGCGTCGGCGCCGCGTCCGGCCGTGATCTGAAGGCCGATGGGGAGCCCCGTGTCGTCGAAACCGGCGCGCACCACACAAGCCGGTAGACCGGCGAGGTTCTGGGGGACCACGTTCGGCATGACCAGTCGCCGGAAAGGCAGCGACGTGCCTTGGTGCACCACCGTCCCGTTCTCGGCGCAAAGTGCTGGAGGGCCTGCGGAGACCGGGCTGAGGAGGACATCACACCGGTCCAAGGCGTCGTCGAGAGCGGCAACGATCTCTGTGCGACGGGACGAGGCCTCCTCGATTGCTTCGGCGTCCAGCTCTTCGGCCAGGGCAATGCGTCGCTGTACGTCGCTTCCGTATTCGTCCCGGCGTGCGGGTAGCAGCCCGGTACGGCGCTGCTCGGCGAGTGCTTCGGCGAGCAGGATCGTCGCGTAGCAGGCGTAGGTCTCTTCGGGGTCGGGGGAGGGGACGTGTGAGATGCGTGCGCCGAGGTCGGCGAAGGTATCCAGTGCATGGTCGAACGCGGCCTGCTGGTCGGGGTCGAGGCCGACCTCGGTCCGGTTGGCCGGCACGCCGATGCGCAGGCCTCGTGTCACCCCGGCAGGGCCCGCCTCGGCGTTGCGCACTCGGGCGGGCAGGTCGGCGTCGACTTCTCCTCGGGTGGAGAGGACGGAGAACAGCGCTGCCGCATCAGCCGGTGTGCGCGCCATCGGTCCGACGTGGTCGAGTGAGGGTGCCAACGCGCGGGTGCCGACCGTGGGGACGACGTCGAACGTGGGCTTGAAGCCGACGAGGCCGCAGAACGCCGCCGGCATGCGGATGGATCCACCGGTGTCCGAGCCCAGGGCGAGCGGGACCAGGCCCGCCGCCAACGCTGCGCCGGACCCGCCGCTGGAGCCCCCGGGGACCCGCTCCGGCGACCATGGATTGCGGGTGGGGCCGAAGCGCTCTCCGGCGGTGGTGATGCCCCAGCCGAACTCATGGGTTGCCGTCTTACCGATCATGATGCCGCCGGCTGCGCGAACCAGCGCCACGGCTGCGGCATCGTGATCGGGAACGTGGTCGTCGAAGAGTGCCGAACCGTAAGTGGTGCGCACGCCGGCGGTGTCGAGCAGGTCCTTGACGGCGAAGGGCACCCCCTCCAGCTCGGCAGCGGTGCCCTGCTCATAGCGCTGCTCCGACACGAGCGCCCGCTCTCGCGCTTCCTCCCAGCAGGCGGTTGTCAGCGCATTGATCGTCGGCTCCACAGCCGCACTACGCCGCTCGAGCGCGTCGACCAGCTCCACCGGCGAGCGAACTCCGGCCCGGAAGGCGGCGACAAGCTCCACCACGGAAGGCAACGATCCGGCGTCGGCACCGGGTCCATCCGCTTCAGCCTCGTCGTCCCCGAGCGCGCCCGGCAACTCCATGACCTCTCCTTCGATCGTGAGGGACCCGTAGCCGAAAAAGCGAACGTGACGTCTTCTTCTTGTTCTGGGACCCTAGAGGGGGCATCCGAAGGAAAACAAGAGTGCGACGTCGCTTTTTTGTTTTCGCGCCGGGTTGTGGTGCGCGGCCGGGGCGGGGTCGGAGCGGGTGCCGCCAGCCTGAGAGTGGGGGTCACGTCTCTGCAGGTCAGCGCTTCCTCGATGTCAATAAGCGACGCGGGATTCTTTTTTGAGTTACGCTGTCGCCGTGTCGAAGATCCCCCCGACTCGCAAGGGTCGAGAGACGCGCGACCGCTTGATCGCCGCAGCACGGACCGTCTCCGGGAGCCACGGCTACACGGCGATGCGCATCGCGGACGTCGTGGAACGAGCACACAGTTCCACCGGGGCGCTCTATCGGTACTTCGCCAACAGTGATGATCTCTTCGCTGCGGCGATCGGCGATCTCCATCAGGAGTTTCTGGACGCCAGCCGCGTCCACGAGCACAGCTTCGCCGACGATCCGTACGGGGCGATGTGCGAAGCACACGAAGGCTACTTCGCGCACTACTACCGCCATCGCGAGTTCATGCGCGCCTTCATCGAAGCCGCGCACGTGTCACGCCGGTTCATGGAGATCTGGTGGGGCATGCGCCGTGACCATGTCGAGCGGTTCGTGCATTCCGTCGAGCGCCACCACGGCATCCGACACGTCGACGGCATCCCGATGATCGTGGTCGCGGACGGGTTCGCCGCCATGGCCGAGCACTGCGCCTACATCTGGTTCGCCCAGGAACAACAGGCGCTCCAGCCCGTTTCGGTGCCCGAAGCCGCAAGGATCGTCGCACGCGCCTCGTACAAGTCGATCTTCACCTGACCCCGACGGTCTTCCGGACTCAATGCGCCCCGCCCACCCCTTGCGTTGAGCTGCACGCGAGCACGTACTGTCCTGTGCGGGGGAGATCGCTGTTGAGGGCCTGAGGAAGGTGCAGTCTCGTGGAGATCGCCGGCTTCGTCGAAGCGCTGCGTCAGGACGGCGAGGAGCTGATCGACTGCTCGGCGCGCGCAGGATGGGACACCGTGGTGCCCACCTGTCCCGAGTGGCGGGTACGCGACCTGATCGCGCACACCGGCAGCGTGCATCGTTGGGCCGCCGGTTACCTCGCTGGGAGGACGGAACCCGGGCCAATCGAGATATGCGCTCCCGACGACGTCGACACCCTCGCTGCCTGGTTCCGCGACGGCCACCGGGAGCTGCTGAACAGGCTCACCGAGGGCCCCGCGGATCTGGAGTGCTGGACGTTCCTTCCCGCACCGACGCCCCTGGCCTTCTGGGCCAGGCGCCAAGCCCACGAAACCGCGATACACCGGGTGGACGCGGAGAGAGCACTGGGAGTCCAACCAAGGGAATTCACCGCTCACTTCGCCAAGGACGGGATCGATGAACTCCTGGCAGGGTTCCACGTCCGTGCCCGAAGCCGGGTGCGTACGGAACAACCCCGTTCCCTGCTCGTGCAGACGACCGACGACCGTCCACACAAGGGGCAACAGCCACGCGCATGGCTGCTCCACCTCTCGTCGGAGCCGCTGTGGGTGGAGCAACTGGCCGATACGGGCAGCGTGTCCGCCGACTGCACCATCAGCGGCCCGTCCCCGACGGTGTACCGCACCCTGTGGAACCGGGGGCGCTATGAAGACCTGGATGTGACCGGAGACGCCTCGCTTGTCGAGCTGTGGCGACGCACCTCGGCCGTGTGAGCCCCCGGGGGCCGTCCGCCGCCCGTTCCGACATCGACAGCGGCGGAGCACCGCAGACACCGACAAGCCGCTGCGTCTATCGTCGCGGGTGGTGCCGTACGGCTGCTGTCGCTGCTATGAGAAATGGATGACGTCCTCCATGCCCCAAGACATGTCGGCGCGGATCTCCGACGACCATCGTGAGACAGCGATCGAGCGTCTTCATGAGGCGTTCGCCGAGGGGTACATCACTCAGGAAGAGATGGACGAGCGCCTCCAAGGAGCGCTCACCGCCAAGACGCACGGCGATCTGGTGCCGGTCCTGGATTCGCTGCCCGACAAGGACACGGGCCCGACCGTCGAGATCGAGGCCGTGGGTGGACGGATCCAGCGGCGCGGCGTGTGGCGGGTGCCCCGAACATTCAAGATCGAGTCCACGTACGGCAAGGTACATCTTGACCTGTCCCGGGCGATCATCGAATACCCGGTGATCGACATCGAACTGCGGCTTCAGTTCGGCCGGGCCCGGATCGTCCTCCCGCAGGGTGCGACGGTGGACTACAACGGCCTGAGCGCGGCATGGAAGCAGCCGGTCCACAAGGCCGGGCGGCGCGGCAGCACCGGTGGTCCGCACATCCGGATCTCCGGAACCATGGGGTTCGGCCGGTTGAAGATCAGGCACCGCGGGCGCTGATCCGCGGCCGACGACAGCTTCTCGCGGCCAGGACGCCCCGCGCCCACCGGAGTTCACAGCGATCGGCACAGTTCCTCGTTCGGTGGCCAGGCGCAGGGGAGGTGCCCCTGGTTGCGGATGACGTGCCGACCTGCGCCCGTGACCAGGTAGTCGAGGAAACTCGCAGCGAGGGACCCCGCGGCAGGCTGTCCGTAGGTGTACGCGTACTCGATTTCGCGGTACGGGTACGCGCCCGACAGCAGGTCCTTGGCCACGCCGCCGCGCGTCGTCGCTTCGGCAGGGGCCTTGCGGCCGTTCAGCTTCAGTATGTGCAGGTCGCGGGATCCGGAGGCGGCGCGCAGTTCGGAGTAGCCGATGGCGCCCGCCGTCTCCTCGACGGTCTTCAACACCTCCTCGTTGCTGTCGAGTTCGCAGCGGAGGACAGGTGCGTGGGGATCGTCCCGTGTCACGCAGTCGCGTGAGGAGTACGCCGGTTCGCCACCTTGGAGGACCCGCCGCTGGAAGACCTCCCGGGTTCCCGAGTCCGCGCCGCGGCTCACCAGCCGAACCGGCAGGTCCTTTCCGCCGACGTCCTTCCAGTTCCGGATCGCACCGCGGTAGATGTCCCGTACCTCGGGGAGCGACAAGTCGCGCACGCCTGCCTTGTGATTGACCACCAGCGCGAAGACGGAGACGGCGACGCGGTTTCCCTTCAGCTGCTTGTAGCTGGCGGGCTTCGGGCCGTCGGAGAGGGTGAGATGCGCCGGTGTTCCGCTCTTGGAGGCTTTGCCGGCCAGGTCCAGCGCTCTTATCCCGGTCACGCTTCCCGTGGCCTCGACGGTGATCTTCGAGCCGGGACACTCCTTCGCGTAGGCACGGCTCGCACCGGTCAGCGCCGGGGCGAACGCCGTTGAGCCTGAGACGGTCAGTTCTCCTCGTGCGCAGTCCAGCGCGACGGGGGCGGCCTTGTCCACGCTGAGCACGAGCGGCTCCACGGCGAGAAGCACGGCCAGAAAGGTGACGAGCCCCAACACCCGGTTGCTGGGCCTTGGTTGCGTTCGGTTGCGCTTGACGGCACCGTCCTTGATTCCGCCGCTCACGGTCACCGCGCCGCCGATTCCTGAACCGGTGAGGAGCACCAGCAATTTGAAGTGCTCGCCCTTGTTCAGCGGAACCTTGGGCACGGAGATCACATTGCCCTCGTGGCGCAGCCCCCTGTGTCCGGTGAAGTGCTGCAACAGGTGGCTGTGGCTCGGTTCGGTGACCGCGAGCCCGGTCACCGTCCGGTCTGTGAACGCGACGGTGAGCCCGGCGAGTTCGCGCGCGGTGTAGTCGTCGCCGGAAATGCCGCGCAGTCCGTCGTTCTCGATGCGCAGCAGCACCAGCGACGCGTCCGACATCTCCGGTGCTTCTCCGAACAGGCCGAGCCGCACGTCCGGTTGACCGTTGTCCGCGCCACCGCCGATCGGTGTGTCCATCTGGACGCGGTAGCCGATGCGCTTGAGACCCGGCATGAGCCGCTCGTACGTCAGGACGCCCACCGTCGCGAGGACGCCGAGCACTGCCAGTAAGTTCTCGGGGCTCAACCACTTCATGGATGCCTCGCACGTTTGACCGATGTGCGCTCAACCTACGAGGTCAGGCGGGGCACGGCGTCGACTTGCCCACAACCGTCGACCCCTGTTCACCGCCCGTTACGGTCGCATGCCACGCCGTCCACCGCGAACGCCCCGACAGGCGTGCAATTCAGAGCAGTTCTCGCTCCCGAGGTGTCCGGTCACGCGGGATCCGCCGTCGTGGGATCCGGTGAACGAGGTGTCCGAGCCGCGTCAGTCCAGGCAGAACTCGTTGCCCTCGGGGTCGGTCATCACGATGAATCCGGCACTCATCGGGGGAGCGGGTTCGTCGCGGTGCAGCCGCGTCGCTCCCAGCGCGACGAGCCGGTCGCACTCGGCCTCCAGCGCCGCCATCCGTTCCTCTCCCTCCAGACCGGGAGCCGCACGGACGTCGAGGTGGAGGCGGTTCTTGGTGACCTTGTCCTCCGGCACCTGCTGGAAGAACAGCCGTGGGCCGTGCCCGTCCGGATCCTCGACGGCCGACCTCGTGTTGCGCTGGTCCTCCGGTACGCCGACCCGCGCGAGGAAGTCGTCCCACGCGGCCAAGGGGTCGGCGCCCTCGGGCAGTTCGACCCCGGGCGGAGCGGGGTGGACGTAGCCCAGCGCGTCGCGCCAGAAGGACGACAGTGCCCGCGGGTCCTGGGCGTCGAAGGTGACTTGGATGTGACGGCTCATCGGCCCGCTCCGTTCGAAGAAGGGTTCGTGTGCAGGTAGAGGTCGCGCAGCAGGCACACCTCGGACAGGTGGTGGATCAGCTCGCGGTGGATGTGCAGCACCAGATCGGCCATGGGCAGCTCGGGGTACGGTTCCTTCGCGCCGACCGGGACCCGGAGCCCGGCCTCGCCGAGGCCGCGCACCCCGTTCAGCCAGACGTCGAGCTGGGCCTTGAGCTGGTCGAGCGCCGCGGCCGCGCTTCCGGCGTACTCCCAAGTCTCGTACGACGCCGGCGGCGCACCGAAGTGTGAAGCGTTGCGTGCGGCGAGCACGCCGACGATGACGTGACCGAGCCGCCAGGCGATCGTGGTGAAGGCGGGGGGAACCGGCTCGGGGAAGGCGTAGTCGATCGTGAATTCCCCGGCACCGACGGCCACGGGTGCCTTCGAGGTGCCGCGGGGCCGCACGCTCCAGGCGTCCGGTACCGGCGACCAGAAGTACTCGTCGTCGGTGAGCCCGTCGAGCCGCGCTCGGAGCTGATGCTTCCAGTGGAATTCCCACTGGAAGCGGAGTGTCCGGTTCCAGTCGAGTTCGTCTGCGTCCATGGCGACACCATGGCACCCCTTGCGGACAGATACGGTCCGCCTTCCTGGCCGGTGCCGCTCGCGTCCCGGGGGTCCCGCTTAGCTTCCCGCCGGCCTCGACCGCCGCCGGCACCCGGCGAGCGGGTGACCACGATGAAGGTGGCCGGTCCTGGTCGCCGACGGCGAAAGCGACCCGGTGATCCCCCCCGCCACTCCGCCCGTCAGCGCACGAGGCAGGGGCGTTTGCTGTCGAACTCCCAGCCGGGGATGAGGTATTGCATCGCGGCGGCGTCGTCACGCGAGCCCAGTGCCTTCTCCTGGTAGAGGTCGTGGGCCGCGAGGAGCCGGTCCATGTCGATGCCGATCCCGAGTCCCGGCGCTTCCGGAACGGCGATCTCGCCGCCGGTGATGCGGGGCGGGTCCGTGGTGAGCCGCTCCAGTCCTTCCTGCCAGATCCAGTGCGTGTCCAGGGCGTTGTACTCGCCGGGGGCCGCCGCTCCGCAGTGGGTCACCATGGCGAGGGAGATGTCGAAGTGGTTGTTGGAGTGGCATCCCCAGGTGAGGCCCATCGCGTTGCACAGCTGAGCCACCCGTACCGAGCCCTGCATGGTCCAGAAGTGCGGGTCGGCCAGCGGGATGGAGACCGAATGCAGGGCCAGGGCGTGGGTCAACTGCCGCCAGTCGGTGGCGATCATGTTGGTCGCCGTGGGGAGTCCGGTGGCCCGCCGGAACTCGGCCAGGATCTCCCGCCCCGAGAATCCGTCCTCGGCGCCGCACGGGTCCTCGGCGTAGGCGAGCGTGCCCACCAGCGGCCGGCACAGCTCGGTCGCCTCGCGCAGCGACCACGCGCCGTTCGGGTCGAGGGTGATGCGGGCCCGGGGGAAGCGTTCCTTGAGCGCCCGTACGGCCTTGACCTCCTCGGAGCCTTCCAGCACGCCGCCCTTGAGCTTGAAGTCGCGGAAGCCGTACAGGTCGTAGGCGGCCTCGGCCTGCTGGACGATCGCCTCGGGTGTCAGGGCCTCCTCGTGCCGGACGCGGTACCAGTCCACTGCCGAGTCGGGCTCGCGGACGTACTCCAGGTCGGTACGGCCGGGGTTGCCGACATAGAAGAGGTAGCCGAGGACGCGTACGGAATCACGCTGCTGCCCGTCGCCGAGGAGGGCGGCGACGGGAACCTCGAGGTGCTGGCCAAGCAGGTCCAGGAGTGCCGACTCGACGGCGGTGACCGCGTGGACGGTGGTACGCAGGTCGAAGGTCTGCTCGCCTCGTCCGCCCGCGTCGCGCCCGGCGAACCTGTCCCCGATCTCGCGCAGCACCCGCTTGTGGTCGCCGACCTTCGCGCCCACGACGAGGGACTCGGCGTCCCGCAGGGTCCGGGTGATCTTCTCTCCGCCCGGTACCTCGCCCAGTCCCGTACGTCCTTCGGAATCCTTGAGGACCACGACGTTGCGGGTGAAGTACGGGCCGTGCGCGCCGGAGAGGTTCAGCTCCATGCAGTCGTGGCCGGCGACCGGGTAGACGGAGAATTCGGTGACGGTCGGCTGCTTCATGACCGGGTGCCTCCAGGCGTGCGGGCGTGTTCGTCGTGACGGTTGCGGATGGACGGGTGGTCAGACGCTGCCGACGATCCCCTCGAGCGCCAGCACGCCGCCCAGACCGATGACCGCGAGCACGGTCGTATAGGTCGTGCGTGCCTTGATCGCGTCGATGACCGAGAGGTTGAAGTACTCCTTGAACATCCAGAATCCCGGGTCGTTGACGTGGGAGAAAGCGATCGAACCGCAGGAGACGGCGAGAACCATGAGCTCGGGCTGCACCCCGCTGCCCGAGAGGAGCGGCAGTACGACACCCGACGCCGTGACGACGGCGACCGTAGCCGACCCGAGAGCCACGCGCAGGATGACGGCGATGAGCCAGGCGAGGATGATCGGCGAGATCGGCCAGCCGTGGGTGAGGTCCTTGATGTAGTCGGAGATGCCGCCGTCGACGAGTACCTGCTTGAAGGCACCGCCGGCGCCGATCACGAGCAGGATCATCGCCATCGCCCTGGCCGCGGACGAACACGAGGCGCTGACCTCCGACAGGCTGCGTCCGATCCGCGGCCCGAAGGCCCATATCGCCAGGAGCAGCGTGAGCAGGAGCGCGATCGGCGCCGAACCGATGAACAGGACGAAGTTGAGCAGCGGGCCCGAACCGGCCACCGCCATGTCGGTGACCGCGGCGCCCGCGATCAGCACGACGGGGAAGAGGGCCACCGACAGGGACCAGCCCATGCCGGGCATCTCCTCCTTCTCGAAGACGCGGTCGCTGACCAGGCCTTCGGGGATGGACGGGTTCATCGCCTTGACGAACGGAAGGCGGGGCCAGAGCAGGGCGATGAGCGCACCGGCGGGAACCGCGATGAAGAGCCCGTAGAAGAGCGTGAGCCCGACGGACGCGTGGAAGGTCGCGGCCACGGCGACCGGCCCGGGGTGGGGCGGAAGGAAGCTGTGCATGGTGGAGAGGGCGATCGACATCGGCAGCCCGACCCACAGCAGGTTCGCCCCGGTGACCCGCACGATCGTGAACGCGATCGGCACGATGATCACGAAGGCGACTTCGTAGAACATGGTGACGCCGATGAGCATGGCCGTCACCACCATGGCCACCTGGACCCAGCGCGGGCCGAACGCTCCGAGGAGCTTGTCGGCTATTCGCTGTGCGGCGCCCGAGTCCCCCATGACGCGGCCGACCATCGCACCCAGCCCGATGGTGAGCATCGTGTCGCCGATCTGGTCGCCGATGCCGCCCGCGAGGACCTCCGGGATCTTCGCCGTCGGGATCCCCTGGACGAGTGCGACCCCGACCGCCACCAGCAGGAGCGCGGCGAAGCCGTTGAGCCGGAGCTTCGTCATGAGGAAGAGCAGGATCAGAACACTGATCCCGACTACGAGGAGAGGCATGTTCAGTTCCCCTTCGAACTGTGTGTGACGGTCCGCGGACCGGGGTGGGGTACGGGTGGCGTGGGCATCGGGTGCTGCGGGTCGGTCACCGCGCGGCGCCGACCAGGGCCAGGCCGCGGTCCAGTACGGCCTCGAGATCCGCGAGATCGTCCGGACCCGGGTCGACGAGCGGTGCGCGTACGGGGCCGACGGGGAGGCCGCGCAGCCGGGCGGCGGCCTTGACCAGCGAGACGGCGTAGCCCGGGACGCGGTCGCGGAGTTCGACCAGCGGCACGTAGAAGTCGCTCAGGAGCTTGGTCACGGAGGCGTCGTCCCCGTCGCGAAGGGCGTCGAAGAAGGCGTTCGCGATCTCGGGCGCGAAGGCGTGGACGGCTGACGAGTAGGCGGGAACCCCGACCGAGGCGTAGGCGCGGGCCTGCATCTCCGCTGTTGCCGCGCCGTTGAAGAAGAGGAAGCCGTCGGGTGCGGCGAGGGTGAGGCGCTGGAGCCGGTCGAGGTCGCTGTGCCCGTCCTTCAGCCCGATGACGGTGGGGAGTTCGGCGATCCGGCGCAGACTGCCGACGGTGAAGGACACCTGGCCGCGCTGGTACGCGATCAGCGGCAGCCGGGTTCCGGCGGCGATCCGCCGCACCTGCTCGACCAGACCGTCCTGCGGGGCTTCGACCAGGTAGTGAGGCATCAACAGCGCGGCGTCGGCGCCCGCCTCCTCCGCGATACGGGCGAAGCGCAGGGCCTGCGCCCAGCCGTATCCGATGCCGGCGACGACCGGTGTCCGCCCGCCGGAGACGTCGACGGCGGCTGTGACGACCGCGCGGTACTCGTCCTCGTTCAGTGCGCTGAACTCGCCTGTTCCGCAGGCGGGGAAGACCGCGCCCGGTCCGGTGGCCAGCTTCGCGGTCAGATAGGTGCGGCACGACTCCAGATCGAGGCTGCCGTCCTCACGGAAGCTGGTGAGGGGGAAGGACAGCACGCCCCTGCTCATGCTGTCGCGGAGCCGCCGGGCGACTCCGCTGGCCTCCGCGCTGACCTGCGCCATGGACCCACGCTCCGTACATGTAGACAGAGTTTATATATGAGAATGGAGGCTAAGTTCGTGAACGCCCGTGGGTCAATGGGTTCGGGCGCCCCGATTCCGTCGTCCTCGTGGGGCGGGCGCGGAGGCCTGGGGGCGCCGGACCGGTCGCGCGGGAGCGGCGCTCTCGGCGAGGTGGTTCTTGGTGCACCGGTCCGTGCCAAGTCCCGGCGGTGCGCGCCCGGTTGTCGGTCGCGTACGCGAACTGCCCACCCGCGAGCCCCTCTTGTGCGCCCGAATGTGTCGACGTACATCGCAACGCCAGCTACTATGCAATGCATGGAACCTGATGCGGCAAGTAAGAGCGACGCAGGGAGGGCCGAGAGCCAGCTCCGCAAAGGGGTGCTGGAGTACTGCGTCCTGGGTCTGCTCCGAGACGGCCCCCGCTACGGCGTGGAGCTGCTCGAAGTGCTGGGCACCGTCAGTGTGATGACCACCAGCCAGGGGACGATCTACCCCCTGCTGGCCCGGTTGCGGCGCGACGGCCTGGTGGACACCACCTGGCAGGAATCCCCCAGCGGGCCACCACGCCGCTACTACGTGCTCACCGCCCAAGGGCGGGCCGCGCTGGCGGAGTTCACCGAGATCTGGCCGCACTTCCGCGATGCCGTGGACCGCTTCACCACCGACTGAAGACCGACCTCACCACCGACCCACCTGGAGACTCACCATGAAGACCGTCGAACACCCGCTTGTGGTGGCCTACTTGGAGACCGTCAAACGCGAGGCCGCAACCCTGGCGCCGGAGCGCCGTGACGAACTCCTCGCCGATCTGACGGAGCATGTCGCGGTGGCGCTCGCCGAGCGGCCGGCCCACGGCGAGGCGGACGTGAAGGCCGTCCTGGACCGCCTCGGCGACCCCCGCACCATAGTGGCCACCGCCCGGGAGGGGGAGACGGCTGCGGCACCGCCCGCCGGTACGTGGCACGGCACCGCCCCGTTGATCTTGCTGCCGTTGGCCGGACTCCTCGTGGGCCTCCACCCCGTCCTGGGCGGCATCGCCGGGATAGCGGGCCTCGTGCTGCTGTGGGCCTCGCCCCAGTGGGGCAGGCGGGAAAAGATCATCGGCACCGCGGCCACGCTCCTGGTCCCGGTGGGCGCCGTCCTCGTCGGCCTGATCTATGCGACATCGTGGGCGGGCAGCCTGCGGTTGCAGTTGTCTCTCTACGCCGCCATCACGTTGCTCCCGGCCGCGGCATCGGTGCACCTCTTCCGGGTCAGGCGCACCGCCTCGTCATGACGCCTGAACAGCCCTGTGCGCGGGGTCACTTCGTGTCCGGGCCCGGCCTGCGGTGCCGGGCGATGCGACCACGGCCGGGACGCGAGGTTCGAGTAGCCGGTGCGCGCGCGACCGCCGGCCGCCCGGTCAACGGTGGGGCGGTGGGCGGGACTCGGCGCTGCCGGGACTAGGACCGGCCGTGGCCGCCGTGGCCCCTGCCGCGTTCGACGGTCCCGCCGTACTTCGCCTGGATCGGACCCAGCTTCGACGGCTTCACCGTCACCACGATCCAGCGGGAGCCGACGAGGTAGGTGCCGCCGTAGTCCTTCGAGTAGTCCAGCCAGCCACGCTTGGCATGGTTGTCCTTGAATGTGACGAAGGTGTACGTCGTCTTGTCGGCCTTGCAGACGCCCAGGCGGTAGTCCTCGACCTTCTTCTGGATGTCGGCCTTGCACTTCATCGCCGACGCCAGCTTCTCCACCGTGGGCGGCTTGGAGGTCTTCGAGACGTTCACGGTGCCCGAGTCGCCGCTGCACCCGCCGAGCAGCAGAGCGGCCGAGGCCGCCGCGACTGCCGGGAGGGCGAACCTGCCGAGGCGTCGCGACGGTGCGCCCAGCGGCGCCCCCTCGTCGCGTCGCTGGGGCCTGTCGGCCTCGGCCGGTGACAACTGGTCTTTCATCAGCGCTCCCTGGGACGGAGAAGGCTCCACGACTCTAGATCGCACCCTCGTCGCGCGGCCGTAATTGTCACCGGCGTGAAGGGTTACCGCCGGCACCCGGGGCGACAGGTTCCATATGCCTGATAAAGCACTGTTTGGGGGTTTTGTCCGCCGGTAGCACCATGGAGGCAGCGGGATCGTCACTGCGACCACCGGAGGTCGAGAGCCGTGCCCAGATACATGGACATCAAGCGCGGGATGACCGGCATCACGGCGGAGCAGCTCGACGAGGTCCACAGGGCGGACCGGGCGGCCGAGCACGAGGAGGGCGTGCACTTCGAGCACGTCTGGGCGGACCCGCGGTCCGGAACCGTGTTCTGCCTGTCGGAAGCGCCGTCCGAGGAAGCGGTGCGGCGCGCGCACGAACGGGCCGGGCACCCCGTGGACGAGATCCATCCGGTGTCGCTCAGCGTGTGAAAGCGAAGGAGATGATCCGCGTTGATGGAGGTCAAGAACCTGGCCGAGGCGGATGAACGCCGCGACTTCTCGCACGGTCACTTCGACGTCCTGAACCTCGGCGACCTTTCCTTCGGCGTCGCCACCTTCGAACCCGGTTGGCGCTGGTCGGAGGCGGTGGGTCCCCTCGTCGGCTCGGACAGCTGCGGGCTGCCCCACGCGGGCTACGTGGTGAGCGGGCGGATGCGGATCCGGATGGACGACGGTGAGGAGGCCGAGGTCGGACCGGGGGACGTCTTCGTGTGCCCTCCGGGCCACGACGCGTGGATTGTCGGAGACGAGCCGTTCGTGGCCTATGACTTCGCGGGCAGCGCGGCCGACTACGCGACAGGCGCTGCGGCCCGTTCCGGCGGGAGCAGGTAGGGCATGGCAAGGCAGACAGGGCAGACAAGGCAGGAGGCAGTGTCATGACATTCGTCCAGCTCGTCGACTACGAGACGGACCACCCGGAAGAAGTGGACAAGGTATTCGACCAGTGGATGAAGGCCACGGAGGGCAAGCGGACCGTGATGCACGAGATGCACGGTCAGGACCGCGAGATGTCCACCCACTTCATCGACATCATCGAATTCCCGTCCTACCAGGCGGCCATGGAGAACAACCAGCTGACCGAGACACAGCAGAGCGCAGACCAGTTCCGCGCGCTGTGCAAGTCGGAGCCGCGCTTCGTGAATCTGGAGGTCAAGCGCGAGGAGATCAAACCGAAGTGAGCTGAGGGGTGTCGCCGGCTGTCCGCTACCCGGCGTGGCGGGCGGCCGCGGTGTGTGCCTGGTGGGTGAGCAGCGCCTCGGTGAGGCCGTGCTCGTTCGGGTAGTCCACCGGGACGATTCCCAGGCCCCGCCAGGCCGTGTTCTCCGGGGAGCTCAACAGGTCCCGGACGCGAGGGTTCAGGCGGTCGGCGTTCGAGCGGGGCGGGAGGAGAGCCGCCGTACTGACGAAGTTGACGTAGAGCTTGCCCGGTTGGGCGACGGCCTTGCGGAACTGACCCTCGATCAGCGGGTACTTGGCCCCCGGTTCCTCCATGTATGCGTCCTGGATGTCGAAGAGCTGCCCGTCGCCGTAGCGCACGCCAGGCAGCCCGTCGGAGTCGCCGAGCAGGACGACGCCGCCTCTCGCGGTGCCCAAGTCCGGGAGTACCGGGTCGAGTCGGAAGAGTGAGCGCCAGCCGCGGTTGTCCAGGTAGTCGTCGAAGACGAGCCGGAACTGCTCGGTGCTCTCCTCCGAGTACTCCTGCTTCACGCGCATCAGGACCGTCTCGGACGGCTGGGAGGCGAGGAAGTCGCGGCAACTGCCCAGCACATCGTCGAAGTTCAGGTGCTGGTAGTAGGGCCCGTGGTGGATGGAGAACGAGCCGTCGAAGAGGCGGCAGCGGATGTCGAGGAAGCGGATCCCGGAGGAGAGCTGATCCGCGATGGCCGTGTTCTGGCACTCGGTCCACGGACCGCCGTGGCGGGCGCCGGAGTTGTGGGTGCCGGGGATGGTCAGTTCACGCAGGAGGGCGCCGTCGGGGAGCTGTGACATCCAGGCGTCCGGTCCGGCGCGCCCGCCGGTGCCGGTGGATGCCGCCTGCGCCTCGCCGACCGCCGTCGCCCCGGCCAGGGCGGTGAGGGTGAGTGCGGATGTGCCCCGTAGAAAAGTGCGGCGCCTCATGGTCATGACAATGATGGAAGCACAAGGTACAGACTTTCTACAGAGGGCGATCGAGCCTTCGTCCTATCCGCCGAGCCTCGCCGCACACGCCTCGCGCAGCCGCGCCGCGAGCCCCGCCGACTCCTCCGCAGACATGGCCAGCACGCCGTTCTCCGTCATCAGCGCGTGGAACTGCTGCTCCTGGTACGGCACTCCCTCCGGCAGCCCCGCGACGTGCCAGTGCAGATGGGCGTTGCCCTGCCGGCTGCCCAGGGAGAGCAGATAGGTCCGCTCCGGCGCGAGCACGTCCTCGACGGCCAGGCCCACTCCGCGCACCACGCCCATCAGGCGCAGATACGCGGATTCGCTCAGGTCGCGGAGGACATGCTCGATGTGCCGCTTCGGGGCGACGAGGACCTTGCCGGGAAGCGTGGGATAGCGGTCGAGGAAGGCGATGTGCTCCTCGTCCTCGTACACGGACTCGTGGGCGAACTCCGGGTCGCCGGCCACGAACGAGCAGACGAAGCAGGGCCCTGAGCGGGTGCGGGCCTCGTACGCGCCGAGGTCCATGGGCCGCCGGTCGGTGCTCATGTGTCCCCTTCCGCCTCGGCGATTCTCGCGCTGATCGAGGCGTCGAGCTCGTCCATAGTGCGGTGGAAGGCCTCCTCGAGTGGGACCCCGTAGCGGTGGGCGAGGATCACCACGGACCAGAGGCAGTCCGCGAGTTCGTGCTCCAATGCGGCCCGCCCGCCCGGGATCTCGCGTGCTCCCTCCTCGGCCATGACGAGCTTCGCGAGGTCGCCGACGTCGCCGGTGAAGCCCAGCATGAATTCCTCGCGGCTCCAGACACGGCCGCGTTCCAGGGAGTTGAGCCGGTCGTAGAGGTCGTGGATGTGCAGCGCCCTGCGGCTCAGTTCGGCCAGGCCCGCGGACGGTGCCGTCCGCTCGAGCCGCGAACGGGACGGGCGCAGGACGGATTCGCTGGCCACCGGGATGAAGCCCGCCGCCAGGAAGGCGCGGAGCGACCGGGCGTTGCCGGGGGAGACGGCGGCGAAGACGGGCTCGCCCGCGGGTACGAGGGAGAGGGCGTCGCGGACCAGGGAGCGGCCCAGACCGCTGTCCGCGCTCCCTGCCGGGTCGTGGAGTTCGGTGCTCAGCTCGCGGCGTCCGGCGAGGCCCTGGGCGAGGGTGACCAGTCCGCGCTCGTCGCCGAACGTCCTTACGTCCCTGCGCAGTTCGCGCGCGAGCCGGACGCGTGGGTGGTCCTCCAGACCGGTGAGTCCGGGAAGCCTCGGTGTGCCGCCGGTACCGCGGGCGGTCAGCGTGGCGTCGATGGAGCCGATCGCGCCGTCCGGCCCGGCGAGCGCCAGCATCAGCTCAGGGGAGAGGGAGCCCCCGAAGCCGTCGGGCTTCAGGGCCTGGACCTCCTCCGGCGGGAGCGACGTGGCGATCACCGCGTGCCCGGTGAAGGCGACAGAGCACTCCAGGCCGCGCGGAAGTGGGCCGAGCACGGTCACGCCGCCGTCGGCGGGCGGGAAGCGTCCGTCGGCCGCGGCGAGGAAGAGGCCGAGCAAGGGGTGCGGGTCAGCCGTCATGGCGACCGCAGCCCGGAAGAGCGCGCGTCGAGTGCCCCGTCCGTACCGTCCGAGCGGGCGAAGGGTCCGCGCCCGCTCCGTGGCTCACGGTTTGCGTCCGATGCCGCAGATGGCGTCCACGAGCCCGGGCGCTTCGCGCGGATCGGTCGCGTCGGGGCGCCAGTTGGACGTGGTGACTATGCCGGGCTCCACGACGTCCAGCCCGTCGAAGAAGCCGGCGATGTGATCCGTGCTCCGCAGGTGGTACGAGCTCGCGGAGTTCTCGTTGTAGGCGGCGATGGCGTCGTTGAGCGCCTCGTTGGTGTTGGTCCCGTCGCTCAGCGCGAGATGACTCCCGGACGGCAGCGGGTCCATGAGCTGCGCCACGACGGAGTCCGGATCGTCGGAGTCGGGGATCTGTCCCATGGTGCCCAGCAGTGTGAGTGCGACCGGTTCGCCGAAGTCGAGTGTCCTGCTTGCCGCTTCGAGGATGGTGCCTGGGTCGCGGACGTCGGCGTCGACGTAGTCGCAGGCACCCTCCTTGCTGCTGGTGAGGAGGGCCTGCGCGTGGACCAGTACGAGCGGATCGTTGTCGACGTAGACGACCCTGCTCGCCGGAGCGACGCGCTGTGCGACCTCGTGCGTATTGTCCACCGTCGGCAATCCCGTTCCCACGTCGAGGAATTGACGTATTCCGGCCTCGGCCGCCAGGTAGCGCACGGCGCGCACGAGGAAGCGGCGCTGGAGGCGGGCGACGCGGGCTATGCCCGGGAACAGCTTGAGGATCATGTCGCCCACGTCGCGGTCCGGGCGATAGTTGTCGCGCCCGCCCAGCAGGTAGTTCCACACGCGCGCCGAGTGCGCCGTGTCTGCCTGGATCTTCTCTGCCAGCTGGGGGTCCTCGGAAGACTGCATGAACTCACCCTCACACGGACGAGTGAGGAGCTGAACCGGGTTCGGCTGCTTTCCGAGGGTTCGTGCTGTGCGCGCGGACGGCGACCCGTCGCTCTCCGGCCCCTGTGGGCAAGGGAGTTCGACGGCGTTTCGCGGGTCGGGCCGATTGGCGCCCCGGGTGCACCGCGGGCCAGGCTGACCCCATGAGCATCGCGTTCCTCTTCCCCGGCCGGGGTTCGCAGCGTCCCGGCATGCTGCACCGGCTGCCCGACACCGCGGCGTCCGCGACCGTACTGGCCGAGGCCGACTGGGCGTTGAGGACGATCGCGTCCCGCACCGGCGGTGAGGAAGGCGCCGGCTCGGGGCCAGGCCGGGAGTACGCGGACGGCATCGTCGAGCTGGACTCCCAGGAGGCGCTGGAACACTCCCCCGTGGCCTGCCATCTGGCCCTGCTGATCGCCGGTGTCGCCGGAGCGCGTGCGCTGATCGAGGACGAGGAGGTGCGTCCCGCCTTCGTCGCCGGGCACGGCACCGGGGGTTATGCGGCGGCCGTGCTCGCGGGCGTGCTCACGCTCGAGGAGGCCCTTCGGGCCGCACGGCTGCGGGGCGAGCTGCTGCACGGCAGCGAGGGCACCAACGCGCCGGAGAGCGACGTCGCGATCCGGCTCGCGCAGCATCTGGCGACGGTCAAGAGGCGTCCGCAGTCCGTGCCTTACGTCGGCGGAGTGCAGGGACGCTCCCTGCTCGGCGACACGAACGCCGTCTTCGACGACCTGGCCTGGTCGGTCGCCCGGCCCGTGCGCTGGGCGGACGTGACATCGACGCTGGCGGAGAAGAAGGTCGACTGCTGCGTCGAGCTGCCGCCGGGCCGAGCGCTCACGGGGCAGCTGGCGGCCCAACTGCCGGGCATGCGGGCGGTGTCGGTGGAGGCGCACGGAATCGCGGTGGCGGCGGAGCTTGCCCGGTCGGCCGATGCCGGCGGGGCTCCGGGCGGTCCGCCCCCCGGCCCGGGCGGCGGACCGGACGTCCCGGCGTCCGGCGACCAGGACCCGGGCATGCCCGGAGGGCCGCAGCCGGATCAGAGCGGCTTGGCGTAGCAGCGGCTCGCGGGTTCGAAGCGGTAGAGGCCGAACTTCTCCACGAGTTCGTAGCCCGAGGACGAGTACAGACCGATCGCCTCGGGCTGCATCATCCCCGTCTCGAGCACCATGCGGGTGCGTCCCGCCGCGCGTGCGTCGTCCTCCAGCGCGGCCAGGATGCGCCGGGCGAGCCCGCGCCCGCGCACCTCGGACACCACGTACATCCTCTTGATCTCGGCGTCGCCGTCCGCATATCCCTCGTCGTTGCGGTTCTGCGTGCGCCATCCGCCGGTCGCCACGGGGCGCCCGTCGTCCTCGTACGCGATCAGGTAGACGCCCCTCGGGGGTTCGAACATGCCGGGGTCGAGCGGCGTGATGTCGCCGCCGTCGCCGTAGCGCTCCGCGTACTCCAGCTGTACGGCGTCATTCAGCTTCATCGCATCCGGATGGTCGTAGGCCACACGCTCGACTCGCATGTACGCATCGTAGGGTGACCGGAATGCCGAAGGTGACGACGATCAACGTGAACGGGCTGCGTGCGGCGGCGAAGAAGGGCTACCGCGAGTGGCTGGCGGCGACCGACGCGGACGTCGTGTGCCTGCAGGAAGTGCGCGCCGAGCCGCACCAGTTGCCGGACGACGTGCGCGCGCCGGAGGGCTGGCACACGGTGTACGCGCCTGCGGCAGCCAAGGGCAGGGCGGGAGTGGCGGTGCTCACTCGGCGTGAGCCCGACCAGGTGCGGATCGGCTTCGGCGCGGAGGAGTTCGAGGACTCCGGCCGCTACGCGGAGGTGGACCTGCCCGGCATGACCGTCGCCAGCCTCTACCTGCCTTCGGGCGACGTCGGCACCGAGCGGCAGGCACAGAAGGAACGCTTCATGGCCGCCTTCCTGCCGTACCTTCGTGAGCTGCGCGAACGAGCCGCGGCGGACGGACGTGAGGTGCTGGTGTGCGGCGACTGGAACATCGCGCACCAGGAAGCGGATCTGAAGAACTGGCGCGCCAACCGCCGCAACGCGGGGTTCCTGCCGGAGGAGCGGGAGTGGCTCTCGCGGGTCTTCGACACCTCGGACGGCGGCTACACGGACGTCGTACGCGCGCTGCACCCGGACGTCGCGGGCCCGTACTCGTGGTGGTCGTACCGGGGACGCGCCTTCGACAACGACACGGGCTGGCGCATCGACTACGCGGCGGCGACTCCGGGCCTGGCCGGCCGGGCGGTCAAGGCCGTCGTGGAGCGGGCCGCGAGCCACGACGAGCGCTGGAGCGATCACGCTCCGGTGAGCGTGGACTTCGTCCCGTAGGCATTTTCGGCGGAAACCGCCGGAGCGGCGGTGTGCATTTGGCGACGCCACGGAGGCCGGCCCTTGTCGCAGGCACGGGACGACGTCCCGGACGCTGAGCTTGGTGGTCCTCCCGGGAAGGTGTGCTTGGACGGCGCTGTCGTGCGCGGATCCGTCCCGGCGCGCTGCCGCTTCGCGAACCTGATCGAGCCCCTCGAACCGGCGGGCCGAACTGCCGCTGACCGGTGAGGAGTTCCTGCTGCTCTGCTGCTTTGCGGCGAGACGGCCCGGGCCGACTCTCTGTCCGCGGGCGGCGACGTCGCTGTCCGTGAGCAGGCGCGCAGGATTCGGTCCGCCGCGCACCGGCCGTACAGACCGGCGCCGGCTCAGGCGTCTCCTGCGCCTTCGCCGGGGCGGGCAAGGCGCGCCGGCTGACGCATCTGACCAGGCTGCTCGACCTGCGGCCCCGGCGCCTGATGCCCGAGCGGGCCGCGCTCCCACTCAGGCGACGAGTCGGAGTGATCGACCCGCGCCTTGACAAAAAAAGTTGTCGGTATGACTGTGTGGTCATGCACGACGTAGCGGTGATCGACGATCCGGGTGCGGCCGAGGTCTCGCTGGACCCGGTGCGCGCCAGCCTGCTCGCGGAGCTGTCCGAACCTGGCTCGGCGACCACGCTGGCGCAGCGGGTCGGACTGACCAGGCAGAAGGTCAACTACCACCTGCGCGCGCTGGAGCGGCACGGGCTGGTCGAGCTGGTCGAGGAGCGGCGCAAGGGCAACTTCACCGAGCGCATGCTGCGGGCGACCGCTTCCTCGTATGTGATCTCGCCCAGCGTCCTGGCCGCGGTCGAGCCCGATCCGGAACGGTCCCGGGATCAGCTGTCGGCGCGCTGGCTGCTCGCCGTGGCCGCGCGCCTCGTGCGCGACGTCGGCGAGCTGATCACGGGCGCGGCCAGGGCCCGCAAGCGGCTCGCGACGTTCGCCGTCGACGGCGAGGTGCGGTTCGCCTCCGCGGCCGACCGCGCCGCTTTCGCCGAGGAGTTGGCCGGGGCGGTGACGTCGCTGGTCTCGAAGTACCACGACGGGTCCGCGGCCGGCGGGCGGGCGCACCGCATGGTGATCGCCGTGCATCCAGTAGTTCGACGAGATGCGAAACGAGAAGAGAAACGACAAGAGAGGGGTTGATGATGTTCGTTCCGGTGACCAGCATCCTGGTCGACGACCAGGACAAGGCCCTGGCGTTCTACACCGACGCGCTGGGCTTCGTGAAGAAGACCGACATCCCGGTCGGTGGTGCCAAATGGCTGACCGTCGTACCGCCCGAAGCGCCGGACGGCGTCGAGTTGCTGCTCGAGCCCGACTGGAACCCCGGGATTCAGATCGACGGCAAGCCGGCGGCGCAGGTGTTCAAGAAGACGCTCTACGACGCGGGCATGCCGTACACGATGCTCGGAAGCACGGACCTGCAGAAGGACTACGAGCGGATGAAGGAACACGGAGTCGAGTTCACCCAGGAGCCGACGACGACCGACTTCGGCTCGCAGGCGGTGTTCGACGACACCTGTGGCAACCTCATCATGCTCACCCAGCAGGACTGAACCCGTGGACGAGCGCCGGCACTTGGCGAAGGAGATCGAGCTCTCTGCCAGCCCGGAACAGGTCTGGCAGGCGATCTCCACCCCGGAGGGCATGTCGGTCTGGTTCGTGCCGCACGAGAGCGCGGGCGGGGAGATCGAGGCGGACTTCGGAGGCGGCAACACCCAGGCCGGCCAGGTGCTGGAGTGGGAGCCGGGCAGCCGGATCCTCTACGGAACGCCGGGCCCGGACGGCGAGCCCGCGATGACGTTCGAGTTTCTGGTCGAGGGCAGGGAGGGCGGCACCACCGTGCTCCGCCTCGTCCAAAGCGGCTTCTTCGGCGGCGACGACTGGGAGGCCGAGTACGACGGCTTCGGCAAGGGCTGGGACATGTTCCTCCACAACCTCGCCGAGTACTTCCGGTACTTCCCGGGGCTGCCGGTGGCCAACGTGGTCGCCACCGGGTTCACCACCCTGCCCGGCGAAACGGTGTGGGCCGGACTGATCGCGAATCTCGGCGCCGACCCCGCTCTCGGCGAGCGGGTGCGCCTCACCCCGGAGGGTCTCGAACCCGTCGAGGGCGTGGTGGACCAGCGCGACAGGATGCTGCTCGGCATCCGCACCGAGCACGGCTTCTACCGCTTCATGGCCGACGACCTGCATCACATGGTGAGCACGATCCAGTACTTCTACGGTGTCACGGTGGACCCCCGCTCGCGCACGGCGGACTGGCAGTCCTGGCTCGACCGCCTCATCGGGGGGTGAGAGCCGTCAAGGACCGCTCGATCTCCGGGTGCTGAGGGCTGTCCGGATCGGCAGGATCCAGCGGGTTGCCGGAGGGTCAGGCCGCGTCGGGCAGCGTCGGGCCCGACTCACGACGAGATCCCTAGGAAGCTGCGGCCTGTGGCGTGCTGCCTGCCGTGAGGACGTGGCCGCTGATGCCCAGCAGCGACGGCTCGGATTCGGTCCGCCGCATGGCCCGCAGGACCAGTTCACGCCGACCGGGATCGTCCAGCCAGGACGCGATGCCCCGCATGAGCCAGGCGGCGCCCTCGAGACCGTACTGGCCGGTGCAGGTGAGGCCGGCTGCCGTGAACTCGCAGGGGACTTCTGCGGGTTGGTGGAAGTACGCGGTGGTGAACATGGACGTCCTGCCGTCCGTGGGGCGCAACAACCCGTCCTGGCTTGCGGCTTCGATCTGGGGATGCACGTCGGGGTCGAAGTAGAGGCCCTTGTTGAGGGTGTCGTGCAGCCCGGCGAAACGGTTGATCGTCGCGGCCACCACCAGTCCGCCGGGGCGCACGACGCGGTGAGCCTCCCTGAGCGCCCCGACCCTCTCGTGATGAGCGGTCAGATGGTAGAGCGGGCCGAGGAGCAGGACGACATCCGCGGTCCCGTCCGGTGCGTCCAGTGAGCGCGCGTCACCGAGGCGTGCGGTGACGCCCGGCAGACGTGCAGCGTGCTCGACGTGTGAGGGGACCGGATCGATGAGCTCGACCCGGTGGCCGTCGGCGGCGAGCCATTCGGCGTGGATCCCGCTCCCGCCGCCCACGTCCAGGACCCGGGCCGGGGCCTGTGGCAGCAGTCTGCGCAGGACATCCTGGGTGCGCCAGAACTCCAGGCGGCCGTCGCCCTCCCGCAGGCGGCCGACCTCGCCGCCCCTCTCGTAGTACGCGGTGATCTCTTCAGCGAGTGCCGGGACGCCGGCATCTGTGGTCCGGTCGGGGTGAGTCATGTCCGGACCCTGGCCGAGACGGCGGGGGTCGGCAATTCGTTTTCGGCGAGCCCTGATTCGGCGGGGCCAACTTCGCGCGGAAACGGCCCGGTTGGGGTCCGTCGGCGGGGTCAGTTCGCGGTGGGGCCGCCCTCGTCAGGGCGTGCCGGCGTGGTGCCGTCGGCCTGTGGCGCGTTGCCCTGGGCGATCCACTCATCGATCTCGGCCCGGACGCGGCGGTCCAGGGCCAGCCCGAGCTCGGCCTCGACGACCTGTTTCGCGAGCGGACGGAGCTGGGTCAGCAGGTCGTTGAGACGCTCGGCGTCGAGGCCCTCGGGGGCGGCGGCCTGCTCCCTCGGCAGAAGGTGTGTGCGGAAGAGACCGGTGAAGACCTCCGCTACGGCCTCGGCCTGGGTCCGCAGCTCCCTCCCCGCCGCGAGCACCGCCGCGAGCGGGATGCCCTTCTTGACCAACTCCGAGGAGGCGTCCAGCAGACGGCGGCTGGCGTGGACGAACTCGTCGCCGTCGACGGCGATGTAGCCGATGTCCAGGGAGGCGGCGAGGTTCTCGACGGTGACCTCGCCCTGGTAGTAGTCGGCCAGCTCCTCGGGGGTGAGCCGGATCGGCGTCTCCTCCGCGAACAGGTTCGTGATCATCGATGATTCGAGCCCCAGCAGCTCGGCGGTGCCGTGCGAGTCGCGTCCGGTCTCGAAGGCCCCGAGCAGATCCGCGATGCCGCCCAGGGTGTGACCGCGGGCGAGCAGGCCGGAGATGGTGCGCAGCCGGGCCAGGTGGTGCTCGTCGTACCAGGCGATGCGGCCGTCCCGGCGGGGTGGCGGCAGCAGCTTGCGCTCGCGGTAGAAGCGCAGGGTGCGGGTGGTGATGCCGGCCAGCTCGGCCAGCTCCGCCGCACGGAACTCCCGCGCGCCCACCGCCGCACCGGCTCCGGCACCCACGCCGGTGCCCGCAGCCGCCACGACCCCCGCACCGGGATCAGTCCCCGCGCCCGCGTCGGCGCCCCCGGCACCGTTGCCGTCCGCACGCCCCCGGTCCGCGCCGTCGTCCTGGTTTCGGACGGCGTGACCGGCGGAGCCCGGGACGGCCGGGTCCGCGTGGGGCGCTCGCTCTCTGTCGTCGGTCACCGGGGCAGCTTAACCAGCAGGATCGTTCGTACGTGCGGGTCCCGTCCGGGACCACATCCCCGACCCGACTCACCTGCCGCTCGCTGCAACCGGCGGTAACTTCCTTTGCGCGACCCCTACCCATCGGTATCTCTCTGGCTTAGGCTCCGACCGTGCCAGTAATCACTGGCACGTTGCAGGCGGCGAATCAGTCAGACCCTCGGGAGGCGCGGCATGGCGGCCGAGCGCGAGCACGAGCACGTAAGGGTGGCGGTGATCGGATCCGGATTCGGCGGCCTGGGGGCCGCCGTTCGGCTGCGCCGCGCCGGAATCACCGACTTCGTCGTCCTCGAACGCCGGGAGGCGGTCGGAGGCACCTGGCACGACAACACCTATCCGGGATGCGCGTGCGACGTGCCCTCCCACCTGTACTCCTTCTCGTTCGCGCCCCACCCGGAGTGGCCGCGGACCTTCTCCGGCCAGGAGCACATCCGCGCGTACCTGGAGAAGGTGGCCGACACCTTCGGGCTGCGGCAGCACATCCGCTTCAACTCCGAGGTCGAGCTGATGAGCTGGGACCCGGAGGAGCTGCACTGGAGCATCACCACCGGGCAGGGCACCCGGCTGACCGCGGACTTCGTGGTCAACGCGACGGGCCCGCTCTCCGACGCCAAGATCCCGGACATCCCCGGCCTGGAGGGCTTCGGGGGCAAGGTCTTCCACACCTCGCGGTGGGACCACGACTACGACCTGCGCGGCAAGCGCGTCGCCGTCATCGGTACGGGCGCCTCCGCGATCCAGGTCGTGCCCGCGATCCAGCCCGAGGTCGAACGGCTCACCCTCTTCCAGCGCACCCCGGCGTGGGTGATGCCGAGGGCGGACAGGGCGATCACCGCCCTGGAGCGCAAGCTGCATGCCAAGGTGCCGGCGACGCACTATCTGCGACGTCAAATTCTTTGGGGAATACGGGAGTTGCAGGTCTCGGCCTTCGCCAAGCACCCAAAGATGCTGGGCCTCATCGAGGGGCTCGCCACGCGGCACATGAAGCGCGCCGTCAAGGATCCGGCCATGCGGCGCAAGCTCACGCCGGAATACCGCATCGGCTGCAAGCGCATCCTGCTGTCCAACAGCTACTATCCGGCGCTCGCCCGGCCCAACACCGACCTGGTCGCCTCCGGTCTGAAGGAGGTGCGCGGCAACACCCTCGTCGCCGCGGACGGTACCGAGGCCGAGGTCGACGCCGTCATCTTCGGCACCGGGTTCCACGTGACGGACATGCCGATCGCCCACCGCATCAAGGGCGCCGACGGCCTGACGCTCGCCGAGTCCTGGTCGGAGGGCATGGAGGCGCTGCGCGGCTGCTCCGCGAGCGGCTTCCCCAACCTGATGACCGTGATCGGGCCCAACACCGGCCTCGGCAACAGCTCGATGATCCTCATCATCGAGGCGCAGCTGAACTACATGGTCGACTACGTCAAGAAGCTGGAGACCCTGGGCGGGGAGTCCGGCAAGGTCGCCTTCGACGCCCGTCCCGAAGCCGTCGGCGCGTGGAACCGGCACGTCCAGGACCGCATGCGGCGCAGCGTGTGGAACACCGGCTGCGACAGCTGGTATCTCGACGCCAACGGCCGCAACACGACCGTGTGGCCGGGCACGACATCCGAGTTCCGCAAGGTGACCAGCGAGGTCCGGCTGGAGGAGTACCAGGTGCACCGCCGGCCGACGCAGAACGGCGGGGCTGCTGTTCGCAGCACGGCCACCGGCGTGACCGTGCCGGGCTCGGCCGGACGCGGCACGAAGACGGCCGCCTTCCACGCGGCGGAGGAGGGCTGATGGCGCGCCTGACCGCATCGCTGGGCAGGACGCCCGGCCGCTACGATCCGCCGCCCGCCGCACGGGAGTTGACGGTCACCTCCGCCGACGGTGCCCGGCTCCACGTCGAGACGCACGGGAAGGAGACGGACCCCGCCGTGGTGCTGATCCACGGCTGGACCTGCTCCACCCTCTTCTGGGGCGCCGTCATACAGGACCTGACGGCGAAGGGCCACCGGGTGATCGCGTACGACCAGCGCGGGCACGGCCGTTCGCCCGGCACCGACCCGCACGCCTACAGTCCCGCCACCCTCGCGGACGATCTGTGTGCCGTGCTGGACGCGACCCTGGGGCCGGGCGAACGCGCCGTGCTGGGCGGCCACTCCATGGGAGCCATGACTCTCCTGGCCGCCGCGGGCCGCCCGGTTCTCGAGGAGCGGGCCGCCGCCCTGATGCTGTGCAACACCGGTGCGCACAAGCTGGCGGCCTCGGCGCGGGTGATACCTCTGCGTTCGGAGCGTGCCCGTGAGCGCGCGCACCGGTTCCTGCTGCTGTCGAGGCTGCCGCTGGGTCCCGTCTCGCCGGTGACGAAGAAGGCGCTGAAGTACGGGACGATGGGCCCGGACGCGACGCCCGAGCAGGTCGCCGCGGTCGGCCGCATCGTGCACGCGTGCAGGCCGCGCCAGCGCGGAGCCTGGGGGCGCGTGCTCGCGAAGCTGGACATCGCGGCGAACGCCCGCGCGCTCGGCGCCCCCACAGCCGTGATCTGCGGCGGTGCCGACCGGCTGACGCCGCCCGTGCTCGCCCGTGAACTGGCCGACGCGCTGCCCAACTGCACCGGCCTGCAAGAGCTGCCCCGGCGCGGACACATGACGCCGATCGAGACGCCGTCGGTGGTGAGCGGGGTGCTGCGAGGGCTCGTACGCGACCACCTCACGGACACCGCGGCGGCAGCGGACGTGACGTCTGCGAAGCAGCGTGTCGGCAAGCAGGCGACGAAGCCGAAGTCGCAAGCAAAGTCGAAGCCGGAACCTGAGCCGAAGTCGAGGACCGAGAAGAAGGAGGAGACGCCGTGAGCCGTCGTCGGAGCCTGGAGGGCCAGGTCGCGGTCGTCACCGGAGCCGCCCGTGGCGTGGGGGAGCTGCTGGCGCGGAAGCTCTCCGCGCGGGGCGCGAAGGTCGCGCTGATCGGCCTGGAGCCGGACGAGTTGAAGAGGGTCAGCGAGTCGCTGCGCACGGAGTCCGCGCACTGGCACGGCGACGTCACCGACCATGACGCGATGACCCGCATCGCCGGTGAGGTCAAGGAGCGGTTCGGCAAGGTCGACGTGGTGGTCGCCAACGCGGGCGTCGCCAGCGGCGGTCCGTTCGTCGACTCCGATCCCGTCTCGTGGCGCCGCGTCATCGAGGTCAACCTCATCGGCGGTGCCGTGACGGGGCGGGCGTTCCTGCCCCAACTCATCGCCTCACGCGGCTACTTCCTGCAGATCGCCTCGCTCGCCGCGATCACTCCCGCCCCGATGATGAGCGCGTACTGCTCGTCGAAGTCGGGCGTGGAGGCGTTCGCGCACTGCCTGGGCGCGGAGGTCGGCCACAAGGGAGTGCGGGTCGGGGTCGGCTATCTGTCCTGGACGGACACCGACATGGTGCGCGGCGCGGACGAGGACGAGGTCATGCGCGACCTGCGCAAGCGGCTCCCGTGGCCTGCGAACCGCACGTACCCGCTGGGCCCGGCCGTCGACCGCATCGTGGCCGGGATCGAGCGCCGCTCGCGGCATGTGTACGCGCAGTGGTGGCTGCGCGGCATGCAGGGCATCCGCGGCTATCTGCCGCCCGTCATCGGCACGGTGGGGCAGCGCGAGATGCGCCGTTTCGAACCGCGGCTCACCGAGTCCGGCACCCGCACCGGACTGGTGGGCGCGGGTGGCGCCGCGGACGAGGGGGAGCGCGCCGTCAGGCAGTGACCCCGCGCGCCACGTGGACGTGGCGCGCCATGAAGACGTGACGCGGCGACCACGCGGCACGAGGGGAGGGCGCACCGACCCTGCCGGGGGTGCGCCCTCCCTGATCCACGCCCCGTCGCTCGACGGCCCGTTCCTGTTCCGCCGCCGCGGCCGGGGCGCGTCGCTCAGCCGCGCGGCGGCAGCGGCGGGCGGCTCAGATCGGGCACGCGCGCATAGTCGGGCGGTACGGCCGCGGGGTTGCGTTCCAGCAGGTCGAGTGCGGTGCGAACGGCCTTCTCCAGTACCGAGGGCCGCCCCTCGGCCCACTCCACCGGCGAACGCACGGCCTCGATGTCGGGTGCGATGCCGTGGTTCTCCACCGACCATCCGTATGCGTCGAACCATGCGGCGTGCGTCGGCACCGTGATGGATGTGCCGTCGATGAGCCGGTGCCGCCCCGTCACACCGACGACGCCGCCCCAGGTTCGGGCTCCGACCACCGGGCCGAGGCCCAGCAGCCGGAAGGCCGCGGTGATCATGTCGCCGTCGGAGGAGGTCATTTCGTCGGCGAGGGCGACGACCGGGCCGCGCGGCGCGTTGCTCGCGTAGCTGACGGGTTTCGCGTTCCGGGTGAGGTCCCAGCCGAGGATCGTGCGTGTCAGCGTCTCGACCACCAGCTCACTGATGTGCCCGCCCGCGTTGCCCCGTACGTCGACGATCAAGGCCGGGCGCGACACCTCCATCCGCAGATCCCGGTTGAACTGCGCCCAGCCCGAGCCGCCCATGTCGGGGATGTGCAGATAGCCGCACCTGCCGTCGCTCAACTCCCGTACCACCGCCCGGCGTTGGGCGACCCAGTCCTGGTAGCGCAGGGCCCGGTCGTCGACGAGGGGGAGGACCGCGACGCGGCGCGGCGGCTGCCCGTCCACTGCGGGAGCGGGGGAGTGGATGAGGGAGTCCGCACCGGTGGTGGCTCCTGTGCCCATCCCGTCGCCGGCGCCGTCGTGTTCGGCTTCGGGCTGGGTGAAGCCCAGTTCGACGGTCGTTCCCCCGGCGGCCGCCAGCAGCGGCCACGGCCCGGCCACCGGATCGACCTCCCGCCCGTCGATGTGCGTGAGCACGGCGCCCTCCCGCACGCCCGTACCGGCGAGCGGCGAACGGGCCTTGGAGTCCGAGGAGTCGCCCGGCAGGATGCGCTGGACGTGCCAGGCCCCGGACGGCGTGCGGGCCATGTTGGCACCGAGCATCCCGATGGGCCGCTGGTAGTGGGCGGGGCCCTCGTGGCGCCGCGCGGGGGCCACGTACGCGTGGGACGTGCCCAGTTCGCCGAGGACCTCGCGCATCAGGTCCGCGAACTCGTCGGGGGTCGCCACGCGCCCGACCAGCGGACGGTACTGGTCCAGCACCGCCGTCCAGTCGATGCCGCACATCCGCGGTTCCCAGAAGTACGTCCGCACGATCCGGCCCGCCTCCTCGAACGCCTGCCGCCACTCCGCGGGCGGTTCGACGTCGTGCAGGACGCGCCGCAGGTCGATCAGGGTGGTCGTCTCCGCCTCGGCGGTCTCGGTGGAGGGAACGGCGCGCAGCTCTCCGTCGTCGTTGACGACGAGCCGTGAGCCGTCGCCGCTCAGCGAGAACCAGTCGACGTCCTCGCTGAGTTCGGTGCGCTTCGCCGTGGCCAGGTCGAAGTGTTCGAGGGTGGGACGGCCGGAGGTGTCCGCCGGGTTGACGAAGGTCTCGCCGAGCGCGCCGGAGATCGGGTAACGCAGCCAGATCAGCCCTCCGCCGCTGACCGCGGCGAGCGCCGAGTACTTGGACGCCGTGACCGGGAACGGCGTGACCCTGCTCGCCAGGCCCTCGGCCTCCACGAGCACCGACCCCTTCTCGCCGCCCGGGTAGGGGAGTTCGCCGTCGGCGGTGGTCGGGGTCTCCCCGCCGTAGGCAGGGAAAGGATCGAGGCCGCCGGCGGCAGGGCGGCCCTCGGGCGAGAGGGCGAAGGGCGACGGGGTCGCGGACGAGAGCGGCACGAGATAGGGACGGCAGCCCAGGGGGAAGGAGAGGTCGCCGGTGTGCACGTCGTAGACGGGGTCGAAGCCGCGCCAGGAGAGGAAGGCCAGATAGCGGCCGTCCCGAGTGAAGACGGGCTGCTCGTCCTCGAACCGGCCGTCGGTGACGTCGATGACGGTCCCGGACGGGATCTTGGCGATCTTGACCTGGCTGAGTGAACGGCCCACGCCCGGGTGTGCCCAGGTGAGCCAGGCCGAGTCGGGTGAGAACGACACGTCGCGGACGGGGCCGTTGTCCGACCGGATCAGCTCCGAAGGCTCGGCGCCCGGCCCGGCGCTTGGTTCGGCGCCGCGCTCCGTGGCTGTCCCGGTGCCTGCCCCGCCGCCCGGCTCGCCGCCTGTCCGGGAGGAGGCCCCACCCGTCCTGGCCGGCTCCTCGTCCTCCCGCGCCTGCGCCCCGCCCTCGACGGTCCCGCCGTCCGGCCCCGTGAAGGCGCTGACGTCGAGCAGCAGCAGCCGCCCGTCATGGCTCGTGACGGCGAGCGTCCGCCCGTCCGGCGAGGCGGCCAGTTCGTGCACGCGTCCGAGTTGGCCGGCGGCGATCCGCCGGGGAGGGACCGTCCGCGTCGCGCGCGGCAGGTCGGCGATCTCGACGGCGTCCTCGCCCTCCGCGTCCGTGACGTACGCGACCTTCCCCGTGTCGCCGAGCGTCCTCGGCATCCGCACGCGCACGCCCGGGGTGTCGGTGACGGCACGTGCCGGGCCGTCCCGGTGCGTGAGCCAGTACAGGCTGCCCCGTACGCACACCGCGCTGGCACGCCCGGTGGAGTCGGCCGCGAGGGCGTCGAGGTTGGCCGCGGCCGGGACCTGGTACCGACGGCGGCCTGCCCGCGGCCCGCCGAGCGTGACCTCCAGCCGGCGGGGCCTCCCGGACGGCGAGAAGTCGTCGACGAGCCACAGGTCGCCCCCGCACTGGTAGACGACGCGGTGCTCGTCGGTGGAGGCGTTGCGGGCGTAGAAGTCGTCGTGGTCGGTGTGACGGCGCAGGTCGGTGCCGTCAGGGAGGCAGGAGTAGAGGTTGCCGATGCCCTCGTGGTCCGAGAGGAAGGCGATGCGGCTGTCGTGGTCCACGAACATCACCGAGTCGAGATGGCCCTCCAGCTCCGGCAGCAGCCGCTCGCCGTGCAGCCACAGCCGTCCGGTGGCGCCGCCCCGGTAGCGCTTCCAGGAGGCCGGGTCGTGCGGTGGCTTGCCCGTGAGCAGCAGGGTGCGGCGTACGCCTCCGATCTCGGCGACGGCGATGTCGGCGACCGGGCCCCAGGGCAGGCGGCTGCCGGGGCTGCCGTCGGTCGGGAGCCGGTAGGACCAGGTTCGGTAGTGGAACGGCTGTTCGTGTGAGGAGACGGCCAGAACGTCTCCCTCGGGTGTCCAGCCGCACACGCGCGCCTCGGATGCGCCCCAGTACGTCATCTGGCGGGCCGGTCCGCCGTCGGCGGGAACCAGATGGACCTCGGGATCGAGGCTGCGCCACGAGGTGAAGGCGACCCGCCTTCCGTCCGGCGAGAAGCGGGGGAAGGTGACGCGGGTGCGGTCGACGGTGAGCCGCCAGGCACGTCCGCGTCCGTGGTCACGTCTGCCACTGCCCTTGCCCGTCCCGCCGGGGGTGAGGGGCGCGACCCATACGTCGTCCTCCGCGACGAAGCAGACGAGGTCGCCGTTCAGATGCGGATGGCGCAGATACGGCGAATGGGCGTCGTCAGTCACGGTGGTCCCCTGCCCGCCGTCCGGGGAGCGCCGATCCGGGGTGCGTCCACGCGGTGTCCCGGCACCGGGCCGTCACCGCGGCACGGCCACGCCGTACGGGTCCCGTGGACGAAGGTGGCGGATCGTGACGCATGGCCATGGATGCCATGGTTCGAGCAGGTTCGCGGGGCGGCAACTCGTGGGCGGCGGCGGCATGAGTGCGGCGTGCCTCCTGAGCCGGCCCGCGCGGGGTGTCACGCGGAAGATCGAGAGGTCGCGTCTTGGCTCAGACGCCGCGCAGCAGGGCGGCCAGGCCCGTGTCCAGGTCCGTCTCGCCGTGCTCCTGGCCCGCGGCCACGACGTCGTACGAGCGGAGGAGGAAGGCGCGCAGGTCCGCGCTGTCGAACTCGACCACGGCGACGCCCTCCTTGGAGAGCAGTTCGATCACCGTGCGGGAGCCGTCCCGTGGCCACACGTGCACATCGCCCTCGCCGGCCGGTGCGTGGAGGCCGTCGTCGAGGAGTTCGCGTCCGAAGGCCCAGGCCACCTCACCCCCGTCGAGGGATGCGTCGGCGGGGAAGACGAAGCGGACCGCGAGCGGATCGGCGGCGTCGTAGCGGAGTGCTGCGCTGAGGTCCCTGGTCGAGTGCGGGTCGGCGATGAGGCGGGCCTGCACGGTGTGATCGAAGGCTGCGTACATCCTCTGCTCCTATGTCGTCGGGGCGGCCCCGGCCGTCCCTCCCGTGTAGCCCTATCCCCATGACAGACGCACGGGAAGGCACGGAGTCACCCTGAAAACCGGGTGAGGTGTGCCACAGGCTGCCCGCAACCGGTCCTTCGTGAACACGGGAACACCGTCCGGCATTTCGAGCAAGCTTCGCGCTCTTGCAATCAGTTTGCAGTAAGCCACTATCATCGAACAGTTGTGAAGTGGCCGCGACAGCGGGCCGACCCCAGAAGCGGAGTGGCGTCATGCATGTGCCGGACGGATTCTTCAACGCCCCCGTGTCCGTTGCCGCGGGTGCGGTGGCGGCGGGCGCGGTCGCGGTCTCGCTGCGTGGCGCACGCCGCGAACTGGGCGCGGACGCAGGCCGATTCGGGGGAGCCGGTGCCGGAAACGCATCGGCGGGCGAAGGGCGCACCGCGCCGCTGGCCGGGCTCGTCGCGGCGTTCATCTTCGCCGTGCAGATGCTCAACTTCCCCGTCGCGGCAGGCACCAGCGGTCATCTGCTGGGCGGAGCGCTGGCCGCGATACTCGTCGGCCCGTACACAGGTCTGCTCTGCGTCTCCGTCGTCCTCCTCATGCAGGGCGTGCTCTTCGCGGACGGCGGGCTGACCGCGCTCGGCGTGAACATCCTGGACATGGGTGTCGTGACGGTCCTCGTCGCCTACGGGATCTTCCGGGGACTCCTGCGGATCCTGCCGCGCGGCCGGGGAGCCGTCACGGGCGCCTCGTTCGTGGCGGCGCTCATCTCCGTGCCTGCGGCGGCGATCGCCTTCACGGGGCTCTACGCCCTCGGAGGCACGACGGACGTCGCACTGGACAAGGTCTTCACCGCCATGACGGGCGTGCACGTGCTGATCGGCATCGGCGAGGCGGCGATCACCGCGGCCACGGTCGGAGCCGTCGTCGCGGTGCGCCCCGATCTCGTCCACGGTGCACGGGACTTCGCGGCACGGCCGCTGGAGCTGCGTACGGCGACGGTGGCGACTCCCGGTGGCGGCACGGTCCCACGGCCGGCCGTCCCCACGACCGCCGCGGCCGACTCGACGCCCGGCGCCGCAGCCGACCCCACAACCGACTCGACGACCGGAGCCGCGACGTCGCCCGCGCCCGGGCCCGTCGCGGCCGCCGCATCCCGGCCGGGCCGCCCCAACCGCGGCCTGTGGATCGGAGGTCTGGCAGCGACCGTGATCTGCGCGGGCGTCGTCAGCTTCTACGCGTCGGCCAGCCCCGACGGCCTGGAGAAGGTCGCCGCCGACAACGGCATCGACAAGCAGGCCGAGGACCACGCGGCCAAGGACTCTCCGCTCGCCGACTACGGAGTCGAGAGCATCGCCGACGCCCGCCTCTCGGGCGGACTCGCCGGTGTCATCGGAGCGGGCGCGACCCTCGCCGTCGGCAGCGGCGTGTTCGTCGCCGTACGCCGCCGCCGTGAGGGGCGGCCGGAGCAGACGGACCGGGCCGCGGACGCCGGGACTTCGGAGGACGAGAGCCGCAGCCGGAGCGGAAAAGAGACCGTCTGACATGGGCGCGGGTCATGCCCACACGCTCTATCTGCACGGGCGCTCGCCCGTGCACGCGTTGCCGCCGCACTGCAAGCTCGCCGCGGTCTTCTGTTTCGTGCTCGTGGTCGTCTCCACCCCGCGTGAGGCGATGTGGGCCTTCGCGCTGTACGCCGTGCTGCTCGCCGCCGTGGCCCGCGCCGGGCACGTGCCGTACGGGCATCTGCTGAAGCGGCTTGTCATCGAAGTGCCGTTCGTGGCCTTCGCGTTGCTGATGCCCTTCGTCGCGAGGGGCCCGTACGTCGACGTGCTGGGGGTCACGCTGTCCTCACCGGGGCTGTGGGGCGCCTGGAACATCCTCGCCAAGGGCACGCTCGGCGTCGCCGCCTCGGTACTGCTCGCCTCGACCACGGAACTGCGTGAACTCCTCCTGGGACTCCAGCGGTTGAGGCTGCCGCCGCAGCTCGTGCAGATCGCCTGCTTCATGATCCGCTACGGCGACGTCATCACGGACGAGATGCGCCGGATGCGCATCGCGCGCCTCTCCCGCGGTTTCCGCGCGCGCGGAGTGCGGCACTGGGGCGTGCTGGCCAAGTCCGCGGGAGCGCTGTTCATCCGCTCCTACGAGCGCGGCGAACGCGTCCATCTGGCCATGGTCAGCCGCGGTTACACCGGAACGATGCCTGTCATCGACGAGGTGAACGCGACGCGCGCCCAGTGGACGGGGGCCGCGGCCCTCCCGCTCGCGGCGCTCGCGGTCTGCCTGATGGGATGGGCGCTGTGACCGGCGACAGCAGGAGCGAGAGCATGCACGACATCTCGAGCGGACACCCCGCCCGGTCCGTGGAGGGCCCCGGCGATGCGCCGGGCGCGACGCCTCCGCCTTCCCTGCACGTCGCGGGTGTCGCGTACGCCTACCCCGACGGCCATCAGGCCCTGTTCGGCGTCGACTTGACCGTCCCGCGCGGTGAACGCGTCGCACTGCTCGGCCCGAACGGCGCGGGCAAGACCACGCTGGTGCTGCACCTCAACGGCATCCTCACCGCCGGCGCCGGTTCCGTGACCGTCGCGGGGCTGCCCGTCGCGCCGCGGAATCTCGCGGAGATCCGGCGGCGGGTCGGCATCGTCTTCCAGGACCCCGACGACCAGCTGTTCATGCCGACCGTGCGGGAGGACGTCGCGTTCGGTCCCGCGACCGCCGGACTGCGCGGCGCGGAGCTCGCAGCGCGCGTGCACGACGCGCTCGCCCAGGTAGGCATGGAGGCGCACGCCGACCGTCCGCCGCACCACCTCTCCTTCGGGCAGCGTCGCCGCGTCGCTGTGGCCACCGTGCTCGCGATGCAGCCGGAGATCCTCGTACTGGACGAGCCGTCCTCGAACCTCGACCCGGCATCGCGCCGCGAACTGGCGGACATCCTGGAGCGGTTGGACGTGACGGTGCTGATGGTCACGCACGACCTGCCGTATGCGCTCCAGCTGTGCCCCAGGTCAGTCGTGCTGAGTGACGGCGTCATCGTCGCCGACGGTGCGACGCAGGAACTCCTCTGCGACGAGGCGCTGTTGGCCGCCCACCGCCTGGAACTGCCGTTCGGCTTCGACCCCGGCTCGGTGAACGTCCCCCAGCGATAGCACCATGGACGGTGCACGGACGACGGCACGAGTGGGACGGACAAGAGCGTGAAGGCTCCAGGCGCTGAGAACGCGGTGGACGTCCACGGCACGGTGGCGGACGGCTACGAACCCCTGAGGGACGCCTTCGCGGCCAACTTCGCCGACCGCGGCGAGACGGGCGCGGCCCTCACCGTGCACCGGGACGGGCTCGTCGTCGCGGACCTGTGGGGCGGCCGCAAGAACACCGGCCCCGGGCAGGAGGACGGCGGCCTCTGGCAGGAGGAGACCGCCGCCGTCATCCGTTCGGCCTCCAAGGGACCGGCCGCGGCTGTACTCCATCTGCTGCATCAGCGCGGCCAGTTGGATCTCGACGCACCCGTCGCCACCTACTGGCCCGAGTTCAAGGCGAACGGCAAGGAACGCCTGCTGGTGCGGCACGTGCTCGCGCACCGTGCCGGTCTGCCCGTGCTCGACTCCCCGCTCACCCCCGAGCAGGCCGTCGACGGAGTGAGCGGCCCGTCGGCGCTCGCCGCGCAGGCCCCGCTCTGGGAGCCCGGCACGGACCACGGCTACCACCCGCACACCTACGGCTGGCTCATCGGCGAGTTGGTGCAGCGGGCGACGGGACGCGCGCTGGGGCGCTGGTTCGCGGAGGAGATCGCCGGGCCGCTCGGCCTCAGCATGTGGTTCGGGCTGCCCGCGACGCCTGAAGTCCCGGACGGGGGCGTGGACTTGGCGCGTCTGCAGGAGGTGCCCACCCCGGACCAGCAGGCCGCCACGGGCCTGCGCACGCGTCCGAAGAGGTCGGTTACCCAGGCCTACGGCGATCCGGCGTCGCTGACCAGGCGTGCGTTCGATGCGGTCGCCCCGCGTCCCGATGAGAGCGATCCGGCCTGGCTCGCCGCCGGGCTGAGCGGCTCCGGGGGCGTCGCGACGGCCCGTTCCCTCTCGCGCTTCTACGCCGCGCTCATCGGCCCGGTCGAGGCACCGTCCGGCACGCGCCCGCCCGTCGGCCGGGGCGTCAACGGACGCCCTTACGGGCGGAGTACGGGCATCGCGACCGGGCGCCTGTTCACGCCCGCGACGCTGACGCAGGCGCGCTCCCAGGAGTCGGGCGGGCCCGACCGCGTGCTGGTCGTGGGCTCCCGCTTCGGGCTGGGGTTCATGCTCCACGGGCCGGGGGCGCCGATGCTCGCGCAGGGCTCGTTCGGCCACCCGGGCCGTGGCGGCTCGCTCGCCTTCGCCGACCCCGAGTCCGGCACCGCCTTCGCCTACGTCACCGCAGCCATGCAGCGGTCGGTCACCTCGGACCCGCGTGCGCACGCCCTCGTGCGGGCGCTGCGCGCCTGCATCTGACGGTTGCCTCGCGTCGCCCGCGGAGAGGCACGGGCGGGCAACGCCTGCGAGAGAGCAAAGGGGCACGCATCCGCCCGCCAGTTGGACGAGAGATCAGCCGAACGTCCGCTCGGCCGCACCGCCGCGTTCAGCCGAGCAGCTGGGCCCAGACCGCGCTGCCGCGCGTCACCGGGGAGACCGCCACGCCCCAGCACTCGGCCAGCGACTCGACGATGAACAGCCCCCGACCGCACTCCTTCTCGGTCGACGGCGCACCCCGCTGCGGCGCACGGCTGCTCGTGTCGTCGTCGTGCACCTCCACCCGCACTCCGTCGTACGGGGAGTAGGACGCGGCGCACACGATCCACGCGGTGTCGGTGTGCGTGACGGCGTTGGTGATCAACTCCGAGAGAACGAGGGCGGCTTGCTCTCGTAAATCGGGCGACGCACCCCGGCGGTCGAGCCAGCGGTCCATCGCGTGCCGGGCCCGGGGGACGCTGACGTCCTCAGCCGGGAGCCGGAGCGCGTGTGAATCCGCACCGGGGTCGGACGGCGGGCGCGGTGGGCGGCGGTGCGTGGGGGGCACGCTCAAGGGCAGCACGGGCCAACTATGGGTCGTGCGGTCTTCAACTCGCAAGCTTCCTTCTGATAATTTCAGAGTGAAGGCGCAGATGAGCGGCCCGAGTTGAGGCATTTTGGTGCGGCTCCGACCAGCCGCGGCCGGTGCTGTACGGTCCTACTTCCGCGCCGGTGACCATCGCGCGGCCTCGGGGAGGTGAGAGCGTGACCGATGCACTGCCCAGCGGTTCGAGTGCTCCGACGGTGCTGCGCATCATCCTCGGGAAGCGGCTCAAGGAGCTGCGTGAGCGCAAGGGCATCCGGCTCGACGCCGCGGCCAAGGCCCTGGCCGTGAACCACCTGACGATCAGGCGCATGGAGAACGCGCAGGTCGGTCTCAAAGTCCCGTACGTCAAGGAGCTATTGAGGCTCTACGACGTGGCGGAGGCCGAGGTCGACGAATTCATCTCCATGGCCGAGCGCGCCAACGCGCCCGGCTGGTGGTATCCGTTCCGCGACGCCCTGCCCGACTGGTTCCGCGGCTACGTGAGCCTGGAGACGGACGCGGAGGTCATCCGCGTCTACGAACCTCACTACGTGACGGGGCTGTTGCAGACACGGGACTACGCCCGCGCGGTCATCAGCGCCGGATTCCCCAACGAGCCCGACGACGTGCTGGAACACCGGGTCGAACTGCGGTTGCGACGACAGGAGTTGCTGGAGCGCGACGACGCACCGACGTTGTGGGTCGTACTGGAGGAGGCCGCGCTGCGGCGTGAGGTGGGCGGTCCGGCGGTCATGAGGGCGCAGCTGGACCGGCTGGCCGAGGCGGCCGAGATGCCGAACGTCTCGCTGCGGATCGTGCCGCTCGCCGCGGGACCCCACCCGGGCACGGGCGGCCACGTGACCTACTTCCGCTTCCACGAACGGGAGTTGCAGGACATCGTCTACACCGAGGTCGGGCTGACCAGCGCCGTCTATCTGGACCAGCGGCCCGATGTGGTCACGCATCTGGAGGCGCTCACCCGTGTCTCGCTGCTGGCGACGGAGCATGTGCCGGATCCCCGTACGTATCTGAGCAATCTGCGTAAGGAGTTCGACAAATGACCCTTGAAGCTGCCGGCGGTCCTGCCGTCCGCAACGGGATGCCCGCACGCGAACTCGGTACCGAGGACTGGCACAAGCCGTGGAGCGGCCAGAACGGCGGTGCCTGCGTGGAGGCGAAGAGACTTCCCGACGGCCGGGTGGCACTTCGTCAGTCCACGGACCCCGACAGCCCCGCCCTGCTTTACTCGGAGCACGGGATCACGGACTTCATCGAGGCGGCCAAGTCGGGTGACGCCGACTTCCTCACCGGCTGAACAGCTGAACCGCTGCGGAGCGGCGCGACCGGATCACTGACGGCCAACTGGCCTCACGACTCGGCATCACGACGCAGCGGCACGCACCGACCGGCACCACCCAGCACCACGCACCCCCCTCAGTTGCACCGACCACGCCGGGCCGGCCGGCGGGGGAAGCACTTTCGCCGTGTGCCTTCCCCGCCGGCCTCGAAACGGCAGAAATGGGATCACCGATGACCACGTCCGGCAAGCCGGAGATCGACACCAGCCGGCCCCACTCGGCCCGGATGTACGACTACTACCTGGGCGGCAAGGACTGGTATCCCGTCGACGAGCAGGCCGCCGAGAAGGTCCTCGCGGTCTGCCCCCAGATCCGCCGCACCGCCGAGACCAACCGCTACTTCATGCACCGTGCGACGCGAACTCTCGCCGCCGAGTACGGAGTTCGCCAGTTCGTCGACATCGGCACGGGCATCCCAACATCGCCCAACCTCCACCAGATAGCCCAGGAGGTGGCGCCCGACTCCTGCGTCGTCTACGCGGACCACGACGCCACCGTGCTGGAGTACGCACACGTGCTGATGCGCAGCACCCCCGAGGGCCGCACCGCCTACATCAACGCCGACGTGCGCGACGACGACATCCTGGCCTCGCCGCGGCTGCGTGAGGTCATCGACCTGGACAAGCCGGTCGCGCTGTCGCTCGTCGCGCTCCTGCACTTCGTCCCGGACGACCGCAAGCCGTACGAGATAGTCCGCGGTCTGCTCGACCAGCTCGCGTCCGGCAGCTTCCTGGTGCTCAGCCACGTCACCGCCGACTTCGACGCGGCGGCCTGGCAGGGCGTGAAGAAGGTCTACGACGCGGGCGGCACCACCGTGGCGCTGCGCGACAAGCAGGAGGTCGAGAACTTCTTCGACGGACTGGAGCTGCTCGAGCCCGGGGTGACCGCGGCACACGACTGGAGGCCCCAGGAGCCCGTCGAAGTCACCGGCGAGGAGGCCGAGTTGCTCCGCAGCGCCACTCTCTACGCGGGGGTCGGGAGGAAGCCATGAGCGTCCCCCTCGGAAGGCAGCCCGGGCGAGGCGGCCCGAAGCCGACCGAACACCAGCTGGCGATGGCGCGAGTGCGTGCACGCGCGACGGGGGAGTCCCTCTCACAGGTGCTCTCCGTCTTCATGGGCGCGGGCCGCCACGGGGAGGAGACCGGCGCAGAGTCGACGGGGCCCGAGGCTCCCCTGGCCGACGGCGGACCGGGCCCGTCCGGGACCGACCGCGACGACGAGGGTCCGGAGCAACTCGCCCCCGTGATCCCGCTGTCGCGTGCGGCTCGCGGCAACGGTGCTTCCGGACGTGGATCGGACGAGTGACCTCGACGAGCCGCTGGACGCGCCGTCGACTCCCAAATGACGGCGCGGCGCGCATCAGAGGCGCGGAGCACATCAGATGGGAAGCGGTCCCTGGATCGTCTGCTCGGCCCAGATGACCTTGCCCTCCTTGGTGTAGCGGGTGCCCCAGCGCTCGGTCAGCTGCGCGACGAGGAAGAGACCGCGTCCGCCTTCGTCCGTGGTGGCCGCATAGCGCAGGTGCGGCGAGGTGCTGCTGCGGTCGGAGACCTCGCAGAAGAGCGTGCGGTTGCGGATCAGCCGTACGTTGATCGGCCCGACGCCGTGACGCATGGCGTTGGTGGTCAGTTCGCTGAGGATCAGTTCCGTGGTGTCCATCAGCTCCTCCAGCCCCCACCTCGCGAGCAGTTCTGAGACGGCGGCACGCAGCCCGGCGACCGCCGCGGGATCGGTCTCGAGGTCCCATTCGGCGACCTGATCGGCCCCCAGCACCTTCGTACGGGCGACGAGCAGCGCGACGTCGTCTCTCTGGGGCTCCGGCAGCATGGCCGCGAGGACGGCGTCGCAGGTCTCCTCGGGTGACCGGGGCGCGCTGGTCAGGGTCTGGCGGAGCAGCTCCAGCCCCGTGTCGATGTCCTCACCGCGGCGCTCGACGAGGCCGTCGGTGAACAGGACGAGGCGAACGCCCTCTGGAAGGCGCAACTCGGCGGTCTCGAAGGGCAGTCCGCCGACGCCGAGTGGAGGGCCGGGGGGCACCTCGGGCAACTCGACCGTTCCGTCGGGATACGCCAGCGCCGGTGCCAGATGGCCGGCCCTGGCGATGAGGCAGTCCCTGGAGATGGGGTCGTAGATCGCGCAGAGGCAGGTAGCGCCGGTGATCGTGGTCTGGTCACCCGCGTTGAGCGCGTCCTGGTCGATGCGGAGGACCAACTCGTCCAGGTAGCCGAGGATTTCGTCGGGCGGAAGGTCGAGAGAGGAGAAGTTGTGCACCGCCGTGCGCAGACGTCCCATCGTGGCCGCGGCATGCAGCCCGTGCCCGACGACGTCGCCCATGACCAGCGCGACGCGGGTTCCGGGCAGCGGGATGACGTCGAACCAGTCGCCGCCGACGCCCTCCTGCGCGGGCAGATAGCGCGAGGCCACCTCGACGGCGTCCATCTCGGGCAGGGCGCGAGGCAGCAGGCTCCGCTGCAGCGTGACGGCCATGCCGTGCTCGCGGGTGTAGCGGCGCGCGTTGTCGAGGGAGACGGCGGCGCGTGCGGCCAGTTCGGCGGCGAGAGTGAGGTCGTCGTCCTCGAAGGGTTCGGGCTGCTCCGAGCGCCAGAAGTTGACCACGCCCAGCCGTACGCCTCGGGCGGGCAGCGGCGCCGCGATCAGTGAGTGGATTCCGTATTCGATGACGCGGGCGGCCCGCTCGTGGTCCACCGCCTGCCACCCCGGTGCTTCACCCAGACGAGGCACCAGGATCGCCCGGCCGCTCGCGAAGCTGCGGGCCTGCGGCGAGGACGACACGAAAGCGATTTGGTCCCCGACGGGGAAGAGGGGAGGGCTCTCGTGGATGCCGCTGAAAGCTGTGCGCCGCAGCCGCGTGCTGCCGTCGCGGGTGGTGATGCCGGCCCCGTCCACCCCCGGTTCGTCCCCGCGCAGCACGGGTTCGGCCAGGTCGACGGTGACGTAGTCGGCGAAACGCGGCACCGCCACCTGGGCCAGCTCCTCGGCCGTGTGCGTCACATCGAGGCTCGTGCCGATGCCGCCGGTCGCGTCGTAGAGCAGCCTCAGCCGTCGCTCGACCAGCTCGACTCTCTGTGACGCCTCGCCGATCATCTCGATGACCTCGGCGCTGCCCCACTGCTCCTCTCCGACCACCGTGTCGACCGCGAGCCGCGCGGATGCGGCGCCTACCGAGCCCGCGAGCTGGGATTCCGCGTGATGGACCAGATCGGGGGAGGCTTCGGCTGTCAGCGAGTCGGGCCTTTCCCCCGGGTAGGAGCGCAACGCCCGCTGGGCGCCCTCCTTCCCGAGGAAGCGCTCCAGCAGAGTCTGGAGTTCGCCGATGGTCGTACGGGCATGCCAACGCTGTTCCCTGACAGGTTCCGCGAGGATGTCGACGAACTGCACGGCCTGAGCCCGCTCGCCGGCGCTCGGATGGTCGGCGAGTGAGACCACGACATAGAGGCCGAGGTTCAGCAGCGCACTCCAGAACATCGCGTGGCTGACCGGGTCCAGCCCCGTCAGGCCGAACAGGTGCTGCGACCGTAGCCACCCGATGCCGAACGGCCCCTCACGCAGGAACGAGGCAGGCAGCAGGTCGGCGGCGGCGAAGTTCGGCAGCAGCAGGGTGTACGCCCACACGGCGAACCCCGCGACGAGGCCGCTCAGCGCGCCTCGGCGGGTACCGCCCTTCCAGAACAGGCCGCCCAGGACGGCGGGCGCGAACTGGGCCACGGCCGCGAACGACACCGTGCCGATCGTCCCCAGCGTCGGCCCCTCCCCGGCGAGCCGGAAGTAGGCGTATCCGAGGAGCAGGATCAGCACGATGGTCGCCCGGCGAATGCCCAGCACCAGCTTCGACAGGTCGTCCCGCTGCACCAGGCGGGACCGTGCGTGCAGCAGCAGCGGCACCACCAGTGAGTTCGACACCATCGTGCTGAGCGCGATCGTCTCGACGATGATCATGCTGGTGCCCGCGCTGATGCCGCCGATGAAGACCAGCAGCGCGAGCACCTGCGGGCCCTCGGCCATCGGCAAGGTCAGCATGTAGGTGTCGGGGCTGACGGACGGTCCGAACGTCAGCAGCCCGCCGGCCGCGATCGGAAGCACGAAGAAGGTGAACGCGAGCAGATACAGCGGGAACAGCCACATCGCCCGTTTGAGGTGCCGTTCGTCGACGTTCTCGACGACGATCATCTGCCACTGCCGGGGCAGCAGCACGATCGCGAACACGCCCAGCAGGTTCAGCCAGATCCAGGTGCCGTAACTGGTCTCCCGCTTCAGCGAGAACAGCTGCGAGAAGTCGGCGTCCGCTGCCCGGGAGAACAGGTCGCCGAACCCACCGAACAGCCCGAAGGTCACGAAGAAGCCGACCGAGAGGAACATCACGAGCTTGACGACCGACTCGAAGGCGATCGCGGCGACCACGCCCTCGTGGCGCTCGGTGGTGTCCAGGTGGCGGGTGCCGAAGAGGATGGTGAAGGCGGCGAGCGTCAGCGCCACGTAGAACGCCGAGTCCTGGAGCGGTGAAAGGTGGCCCAGCCCCGAGATGGGAGTGATCTCAGGGTGCCGCCGAAGGATCTCGAAGGCGTTGGAGACCGCCTTGAGCTGCAGCGAGATGTAGGGGACGATCCCGATCACGGCGATGATCGTCACCAGGCCGCCCAGCGCGGCGCTCTTGCCGTAGCGGGCGGAGACGAAGTCGGCCAGCGAGGTGATGCGGTGGCGGCGGCTGATCCGGATGATTCTGCGCAGCACCAGCCAGCCCAGCGCGAACAGGAGCGTCGGGCCCAGATAGACCGACAGGAAGCCGATTCCGTCGCCGGCGGCGGTTCCGACGTTGCCGTAGTAGGCCCACGCCGTCTCGTACACCGCCAGGGACAGCGCGTATACGGTCGCGTTCTTGATCACGCTTCGGCCGGTGTCAGCCCGCCGGTCGGCCCAGAAGGCCACGCCGAAGAGCAGCCCGACGTACACCACTGAAACCGTGACGATGACCCAGGTCTGAAGCAGCACGGCGCTACCTCGATCTGCCGCAGACGACGGCGATCAGAGCGATCACGACCGCCCAGACGAGATAGATGTAGAACCAGATCACCGGGACGTCGAAGATCCGGCCGCCGCGGTCGAACTGAGCCAGCACCGGCGGAACGAACAGTACGAGTCCCAGCGCTGCCACGGCCACGAGGCGCCCGTTGAGCCGCTCGTCGTCTCCGGGCTCCGCCACGGGCTGCCTCCGCTTCCTCGGTGTCACGCCTGGCGCCCGCCCAGGTCCGTCCGGTGCCGTACGGGCCGCGCACGGGCGCCACCCCGACCAGTCCAACACGGAGTGGTCACTCGCGCACTCCGCGCGACACCGTTCGTCGCCGCCATCCGCTCGGTTGGACGTGCTGCTGGTACGCGCCAACGCCGTACCAGCACGACTCCGTGGACACATTCGTTCACTGTCTGTGACCATCATGGAACCGCAACACGTCGGGGCGGGCGGTACCGGAGGGGGCCGGAAATGGCGCACAGCGCGGGCAGGTCGTGGGCCGGCGAGCCGGAGACGTCGGACAGCCTCAAGTCCTTCGGCGCGATCGTGAAGGTCTTCCGGGAACGGGCGGGGATCACCCAGGACGCGCTGGCCGCACTGGTGCAGTACTCGCATCCCATGATCAGCTCCATCGAGCAGGGCCGCCGCCTGCCGCCGCCCGACTTCGTCGAGAAGGCCGAAGAGGCGCTGGACGCCTTCGGGGTGCTGCGGGCGGCGGCCCAACACGTGGGACGGCAGCCGGGGTTGGCGACCTGGTTCCGGGAGTGGGCGCGGCTGGAGAAGGAGGCCGTGAATCTCTGCACGTACGAGTGCCGCCTCGTGCCCGGACTGCTCCAGAGCGAGACGTATGCCCGCGCCGTGTTCGACAACAGCCTGCCGCCGCTGACGGACACCCAGCTCGAATTGCAGGTCACCGCACGGGCGGAGCGCCAGCGGCTGCTCACCGAGCGCCCCGGGACACCGTTCAGCTTCATCGTCGAGGAGTCGGTCCTCATGCGGCGGCTGGGCGGTATGGCGGTCACCCGGGAGCAGCTCGAACATCTCCTGGAGCGGGGCGCGTTGCGCAATGTGGAGAATCCAGGTCGTGCCCGCCGACCGGGAGGAGCACGCCTGCCTCGACGGTCCCGTGCAGTTGCTGGAGACGCCGCACAACCGCTGGCTCGGCTACAGCGAGGGCCAGGAGAACGGCCGGCTGATCTCCGACGCGAAAGAGGTCAGCGTGCTCCAGATGCGTTATGCCAAGATGCGCTCACAGGCTCTCTCCCATGCCGAATCGACGAGCCTGCTGAAGCGGATGCGAGGAGCGCTATGAGCACCGGACCGGCCTGGTTCAAGTCGACCTACAGCAGCCCCGACGGCGACAACTGCGTCGAGGTCGCCCTCTCCTGGAGCAAGTCCAGCTACAGCGGCACTTCGGGCGACAGCTGCGTCGAGGTCGCCCTCTCCTGGAGCAAGTCCAGCTACAGCGGCACCCAGGGCGACAGCTGCGTCGAGTTCGCGGCGTGCCCCGGCACCGTCCACGTGCGGGACTCCAAGGACAAGGAAGGCCCGCACCTCGCCGTCGCCCCCGGCGCCTGGACCGCCTTCGTCTCGTACGCCGCACAGGCGTAACTCCCGCTTCCCATGCGGCGGTTCGAGGGTTACGCGGCGCTGGTCACGGGCGCGGGGCAGGGGATCGGCGCCGCCGTCTCCCGACGGCTGGCCGCCGAGGGCGCGCGAGTGACGGTGACCGACCTGGACGGCGCGCGGGCCGAGCGCGCCGCCGAGGCGATCCGCGCCGACGGCGGCGAGGCCGCGGCCACGGCGTGCGACGTGGGCGATCGTGCGGCCGTGGAGGCGGCGGTCGCGGAGGCCGTACGGAACTTCGGCCGGCTGGACGTCCTCGTCAACAACGCCTACTCCTGCACCCCGGACGCCGCACTGCTGGAGGACGAGCCGGACGACGTCTGGGACCGCGACCTGGACATCACCCTCACCGGCGCCTTCCGCTGTACCCGCGCCGCGATGCCACACCTCGCGGCGGCCGGAAGGCGCGGCGCGATCGTCAACATCGGTTCCGTCAACGGCATTCAGGACTTCGGCAACCACGCCTACAGCGCCGCCAAGGCCGGTCTCGCATCTCTCACGCGCACCCTCGCGGGAGACGGCGGGCCGCGCGGCGTACGGGTCAACCTCGTCGCCCCCGGCACGGTCCACACCGACGCGTGGGCGGGACGCGACGCAGCTCTTGGGCGTCTGGCCGCCCTCTACCCGCTGGGCAGGGTCGGCCGCGCCGACGACATCGCCGCTGCCGTCGCCTTCCTGGCGTCCCCCGACGCGGAGTGGATCACGGGCGTGACGCTTCCCGTCGACGGCGGCATCACCGCGGTCAACTCCGCCTTCCCGCAGGCCCTGAGCGCCCCCGACGAGCCGGACCGGACGGGGTAGGCCCGCAGCCTGATGAGGTGGCAGCTCCTTGAGTCGTGATGCGATCCCCGTGCTGTGGCTGTGCGGTCCACCGGGCGTCGGCAAGACGGCGGTCGGCTGGGAGCTGTTCTCCCGGTTCACGCATGCCGGAGTGCAGACCGCGTACGTCGACATCGACCAACTGGGCATGTGCTCCCCGGAGTCCGCGTCCGACCCCGGCCGCCACTGGATGAAGGCGCGGAACCTCGGCGCGCTGGTGGCGAACTTCGGGCGTGCGGGCGCCCGGTGCGTCATCGTCTCCGGTGTCGTCGACGCCGAAGCGGGCGTGCCTCTCGACCAGCTCCCGGACGCCGCGGTGACGTTGTGCCGACTGCGTGCCGGACGAGGTGATCTGAAGCGGCGACTCGAGGCGCGCGGCGGTCGGGGCGACGACGCGATGGAGGACGTGCTGCGCGAGGCCGATGCCCTGGATGCGAGCGACCTCGCCGACGTGTGCGTCGACACGAGCGGCCTGCCGGTGGCCGAGGTGGCGCTGCTCGTGCGGGAGCGCACGGGCGGATGGCCTGCGGTCACCGGCCCGAGCAGGCCATCCGCGGGAACGGCGCCCGACGGACACTCGGTGATCGCCGCCGACGGACGGATCCTCTGGCTCTGCGGTGCGACCGGCGTCGGCAAGTCGACGGTCGGGTTCGCGGTCTACCAGAAGGCCCTGCGCGCCGGGCACACCGCGGCCTACGTCGACGTCGGCCAACTCGGCTTCTGCGGCCCTGTCATGGCCGACGATCCCGGCAACCACCGCGTGAAGGCCCGGAATCTGGCGGCACTCTGGCAGACCTACCGTGCGGCCGGGGCCCAGTGCGTGATCGTCGTCGGTCCGGTCGAGGACGAGGCCGCGATCAGGACCTACGCCGACGAACTGCCCGCTGCCACGGTCACGTTGTGCCGGCTCCACGCCTCGCGTGACCGATTGGCGAGGCGGATCACGCAGCGCGGGCAAGGTGGCAGCTGGGCGCAACCGGGCGACCCGCTGAGAGGGCAGTCCACTGCACACCTGCTCCGTGTCGCCGACGAGGCGGCGACGGACGCGGACGCCCTGGAACGCGCCGCCATCGGCGACCTTCGCATCGACACCGACGAGCGCACCGTCGAGGAGGCCGCCGACGCAATCGTGGCCCGGGCCGGATGGACGCGCTCCGCAGGACGGACAAGCCACACCGGAGAAGACCGCAAGTTCCGCTGAGAACAGGGCCGTTCAGCCGTGGATCAGGGTGGCGCCGGGCGCCGGGGCGGCCGCCCCGACGACATCGCCGCGGCCGTCGCCTTCCTGGCATCCCCCGAGGCGGAGTGGATCACGGCGTCACGGTTCCCGTGGACGGCGGGATCACCTCGGTCAACTCAGCCTTCCCGCAAGCCCTGAGCTGAAGGTCGTCCCTGCCCGCAGGGACCTCCGTCCGGCGTGCCGTCCTTCCGGCCTACTCGTCTTGCATGCGCTCGACGACGTCGGGGTGCCGGGCAATCGCCGGAGGCAGCCGGGCACCCTTGAGGTCCGCCTGGGGCAGTACGGCGTCTGCGAAGTCGGCCCCGTACTCCGCAGCCTGCGATGTCTCGGCGAACGCGGATTCGCCCTGTTCACCGGCCGCTGGCAGGCCCTGCGACACGTCACAACCAGCCCCGCAAGATCAGCCACATCGTCAAAGCCGCACTTGTACTCACCCATTTCGAACACGGCAAGACCAACTGAAAGTTGGTGAGATCACCTCACTTGTGTCAGCTCAGGCTTTCCGCCACCGACAGGTAATCGGTGTAGATCTGCGGTGAGCCGGAGAACGAAGCCAGCTGCTTCCATTCCTCGTACATCTGCTTCGTGTCCCGATAGGTCTTGGCGAATGCAGAAGCCTCGGCAGTCGCGATGTCCGCATCAGGATAGAACGCATGGAGTGCCGCGAGGCTGGCAATCTCCATCAGTACTACGTACTGATCCAGCCGGTTTCCGCGCTCGCCTTTCAGCAGGCGGAATTTCCAGTCGGGATAGTCCTCGATGCGATGATGATTTTCAGCGATGAAGTTTTCGAAGGTATCTGCCCGGACGTCGGGGCGCAGTGCGAGATTGTGGATGCCGATCACCCGGGCGCGAGGTTCTTCTCCTGGGCGGCGCTCCTGATAACGCGGCCCATCGGTGACGGTGCTTTTCTTGTTCTCCGCCAGCAAACGGTAGTCGGTATAGATCGTGGGCAATTCGCTGAATGTGGCGTATTTCCTCCATTCGCGGATAAGCTCCCGGGCTTCGCGACGATCGCGCCAGAACTGGCGTGCCAATTCTGTTTGATTGCCGTCAGCCGCCAGGTAGCGGTCGCGCTGCCCGGCGTTATCGATTTCGAACAGCATCATGTATTGGCCGGCTCGTTCGCCACGCAGGCCGCGCAGCAGCGTCCAGCGCCATCCGGGGTAGCAGGGAATGTGCACGCCTTTATGGCGAACAAAGGCTTCGAATTGCTCCGGCGTCACGCCGGCCTCGGTATCGATAGCGATGTAGTACAGACTGAAGACCGGCGCGTTTGACGTGTCATGGCGTGGCATTCAATGCTCCATGGGTCTCGACTACTATTGGCCGAATTGGGTGATCTGCTGGTCTAAGTCGTATTTGGTTGTTCCGAAGTTCGACAACAAGTCAAGCGCGCCCGACAAGGGCTACGACTACGACCACCTGCGGAGCTGGGTGGCGGCCCAGCCGTTGGGAGGTCTCGGCACCTTTGCGGGCGATGCGGTGGGTGATGCCGCGCCCGCGGAGGCGTCGAGCGCTGCCTGCCTCGTAAGAGGTTGGTTATCACGGCCCGGATAATAGGCAGACACCGCACGACAGTTCGGAGCGGTTCGCTGAACAGGCCGCCGATGATGGCCGGTTGAGGTCGGGGCGGAACGGTCAGGACGAAACTGCCGCCTTGTCACTGCGCCGTCGGTACGCCGTCAGCGAAGCGTCGCGCCCGGAGCCGGGGACGTCGTGGTGCGAGCGGAGCGGCAGTGCCCGGACTCTTCCAGCGCGGAGGCGACCGCCTCCGCCGACCGCGCGTCCGCCGCCAGGAACGCACACGTCGGGCCCGAGCCGGAGACGAGCGCGGCCAGGGCGCCCGCCGCGGTCCCGGTCTTGAGCGTGTCGGCCAGCGACGGGCGCAGCGAAAGCGCCGCCGGCTGAAGGTCGTTGGAGACGGAGGCGGCCAGCTCCGCCGCGTCGCCCGTGCGCAGGGCGTCGAACAGCCGCTGGGACGGACGCGGTTCGGGCACGGAGTCGATCCCCGCGCCGGTGCCGGAGGTCTCGCGCAGCCTGTCGCACTCCCGGTAGACGGCCGGCGTCGACAGTCCGCCGTCGGCGAGGGCGAACACCCAGTGGAACGTCCCGCCGGTCTCCACCGGCGTCAGCAGCTCGCCGCGCCCCTGACCGAGCGCGGCGCCGCCGACGAGGGAGAACGGCACGTCGGAGCCCAATTCCGCGCAGCACGCGAGCAGTTCGTCCCGCGGCGTCCTCGTTCCCCACAGTGCGTCGCACGCCAGCAACGCACCCGCCGCGTCGGCGCTGCCTCCCGCCATGCCGCCCGCGACGGGGATGTCCTTCACGATGTGCAGACTCACGTGCGGTGAGCGGCCGTGCCGTTCGGCGAGAAGCCGCGCCGCCCGCGCAGCCAGGTTGCTGTCGTCGAGCGGTACGTGACGGGCGTCCGGACCCGAGACCGTCACCCGCAGCTCTTCGGCGGGGCTCGCGGTGACCTCGTCGTAGAGGCCGACGGCGAGGAAGACGTTGGCCAGCCCGTGGAAGCCGTCGGGGCGCAGGCCTCCCACCGCCAGCTGGACGTTGACCTTCGCGGGCACCCGCGCGGTCACCCCGTCCGCAGCGGACACGTGCTCGTCACTCACGCGGCGTTCTCCTCGTGCTCGGTGCGCTGCTCCGCGATCGCGGCGAACTCCTCGACCGTCAGCTGCTCCCCGCGCGCACGCGGCGAGACGCCCGCGCCGGTCAGCGCCTCCTCGGCCGCCGCCGCGGAACCGGCCCAGCGCGCGAGGGCCGACCGCAGCGTCTTACGGCGCTGCGCGAACGCCGCGTCCACGACGGCGAACACCTCCTCGCGCGAGGCACGCGTGCGCGGCGGATCACGCCGTACGAGCGAGACCAGGCCGGAGTCCACGTTCGGCGCGGGCCAGAAGACGTTCCGGCCGATCGCGCCCGCCCGCTTCACCTCGCAGTACCAGGCGGCCTTCACCGACGGCACGCCGTAGACCCGCGAACCGGGTGCCGCCGCGAGCCTGTCGGCGACCTCCGCCTGGACCATGACCAGGCCGCGGCGCAGCGTCGGGAACGACGCCAGCATGTTCAGCAGCACCGGAACGGCCACGTTGTAGGGGAGGTTGGCGACCAGAGCGGTCGGCTGCGGCCCCGGTAGCCGCGTCACGTCCATCGCGTCCGCGTGCACGAGCGTGAAGTGCTCGGCGCGGCGCGGCAGTCGGGTCTCGACGGTGGCCGGAAGGCCGGCTGCGAGCGCGTCGTCGACCTCGACGGCGACGACGCGGTCGGCGCTCTGGAGGAGCGCCAGGGTCAGCGAGCCCAGGCCGGGCCCGACCTCCAGCACGACGTCGTCGGTGTGGATGTCCGCCGTCCGGACGATCCTGCGCACCGTGTTCGCGTCGATGACGAAGTTCTGCCCGCGCTGCTTCGTGGGCCGCACGCCCATCGCACCGGCCAGCTCACGGATGTCCGCGGCGCCCATGAGGGGGCCCGTGCCGTGCTCGGGCGCGGCGTGCTGGTGGTCGAGCTCCTGACCGGACTCGTGATCAGGGTCGTGGGCTGCGGTCACTGCGACAGTTTACGGCCGCAGTACGGCCACGGACTCGCCCCCTGTGAGACGTACAGCTTCTTCGCGCGGTAGGTCTGCTCATGCGCGGGGGCATGCTGCGGATGGCCGCTGCCGCCCAGGGCGTGCCAGGTGGGGGTGTCGAACTGGTAGAGCCCGCCGTGGTGTCCCGAGGCGTCCACGGCGCCGGGACGGCTGCCCGACTCGCACTGCGCCAGCGCCGCCCAGTTGAGGTGGTCGGCGCCCGGAACGGACTGCGGCAGCGGGAGCGTGCCCACGCGGATGATCTGCTTGCGCGGATGCCGCAGCACCTCGACGGCGATGCGGCGCGGCTTCTCCCGCACGCCGTTGACGGTACGCAGCCGGTAGGTGACGCGGCGCAGACCCGTCCTGCCCTCGCGGGCCACGACCTCTGTGCCCTGCGGGAGTTGGGGATCCGCGTGCCGCACGGTCTTGAACGGGATCCGCTCCTCCTTGACCTTCTCGCTGCCGGTGATCCTCATCACCGTGATCGTCTGGCCGTCGCGCGGGAAGCTGTCCATCGGTGCGGAGGTGGCGTCGAGACCGTCCAGTTCGATCCCGGCCTCCGTGAGCGCTTCGAGCACCGTGCCGGCGTTGGTGCGCAGGCTTTTCTCCTCCCCGTCGGCGAGGAAGATGACGGTGCGCTCCGTGCTCACCTCCAGCCGCAGGCCGCTTCGGGGGATGTCGGCGCTCGGGGTGAGCGACAGAGCCGCACCCTGGGTCCGTACGCCCATGCGCTTCAGCGCGTCGTGAACGGTGCGGGCGGTGGTCCACACGCGGTGGCGCGTGCCGTCGAGAGTGAGGTCGAGGGGGCGGCCGTGGCTGAAGGCGACCTCGTCGCCGTCGGCGAGCGGCCGGTCCGGTGACGGGCCCACGCTGTCGTGCTCGCCCAGCTCCACGCCTTCGTGGGAGAGGAGTTCACCCACGTCACCGGCGAAGGTGTGCAGCGTGCGGGGCGAGCCGTCGACGCTGAGCCGGACCTCCTTGTCGTGCGCGACGAAGGCCGAGGTGCCGCCCGCCAGGAAGGCCACGACGAGCGCCTGGGGCACCAACCGGCGGAGGAGTTCCGGGCGTTGGGCGGCCTTGCGCTCGCGGGCGGCGCGCCGCAGGGCGGCGCGCCCGCCCTCGGGCCGCTTGGCTTCCGCCTGTTCGTAGGACGGCCGGTAGGTGTCGTCGGGATTCCGTCCGTGGCGCGACGGGGGAGCGGGCGGGGCCGGCGGGGCTGTCGGCGCCGGAGCAGGCGCCGGGACGGTCACGGACCCGGTCTGGCCAACCGGCTGCCGGGGCGCCGGATACGGGGCGCGCGGAGGGTACTGCGGATACGGGCCGTGCGCCGGCTGCCCGTACGCCCGGCGCCTGCCGTTGGCGGGGGCGGGGGTGTATACCGGCGGCACGTACATGGGGGGAAGTCCTGGGCGGACCATGAGGCCCCGGTACTCCTCGTACCTCTGCTCGGGCACACGCGGCGACGGCTTCACCTGCCCCCCGAGCGCGTCGCGACCCCCACGGCGCACCGCGCGATGACTTCCCTGCGTCTGGCTCAACACGCGCTCCAAGGTCCGGCGGGATGTCGCGCGGACTGTAACCGGAGCACCGGTCACTCTCCAAAGTCGGTTGACCACAAAGAGTTGTTCTCACGGACTTGTCGAGCCCTCGCCAAGGGGTCTGCTCAATACCCGAAGGCGCGCGCGGTGTTGGCGGCCACGTGCTCTGCCAGCGAGTCTTCCGGCATGTCCTTCGTCTCGGCCATCGCGCGCAGCGTGACCGGAACGAGGTACGGCGCGTTAGGCCGTCCGCGGTACGGCGCCGGTGTCAGGAAGGGCGCGTCCGTCTCCACGAGGACCAGCTCGGGCGGTGCGGCGGCGAGCGCGTCGCGCAACGGCTGCGCGTTCTTGAAGGTGACGTTCCCCGCGAAGGACATGAACCAGCCCCTGGAAGCGCAGTGCCGGGCCATGTCCGCGTCTCCCGAGAAGCAGTGGAAGACGGTGCGCTCGGGAGCGCCCTCCTCGTCGAGGATGCGCAGCACGTCCGCGTGCGCCTCCCGGTCGTGGATGACGAGCGCGCACTCCTGCCGCTTGGCGATGGCGATGTGCGCGCGGAACGAGTACTGCTGCGAGGCGATCCCGTCCTCACCCGTGCGGAAGTAGTCGAGGCCCGTCTCCCCGACGGCGAGCACCTGCGGCAGCGCGGCGAGCTTCTCGATCTCCGTGAGGGACGAGTCCAGTTCGCCCCGCTGGGCCGCACGGGGCGCCTCGTTGGGGTGCAGGGCGACGGCCGCGTGCACCGCGGGGTGAGCGGCCGCGGTCTCCGCCGCCCACCGGGAGCGCTCGAGGTCGCACCCGACCTGTACGAGCGTGGTGACCCCGGCCGACGCCGCGGCGGCCAGCGCCTCCTCCACCGACGGCTCCTGCATGTCGAGGTGCGTGTGCGAATCGGCGACCGGCACGCGGAGCGGTTCGGGCAGCGGCGGCGCGGGCTGCGGCTTCTGCTGCTGCGTGGACGTCGGCATGCCGCGATCCTAGGCGCCGCCGGGGCGGGGGCGGACGCCCGGGCGCCCCGCTCGGGGCTCGCGGCTCGGGCTCCGCTGCGCCCGGTGGGTCGCGGACCCGCCCGGGCCACGTCGACCCGGGCCGCCCGCCCGGGAGTTGCCGCAACGTGGGCGTGCCGGAGCCGGGCGGAGGTGCCGCTGCGGGGCTACCCGCGAGCCGCGTTCTTCGCCGCCACCACCGCGTCGAAGACCTCCCGCTTGGGCACGCTCACCTGCTGCGCCACCGCCGCGATCGCCTCCTTGCGGCGCTCCCCGGCCTCCTCGCGCACCGCGACCCTGCGGGCCAGCTCTGCGGCGTCCAGCTCCTCGCCGCCACCCTCGGGGGCGCCGCCCACCACGACGGTGATCTCGCCGCGAACGCCCTCGGCGGCCCAGTCGGCCAGCTCGTCCAGCGGCCCCCGCCGGACCTCCTCGTACGTCTTGGTCAGCTCACGGCACACAGCGGCGGGCCGCTCGCCGCCGAAGACCTCCGCCATGGCCCGCAGCGTCTCCTCCAGCCGACGCGGCGACTCGAAGTAGACGAGGGTGCGGCGCTCGTCCGCCGCCTCGCGCAGCCGCGTATGTCTCTCGCCGCCCTTGCGCGGCAGGAAGCCCTCGAAGCAGAACCTGTCGACGGGAAGGCCCGACACCGCCAGCGCCGTCAGCACGGCGGACGGCCCCGGCACCACCGTGACGCCCACACCTCGCTCCACCGCCGCGGACACCAGCCGGTACCCCGGGTCGGACACCGACGGCATGCCTGCGTCCGTCACCAGCAGCACCCGCGAACCGCCCTCCAGAGCCTCGGCCAACTCGGCCGTGCGGGCGGCCTCGTTGCCCTCGAAGTACGACACGATCCGTCCGCGCGGCTGCACGTCCAGCGCCTGCGTGAGGCGCCGCAGCCGCCGCGTGTCCTCGGCGGCGACGATGTCGGCCGCCTCGAGTTCGCGCGCGAGGCGCGGCGGAGCGTCCGCGACGTCCCCGATGGGTGTTCCGGCGAGTACGAGCGTCCCTGTCACGGCCCCATCCTCGCAGGGCGGGCGCCGGCCGTGAGATCGCCGTGAGATCTCCGCCCCCGGCTCCCGCCGGGCTCCGCGGAACGCTCCCGGCACAGTGGTGCACAGCGGTACACACCGGCGCCACGCGCCAGCGAGCACTTGCGCGGAGTTCGCGTGGCGGCACTCGCGCCCCCGACGGTTCCCTACGATGGCCCGGTGACCACCAGCGAGACCGCCGCGGAGAGCCCGCCCGCGCAGACCCAGGACGACCGGCCCACGTGGCAGGCCCGACTGCGCCGCTTCGGCTACCTCGGACGTCCCCGGGTCGGCACACGCGAGCGCCTGGTGCAGCCGTTCCCGAAGCCGGACCTGCGCTTCGGCGCCGCCTTCGGGCTCTCGCCGCTCGCCGCCGCCCGCCTGGCGCGCTGGTCCGCCTGGGGCGCACCGCTCCTGGTCGCGCTCGTCGCCGGCATGATCCGCTTCTGGCAGCTGGGCACGCCGCACGCCGTGATATTCGACGAGACGTACTACGCGAAGGACGCCTGGTCGCTCTTCCAGTACGGCTACGAGGGCAGCTGGCCGGACAAGGCGAACGACAGGATCCTCGCCCCGGATCAGAAGATCCCGCTCTCGCCCGAGGGCGCCTACGTCGTGCACCCGCCCGCCGGGAAGTGGATCATCGGGCTCGGCGAGGCGATGTTCCAGCTGAACCCCTTCGGGTGGCGTTTCATGACGGCGCTGCTCGGCACGCTGTCGGTGCTGATGCTCTGCCGCATCGGCAGGCGCCTCTTCCGCTCCACCGTCCTGGGCTGCCTCGCCGGTTCGCTGATGGCCGTCGACGGGCTGCACTTCGTGATGAGCCGGACCGCGCTGCTCGACCTGGTGCTGATGTTCTGGGTGCTGGCGGCCTTCGGCTGTCTGCTGCTGGACCGGGACAGAACCCGGGCCAAGCTCGCGGATGCCCTACCGTCGGCGGCGTCCGCCGACGTGCCCGTGGGTGCGCCGCACGGAAACGGCTACGCGGGCCCGGCCGCGGCGGCCCCGCCGCCCGGTGACGGTGCGGACGTGCGTCCCGATCCGGAGACCGGCGGGCGCCTGCGCTTCGGCCTGCGCCCCTGGCGGCTGGCCGCCGGGCTCTGCCTCGGCCTCGGCTTCGCCACCAAGTGGAACGGCCTCTACATCCTGGCGGCCTTCGGCCTGCTGACCGTCCTGTGGGACATGGGGGCCCGCCGTACGGCAGGAGCCCCGCGGCCCTTCCTCTCGGTGCTCCGCCGTGACGCGCTCCCGGCGTTCGCCTCCACGGTCGCCGTCGCCTTCACCACCTACGTCGTGTCCTGGACGGGCTGGTTCGCCACCTCCGGCGGCTACTTCCGCGACTGGGCGGAGAAGGACGGCGCCGGCGGCCCGTGGGGATGGCTGCCCGGGCCGCTGCGCAGCCTGTGGCACTACGAGGCCGAGGTCTACGACTTCCATGTCGGACTGACCTCCGGTCACACGTACGAGTCGAATCCGTGGAGCTGGCTGATCCTCGGCCGCCCCGTCTCGTACTTCTACGAGTCTCCGAAGGCGGGCCACGACGGCTGCACGGCCCAGGCGGAGGGCTGCGCCCGCGAAGTGCTCGCGCTGGGCACGCCGTTGCTCTGGTGGGCGGCCTGCTTCGCGGTGCTGTACGCGCTCTACCGCTGGCTGCTGCGGCGCGACTGGCGCGCGGGCGCCGTGCTGTGCGGCATCGCGGCGGGCTACCTGCCGTGGTTCATGTACCAGGAGCGGACGATCTTCCTCTTCTACGCGGTCGTCTTCGTCCCGTTCCTCTGCCTCGCGCTGTCCATGATGATCGGCGCGCTGGCGGGCCCGCCGGGCGTGGGCGAACGCAGACGCACCGCCGGCATCGTCGCCTCCGGCGTCCTGGTGCTGCTCATCGTGTGGAACTTCGTCTACTTCTGGCCGATCTACACGGGCCAGACGATCCCCATGGACGAGTGGCGCGACCGGATGTGGTTCGAGACCTGGATCTGAGGGGCGCGCGAGTCGCGTAGCGGAGAGTCGGTACGGGCCCCGCACCTCGGACGACGCCGAGGTGCGGGGCCCGTTTCCGGTGATCGCTCACCGGCTGGGGGCAGGCTGATGGATCAGGGGCAGCCGGGTCCTGTGCCGGGGTTGGAGCAGGAGTTGATGCCGGTGCCGCCGTCGTTGGTGTTGGTGCCGGCGTTGCCGTTGAGAGCGTCGTTGCCGCTCCCACCGGACAGGGCGTCGTTGCCGTTGCCGCCGGTGAGAACGTCGTTGCCGTTCTCACCGATCAGGGTGTCGTTGCCGTTGCCGCCGGTCAGGGTGTCGTTGCCGTTTCCGCCCTCGATTCGGTCGTTGCCGTCGCCGCCGTTGAGGGCGTCGATGCCGTCGGCGCCGCAGATCAGGTCGTTGCCACCGCGACCGTCGACGATGTCGTTACCGGCGAGGGCGAAGATCACGTCGTTGCCCGCGGTGCCCGTGAGGATGTTGTTGCCGTTGGTGCCAGTGATGGTGGGCGTGGCGGTCGCGCAGGTCGTCCCGGGGGTGGCCTCGTAGGTGATGGTCACCTCGGCCGGCCCCGAAGCAGGTGCGGAGGTACCGCCCGACGGCACGCGGTTCGAGCCACCACCGCCACCACCCGACCCCTGGGTGCTGGGGCCGATCCCGTCGCAGCCGCCCCCTCCTCCGCCGCCGAACCAGCCGCCGCCACCGCCGCCGCCCCCGATCAGGTCCCCGCCCCCGCCGCCGGTACCGGCGGTGCCCGCGGTTCCCGCTGTACCGCCGGTCGAGCAGGCGGCTCCGGCCGTACCGCCGGTTGTCTGGGTTCCGCCGCCACCGCCCTGACCGCTGAGCGTTCTGGAGCCGCCGGTCTCCCCGGTGTTTCCGGCGTCTCCGCCGGTGGCCTGGGGGTTGGTGAAGCTGGCGTTGAGGCCGCCGCCGCCTCCTCCGCCGCCGCCCGCGACGATGAGACGGGGGTCGGTGGCGGGGACGCCGGTCAGGACACAGCCGACGGTGGCCGAACTGCAGGTGCGGACGTCGCTGGCGCCGCCGCCGGTACCGCCCGGGAATGTGCTGCCGCCGGCGGGACCGGCACCCTGGGCGACGTTGACGAAGAGGGTCGTGCCGGCCGTCGTCGGGACGGTGCTGGTGACGGTGCCGCCGGTCCCGCCCTGCCCGCCGAAGGGCCCGTTCTGCCCTGTGGCACCGGTGGCGGTGATGGTGAGTTGGGTGACGCCGGCCGGGACGGTGAAGGGCTGGTTGGCACCGGCGCCGAAGGTGACGGTCGTCGGCGCGGCCGCAGCCGCCGCTGTGGCGGCCGTGGCGGCCGTGGCTGTGGGCAGTACCAGCAGCGCCGCCGGGAGGGCTGCCGTGGCGAGCAGGGTGGCAGCTCGCCGGGCGGCCGGGCGCCGCACCTGTAGATCGGCGGCCTTGTGACTACGTGGGGGGAATAGTGCACGGTGCAGGGTGGGTCTCACGATCGGGGCCTCCTCGGTCAGAGGGCGTGGCACCAGGGCGGGCCACGGACATCGGTCGTTCCGGCCCCCGTGCGGGGCCGCCCGGTGATCAACCCACACCCTCCTGCGCAGCCCCCTATAGGCACACCGTCATAGGCATCGCTGTCCACCGGACAGCAGTTGCCCGCCCCGAACCGGAAAACGGCTTGCCGTCCGGCCACACCCCCAGGCGCCTCGCAGAGGGCGAGCCCGTGACCGGATGTGGTTCGGGACCTGGACCCAACGGCCCGTCCTCGGCGTGGGCCGGATCGGCCCGCGGCCCGGCCGGAGGGTGACCCCGGAAGGAAACCCGGGTGAATCCTGAGTGAAGCCAAGTGAAGGTCAGTTGAGCCCGATTGGACACGACGGCGGCTCCCGTAAGGTTCCGGTACGGGTACCGCCCCCCGATCCGGTGATTATTCGAAACCGCATCCCGTCCATATGCTCCCGAACAGGGCTACCGGGGGCACGTGATGTTGCACGCGTGCTCTAGGGTGCCTCGCACAGGTCCTCGGCCGCATGGCCGAGGCGGGGTGGAGGGGCAGATTCTCAGATGCGTGACACTCAGAAGATGGCGCTGATCGGTGGCGCCGCGGCAGTCGTCGTCGGTGCGACCGGCTTCGGCGTCTACGCACTCGTCGGAGGTGACGGCAAGGGAGGCGGCAACGGGAGCATCGCCTCGTCCGACGGCAGCAACGAGGACAAGGTCGAGCAGGGTCCGCCGAGCGCGGCCGAGGTCCGCACGACCGCCAAGCGTTTCCTCACCGCCTGGACCTCCGGCGACGCGAAGACGGCCGCCAAGCTCACCGATGACAAGGCTCAGGCTGCCCAGAGCCTGAAGGGCTTCCAGGAGGACGCCCACATCGCCAAGGTCAGGATGTCGCCGGGTTCCGCTTCCGGCGCGAAGGTGCCGTTCGACGTGACGGCCCAGGTCTCCTACATGCAGCAGAACTCCACGTGGTCCTACGCCTCTTCGCTGGAGGTCGTGCGGGACAAGAAGTCCGGCAAGCCGGAGGTCGCGTGGAAGCCGTCGGTGCTGAACCCGAAGCTGAAGGAAGGCCAGTCCATAAGGACCGGCAAGGCCGGCACGCCGCCGATCAAGGCCGTCGACCGCAATGGCGCCACCCTGTCCAAGCAGGAGCACCCGATGCTCGGGAGCATCCTCGACGACCTGCGCAAGCGGTACGGTGACAAGACGGACGGCAAGCCCGGCATCGAGACCCGCATCGTCGACGCCAAGGGCAACGACACCGGCACCACCCTGCGCACGCTCTCCAAGGGCACCCCCGGCACGCTCAAGACCACCCTCGACAAGGACATGCAGGTGGCCGCCGAGCAGTCCGTGAAGGGCAAGCCGAAGGCGTCCGCCGTCGCGGTCCAGCCGAGCACCGGTGAGGTGCGCGCCGTGGCCAACTCCCCTGCGGACGGCTACAACAACGCGTTCCGCGGCTCCCTCGCACCGGGCTCCACCATGAAGGTGATCAGCTCCGCGATGCTGCTCGACAAGGGCCTTGCCTCGCCGGACAAGCAGCACCCGTGTCCCAAGTACGTGGAGTACGGCGGCTGGAAGTTCCAGAACGACGACAAGTTCGAGATCAAGGACGGGACGTTCGCGCAGAGCTTCGCCCGTTCGTGCAACACCGCCTTCATCAGCCAGGCCAAGGAGCTCAAGGACGGCGACCTGGGCAGCGAGGCGCGTGACGTCTTCGGCATCGGCCAGAACTGGCAGGTGGGCACGGGCACTTTCGACGGCAGTGTTCCCGTCCAGTCGGACGCCCAGATGGCCGCGTCCCTCATCGGCCAGGGCAGCGTGCGGATGAACGCGCTCAACATGGCGTCGGTGGCGGCGACGGTGCAGAACGGCACGTTCAAGCAGCCGGTGATCGTCTCGCCGAGCCTGGACGACCGTACGATCGCGAAGGCCGGGCGCAGCATGAAGCCGCAGGTCCACAGCGATCTGAAGGGCCTGATGAAGCTGACGGCCAACAGCGGCACCGCCGCTGAGCCGATGGCGGGGCTGGGCGGTGACGTCGGCGCCAAGACCGGTTCGGCGGAGGTCGACGGTCAGAAGAAGCCGAACGCCTGGTTCACCGCGTACAACGGCGACATCGCCGCGGCCGCGGTGGTTCCCGAGTCCGGACACGGCAACGAGAACGCCGGCCCGGTCGTGCGCAAGATCCTGGACGCCGCGGCGGGCTGAGCCCGAGCCGGCGGCGCGAACGGCTCACAGGCACACAGAACGGCGAGCGGCGCTCTCCTTGTTTCCAAGGGGGGCGCCGCTCGCTGTGTGTGTGCGAGCCGCCTGCCCGCGGAGGCGCAAGGCAAGGGCCGCTTGCGGGAATCCGTGCGCGCATCCGTGCCGGGAACGCCTGCGGGCCCGAACCGGGCGCGCAGGAACGCGCAGGAACGCGCAGGAAACCGCGTCGCGCGGGCCGTCTCCCGGCGGGTAGCGTCCGCCCCATGAGCAAGGCGCCAACAGCCCACCCCCGTTTCTCCGAGGCCCTGTCCGACCTGGCCCTCGACGACGTCGAGATCCGAGCCTTCCCCGACGCCACCCGCACCGCGGCGCAGGCTGCCGAGGCGATCGGATGCGCACTGAGCCAGATCGTCAAGTCGCTCGTCTTCGAGGCCGACGGCGAGCCCGTACTGGTCCTGATGGACGGGGCGTCACGCGTTGATGTCGGCCTCGTACGGGCCGAGTTGGGCGCGCGGACGGTGAGCCGTGCCGGAGCGGATCTCGTGCGGCGGGCGACCGGATACGCGATCGGCGGCGTGCCGCCCTTCGGTCACGTCAGCCGGATGCGGGTGCTCGCCGACCGCGGTCTGCTCGCGCACGGGACCGTGTGGGCCGCCGCGGGCACCCCGCACACCGTGTTCGCCCTCGCACCCGGGGAGTTGATCGCACACGCCCGCGGCTCGGTCGTGGACGTGCGCGAGCAGACCGCCGGTGTTCCGTGACGCCGCTGGTCGTCGCGGCGGTGCTGGTCGCCGCGGTCACGCACGCCTCCTGGAACGCGCTCGCGCACAACATCAAGGACCAGCTGCTCGCCTTCACCCTCGTCGGCTTCGGCGGCGCGCTGTGCGGGCTGGTGCTCGCGTTCTTCGTGCCGGTGCCGGCGAAGGAGGCGTGGCCCGCGCTGGCGGTTTCCGCGGCGCTGCACGTCGTCTACCAGCTGCTGCTGATGCGCTCGTTCGGGCTCGGCGACTTCGGCCAGATGTATCCGATCGCGAGGGGTACGGCGCCGCTCGTCGTCACCGTCCTCGCGGCGGTCTTCCTCGAGGAGCTGCCGGACGGCTGGCAGTTGACGGGTGTGGCGGTCGCCTCGGCGGGGCTGCTCGGCGTCGCCCTGTGGGGGATACGGACGAAGAGCGACCGGGCGGGGGCCGGCGGTCGTGAGGCATCGCCCCCGCAGGAGCCCTCCGCGTCCTCGCGGCTGCCGGCGCTGACGGCCGCCGTCGCCACGGGTCTCGCGATCGCCTCGTACACCGTCGTCGACGGTGCCGGGGTGCGCGCCTCGGGCTCGGCGCTCGGATACGTGGCCTGGCTGATGATGCTGCAGAGCGTGGTCATCCCCGCGTACGCCGCCGTCAGCAGGCGGGGTGTCCTGATCGCCCAGCTGCGTCCCCTCGCTCTGCGCGGCATCACGGCAGGCGTGCTGTCCCTCTCGGCCTACGGCCTGGTGCTCTGGGCGCAGACCCGCGCGCCTCTCGCCCCGGTCGCCGCCCTGCGCGAATCCTCGATCATCGCGGGTGCCGCCATAGGCGCGCTCTTCTTCAAGGAGCGCTTCGGCGCCCCGCGTGTGGCCGCGTCCGCGCTGATGGTGGGCGGCATAGCCCTGATGCTGCACGGAGGTTGAGCGCGGGAACGTGCCCCTCCGGACGGGCGTCCCGCCGCACCGGGCCGGGCGCCGGGGCGGACTCCACCCCGCGGGGCGCAGGTGGCCCCAGGCACCTCAGTACCCTGGAGGGCTGAGGCCGGGGCGGATCGTCCCGGCAGCCAGGGGTGGGGTTTCCCATGCCGAAGGCCAGGTGGGGTTCCCCATGCCGAAGGCCAGGGGACGCGCGACAGGAGTGAGATGGCCGTCAATCTCGTCAATCTGGAAGCCGTGGGCAAGGTCTACGGCACCCGGGCGCTGCTCGACGGCGTCTCGCTCGGCGTGAGCGAGGGCGACCGCATCGGCGTCGTGGGGAGGAACGGGGACGGCAAGACGACGCTGATCCGCATGCTGTCGAAGCTGGAGCCCGCCGACGACGGCCGCGTGACGCACTCGGGCGGCCTGCGCCTGGGCGTGCTGACGCAGCACGACTCCCTCGACCCGGCCGCGACCGTACGGCACGAGGTGGTCGGCGACATGGCCGACCACGAGTGGGCCGGCGTCCCCCGGATCCGCGACGTGCTGACCGGACTGTTCGGCGGTCTCGGCCTGCCCGGCTTCCCGCAGGGCCTCGACACCGTCATCGGACCGCTCTCCGGAGGCGAGCGGCGTCGCATCGCCCTGGCCCAACTGCTCATCGCCGAACAGGACTTGATCGCCCTCGACGAGCCGACCAACCACCTGGACGTCGAGGGCATCGCCTGGCTCGCCGGGCATCTGCGCGCCCGCCGCTCGGCTCTGGTGTGCGTGACGCACGACCGCTGGTTCCTGGACCAGGTCTGCACACGGATGTGGGACGTGCAGGGCGGCTCGGTGCACGAGTACGAAGGGGGCTACTCCGACTACGTCTTCGCCCGTGCCGAGCGGGAACGCATCGCCGCGCAGGAGGAGTCCAAGCGCAAGAACCTGATGCGCAAGGAGCTGGCCTGGCTGCGCCGCGGAGCGCCCGCCCGCACCAGCAAGCCCCGGTTCCGCATCGAGGCCGCCAACGCGCTCATCGCCGACGAACCGCCGCCGCGGAACGACGCCGAGCTCATGCAGTTCGCCAACTCCCGTCTGGGCAAGACCGTCTTCGACCTCGAGGACGTCACCGTGCAGGCCGGGCCCAAGGTGCTGCTCAAGCACCAGACCTGGCAGTTGGGGCCGGGCGACCGGATCGGCCTCGTCGGGGTCAACGGCTCCGGCAAGACGTCCCTGCTGAAGGCGCTCGCGGAGGCCGCGCGCAGCGGCGGCGAGCGGCAGTCCGAACTGGTCACGGGTGGACGCGTCAAGGTCGGCAGGACGGTGAAGCTTGCGTATCTCTCCCAGGAGGTCGCGGAGTTGGACAACAAGCTCCGCGTGCTGGAGGCCGTCGAGCAGATCCGCTCGCGCGTCGATCTCGGCAAGGGGCGGGAGATGACGGCGTCGCAGCTGTGCGAGCGCTTCGGCTTCGTGAAGGAGAAGCAGTGGACACCGGTCGGTGACCTCTCCGGTGGTGAACGCCGCCGGCTGCAGATCCTGCGCCTGCTCATGAACGAGCCCAACGTGCTCTTCCTGGACGAGCCGACCAACGACCTGGACATCGAGACGCTCTCGCAGCTGGAGGACCTGCTGGACGGCTGGCCGGGCTCGCTGGTGGTCATCTCCCACGACAGGTTCTTCGTCGAGCGCACGACGGGCCAGGTGTACGCGCTGCTGGGCGACGGCTCCCTGCGGATGCTGCCGCGAGGCATCGACGAGTACCTCGAACGCCGCGCACGGCAGCGCGAGTCGGCGCAGCCGAACGCGAACGCGCCTGCCCGCTCCGGTTCTCCGGCCAAGTCCTCGGCGACTTCGGCATCGTCCTCCTCGCCCGCGGGCGCACCGGCACCCCGCAAGCCGGCGGCGGCCGCGCGAGCGGGTCAGAAGGAGATGCAGCGCATCGAGCGTCAACTGGAGCGCATCGAGGTGAAGCAGTCCGAGCTGCACGAGGCACTCGCCGAGCACGCCACGGATTTCGAGCGCGTCGCGGGACTCGACTCCGAGCTGCGCGAACTGGACTCGCAGCGCGAGAACTTGGAGTCGCGCTGGCTGGAGCTCGCCGAGGACGGCTGAAACGGAATGCCGTCCCGGCACGGAGGTACGGGCACACGGCCGGTCCGCGAACTGCCGTACGGCCGTTCCGTTCCGTGTACCGGGAAGTACTCGCGGTTCGCTAACGGCCGAGCAACGTAAGCGTTTCGGGTTGTCTCTTCCGCTGATTCGCGCCTGGAACCGGACCGCCGGTTCGCAGTGTCCGGTGATAGAAAGACATCCGCGCACAAGCCAGCCGAAGGCGGACCTGATGTCCGATTCGCTCCGCCCTACGGGGGTTTGAGGGGTGGACGTCCGGTCTGATCGTCAACGAGGGAATCGCTCATGTCGCAGCCGCCTCCGCCCCCCGGTCAGCCCTCCAGAGGGAACTCACCCGACCCGGACAAGCCCGAAGAGACTCCCGACCTGGAGAAGAAGGACTCGGGAGCTCAGCAGGCGTCCCCGTCCCAGGGTGAGACGCCCCAGCAGCAGCCCGCACAGCCGCCCTCCGGCGGCTTCGGTGCGCCGCCGCAGCCGCCCGCCGGAGGCTACGGCTATCCCCAGCAGCCGCCGTCAGGCGGTTTCGGAGCTCCGCCGCCGCAGCCTCCGGCCGGCGGTGGTTACGGCTACCCGCAGCAGCCGCCCGGGGGCGGAGGCGGCTACGGATTCCCCCAGCAGCCGCCGCAGGGCGCCGGATACGGCTACGGCTACCCGCAGCAGCCCGGCCAGCCCTACGGCCAGGGCCCGGGCATGTACCCGACGGCGCCCTACGGGCCCGGTGGTCCCGGCACCCCGGGGGGTGGCGGCAACGGCAAGGTCATCGCCATCGTCGCGGCAGCGGTCGCGATCGTCGTCGCGGTCGTCACCATCGGCATCTTCCTGGTGAACAAGGACGAGGGCACGGAGGCCCGGCAGGACGGCAAGACCGGCACGAACGACTCCGGTGGCGACAAGCCGGCTTCCACCGAGGCCAGGGAACTGTTCAAGATCCCCTCGCCGAAGCTCTCCGGCGAGGAGACCGCGAGCGTCACCGGCGCCTGGGCCACGGACAAGATCTTCGCCAAGAGCACCCTCAACGGCATCATCGGCATGGACGCGGCCAGCGGGAAGCAGGCCTGGAAGGTCTCCCTCGACGGTCAGGTCTGCGCCGCCGCCCGGCAGTCCACCGACGACGGGAAGGCCGCGGTCGTCACGGCCGAGACCAAGTCCTCCCGCGCCAAGTGCAATCAGATGGCCGTCATCGACCTGAACAAGGGCAAGAAGCTCTGGCAGGAGACGATGCCCAACAGCGAGAGCGCCGTCACGCTGGGCATGAATATGGCCATCGGCAAGAACGTCGTCGCGGCCAAGTGGATCGGCGGCTCGGTGGCGTACAAGATGTCCGGCGGCACCCCGCTGTGGAAGTCCCAGAGCGGCGGCGGCTGCGAGGACGAGGGCTTCGCGGGCGGTGACGAGCTGATGGCGGTCGTGCAGTGCGGCAGCTACGGCGACCCGAAGCTGAAGGTGCAGAAGCTCAACCCGAAGACGGGCGAGGCGAATTGGGAGTTCGACGTTCCCAAGGGCGTGCAGACCGCCCGGATCGTCTCCGCGGACCCCGTCGTCATCGCGGTCGGCGCGGGCTCCAGCACCGCCACCGACGTCATGACGATCGGCGACGACGAGAAGCTCAAGGCCAAGATCTCGCTCGGCGACAACAAGTACGAGCCGGGATGCAGCACAGGCGTCGAGTCGTGCACGTCCGTCGTCGTGGACGACGACTACGTCTATCTCCCTTCGGCGAGGCACCAGGGCGACTCCGCCTCCACGAACGAGATCATCGCCTTCGACATCAACAGCGGCAGCCCCAAGTGGAAGTCCGACGCCGGTGAGAAGCGCACCATCGTCCCCGTGCGCATGCTGGACGGGAAGCTCATCGCGTACAAGAAGCCGACCTACGACGCGGGCGGGCAGGTCGTGGCCGTCGACCCCGACGCGCAGGGGAAGCAGGAGCTGTACATGCGCCACCCGGACGACAGCGCGGAGGACGAGAACAACCTCGGCAACATCAGCCTGAGGGAACCGCCGATCTACCAGAACGGGCGTCTCTTCCTCCATCAGACGCTGATCTCGAAGCGCAGCAGCACCAGTTACGGCAAGTACCTCGGCATGGGCTTCGGAGCCGAATGACCTGTCGGGCACTGCCTCTCGCGTCTTCAGCCGGGGTGGAGTCCGAGGGGGACTGATCACCGTTCGTCCGCCGTTCCTCCCACTTCTCCCCCCGAAGCGGCCCGGAACGGCGGGCGAACGTGTAGCTTCCGGGAGCACAGGAGGGGCTGTTCCCTTGCACCCCCGGGCCGCCCGGGCCCCAGGGGTCCTGAGGGGGCGGCCGCAGGGTGCGGCGTGGGGGGTTGTTGCGCATGAGCGTCCGGCTCATGGTGGTTGACGATCACAGACTGCTCGCCGAGGCGCTCGCCTCGGCGCTGAAACTGCGTGGCCACCGGGTGCTGGCTGCCGCCGCTCCCAGCGCGGGTGCGGCGGATCTGGTGCTGAGCAGGGCGCCCGAAGTGTGTCTGCTGGGGACGGCCGCTCCCGCCGAGCCGGGCGCGTTCGACCCGGTGGTGCGGATCAAGCGCGAGAAGCCGCAGATAGCGGTGGTGGTGCTGGGGCCCGTGCCCAGTCCGCGCGGAGTGGCCTCGGCCTTCGCCGCCGGCGCGTCCGGCTACGTACGGCACGACGAGCGCATCGAAGGCGTCGAGCGCGCCATGATGAAGGCGCGTGCGGGGGACGCGGCGGTCTCGCCGCAGCTGCTCCAGGAGTCCTTCGCGGAACTGCTCAACCCGGAACCCGAACCCGACGATGAGGGTGCGCGCCTTCTCCAGCTCCTCACGCGCCGCGAGGTGGAGGTGCTGATGCGGGTGGCCGAGGGGGAGGACACTCGGCTGATCGCCACGGGCATGCGGATAGCGCCCAGCACGGCCCGTACGCACGTGCAGCGCGTCCTGATGAAGCTGGGCGTGGGCTCCCGGCTGGAGGCGGCGGCGCTGGCGGCCCGCACGGGGCTGCTGGAGCGGGCGTACGAGCCGGTCTCCGACGAGGAGCAATAGGCCCGCCCCCACCGGGGCGAACTGCCGTCCACACACCGGGGGATCCCACCGGTGTCCCAGCGGCATGTTCTGAATCGCCGAATGTCGCATGTGTACCGTATGCGCCTGCCTGTGAACGGCCGTCGCCATCCAGGTCTGTTGGTCTTCTGTTGGTCTCTGATTTCTTGTGTGCGATTATGTTGGCGATGAGGTCCGGCCGGACGGTGAGGAGTGGCCCCCTTGAAGAAGACCTCGAACCGGCTCGCCGACGGCCGCGAGATCATCTATTACGACCTGTGTGACGACACGGTGCGCGACGCCGTGGACGAGCGCCCACTCGGCGCTACGTCGACGGCCTCCGAGATCCGCTACGACCCGCTGCTCTCGGAGTGGACCGCCGTCACCGCACACCGGCAGGAGCGCACGTACCACCCGCCCGCGGACGCCTGCCCGCTGTGCCCCACCCGCGACGGCCGGCTCAGCGAGATCCCCGAACCCGGCTACGACGTCGCCGTGTTCGAGAACCGGTTCCCCTCCTTCACCGGGGGCCCGGGCCCCGAGGCCGCGGCCGGGCCGCACGGTCTGATGGCGCAGCGGCCCGGCGCCGGGCGCTGCGAAGTCGTCTGCTTCACCCCCGACCACCACGCCTCGTTCGCGTCCCTCACGGACAAACAGGCACGGCTGGTGCTCGATGTGTGGACGGACCGCACCGCCGAACTCTCTCAACGTCCCGGTGTCGAGCAGGTCTTCTGCTTCGAGAACCGCGGCGAGGAGATCGGCGTGACCCTCCAGCACCCGCACGGCCAGATCTACGCCTACCCCTTCACCACACCCCGCACCGAGCGCATGCTCGGCTCCCTCGCCCGGCACGCCGCCAGCACCGGCGGACGCAACCTCTTCGACGACGTGGTCGCCGCCGAGCTGGCCGACGCCCGGCGCGTGGTGTGCGAGAGCGCCCACTGGGTCGCCTTCGTGCCGCACGCCGCGCACTGGCCGTACGAGGTGCACCTCTACCCCAGGGAACGGGTGCCGGACCTGGTCGCCCTGAGCGAGGAGGCGAGGGCCGACTTCCCCGCCGTGTATCTGGAGGTCCTGCGCCGCTTCGACCGCCTCTTCGGCCCGGACGAGCCGCCCACCCCCTACATAGCCGCCTGGCACCAGGCGCCGTTCATTCTGCCCGCGGGTGGGCGGCAGCACGGTGCACGGGCGGACGGTGACGCGGTGTCCGTGACCCGCGAGGACTTCGCGCTCCACCTTGAGCTTTTCACCATCCGACGGACTTCCGGCAAACTGAAGTTTCTCGCGGGTTCCGAATCCGGGATGAACGTGTTCATCAACGATGTGCCGCCGGAGCGCGCGGCCGAGCGAATGCGAGAGGTAGCCAGTGACCGCCAGCCAACGGGGAGCGACCCCCGCACCACACACCGGTAAGTACCTGGTCACGGGGGGTGCGGGATACGTCGGAAGCGTGGTCGCCGCGCACCTGCTGGAGGCGGGGCACTCCGTCACCGTCCTCGACGACCTCTCCACCGGCTTCCGCGAGGCCGTCCCCGAGGGCGCCGAGTTCGTCGGGCGACGCGTGCAGGACGCCGGCCGCGTGCTCGACGCCTCCTACGACGGTGTGCTGCATTTCGCGGCCCACTCGCAGGTCGGCGAGTCCGTGCAGGACCCGGCCAAGTACTGGCGGAACAACGTCGGCGGCAGCATCGAGCTGCTGGGTGCCATGCGCGAGGCGGGCGTGCGCCGGCTCGTCTTCTCCTCGACGGCGGCCACCTACGGCGAACCACTGAGGACGCCGATCCACGAGGATGCGTTCGAGGCACCAACGAATCCCTACGGCGCCTCGAAGCTCGCCGTCGACCACATGATCAGCGGCGAATGCCGTGCGCACGGCCTGGCCGCCGTGTCGCTGCGCTACTTCAACGTCGCGGGCGCGTACGGGCGTTACGGCGAGCGGCATGACCCCGAGTCGCACCTGATCCCGATCGTGCTCCAGGTCGTCCAGGGCCGCCGCGAAGCCGTCTCCGTGTTCGGCGACGACTATCCGACGCCTGACGGCACCTGCGTACGCGACTACATCCACGTCGCGGACCTCGCCGAGGCCCACCTGCTCGCCATGACCGCCATGACCGGTGGAGACGCAGGGGAGTCCGGGCGCGGAGAGGTCCCGTCCGGCACGCATCTGATCTGCAACCTCGGCAACGGCAACGGATTCTCCGTACGCGAGGTCATCGAGACCGTGCGCAAGGTGACCGGCCACCCCGTGCCCGAGACGCCGGCGCCCCGCCGCGAGGGCGACCCGGCGGTGCTCGTGGCGTCCGCGGAGCGCGCGATCAACAGCCTGGGATGGCGCCCCTCGCGCACGGACCTCGCCGAAATCGTCGAGGACGCCTGGGACTTCACCCAGCGGTACACGGGGCAGGCCGGTACTTCATGACGGACGGCTTCCGCGCGGTGTACGGGGCGGTACCCGAGGGTGTGTGGGCGGCGCCGGGCCGGGTCAACCTGATCGGTGAGCACACCGACTACAACGACGGCCTGGTCATGCCGCTCGCTCTCCCGCACGCCTGCCGCGTGGAGGCCGCCCGCCGCGACGACGGCGTACTGAGGCTGCACTCCGCCGACGCACCCGGCGGCGTCACCGAGCTGTCCGTGGACGATCTCGCCCCGCAGGGCGCCACGGGCGGTGACCGCGGCGGCTGGGCCGCCTACCCGGCGGGCGTGGCGTGGGCGCTGCGCGCCGCCGGGCACCGGGTCGGCGGCGCCGCCCTGCACTTCGAGAGCAGCGTGCCGACCGGGGCCGGGCTGTCCTCGTCCGCGGCCCTGGAGGTCGCCACGGCTCTGGCCCTGAGCGACCTGTACGGGCTGGACGTCCCCGCAGCACGCCTCGCCGAGCTGTGCCGGCGCGCGGAGAACGACTTCGTCGGCGTCCCGTGCGGCGTGATGGACCAGATGGCCTCGGCCTGCTGCACCTCCGGGCACGCGCTGTACCTGGACACCCGTGATCTGAGCAGCAGGCAGGTCCCCTTCGACCTCGCCGCGCAGGGGCTGCGGCTGCTGGTCGTCGACACCCGCGTCAAGCACGCGCTGGGCGACGGCGCCTACGCCGAACGACGAGCCGGGTGTGAAGCGGGCGCCGCGGCACTGGGCGTCGGCAGTCTGCGTGAGATCCCGTACGGGGAGCTTCCGGCCGCGCTGGAGCGCATCGAGGACGAGGCGTTGCGTCCGCTGGTGCGGCACGTCGTCACCGAGAACGAGCGCGTCGAGCGCACCATCCGCCTCCTCGACGCGGGCGAGACGCACGCCATCGGGCCCGTACTGACCGACGGACACGCCTCGTTGCGCGACGATTTCGGTGTCTCCTGCGCCGAACTCGACCTGGTCGTCGAGGCGTCGAACGCGAGCGGCGCGCTGGGCGCCCGCATGACCGGCGGCGGATTCGGCGGTTCGGCGATCGTGCTCGTACGGGCCGGGAGTGCGGATTCCGTGTCCAAGGCGGTCGGCGAGGCCTTCGCGGAGGCCGGACACCGCGAGCCACGAGTGTTCGAGGCGGTGCCCGGTCCCGGCGCGCGGCGGGTCACAAGCGTTTGACGAAGAGATGGTCGGCAGACCCCGGCGGGTAGCCCTCGACGGTTCCGACGAGGGTGTAGCCCATCTTCGTGTAGAAGCCGGGGGCCTGGAATCCGAAGGTCTCCACGCGTGAGGCCGTGCATCCGTGTTCCTTGTGGGCCTTCCCCTCCGCGGCGGCGATGAGCCGGGAGCCCAGGCCCGAACCGCGCAACTGCTCGTCCACCCACAGCAGTTCGATGTGCAGCCAGTGCGCCCAGGCGTTGCCGACGAGTCCGCCGGCGAGCTCCTCGCCCTCGAACGCATAGACCTCGACGGGCACTTCGGAATCCGCAGGTGTTCCGCGCAGATCGCGCATCACGGATGATCTGCGGGAGTTGGTTTCGCGGAGGCCTTGATGAACCTGGTGGCGTCTTCGCTCGTCGGCGTGTGTCTCGATACGGAACATGTCTCTCAGTTCACGCCATGGCCAAGCAGTTTCGCCAATCGGTTTCCGTTGTCATCCCCCGGGCTTACCCTGAGTCGTATGCATTGCACCGGTGGGGGCCGGTGCCAGTCAGGGGGCGGGCGGCCGGGCAGGCCACGCCGGGCAGGTATGCCGGGTTGGCAGGCACGGGCGTGGCGGTGTCCTCTCCACGACCTAGGTGTCGGAGGGGGCCCAGCGGGGCGAGGAGATTCCCCCAGCACATGCATCTCTTCCCTTCGCCGCGGGGGTGACGGTACCGGCACTGCCAGGGGGCGACATGCAACGTATCCGTGTGCTGGTGGTCGACGACCACCGGATCTTCGCAGAGTCCCTGGCCGCTGCGCTTGCGGCCGAGCAGGACGTGGAGGTCGCCGCCGCCGGCAGCGTCCAGGCGGCGCTGCGCTGTCTTGAACGGGGCGCCGCCGACGGGCGGCGCTTCGATGTGATGCTCGTCGACGCGGACCTGTCGGCGCCCGCCGGCGGCGTTGCCGCGGCTTCGGGCGCCGGGGCGGGTGGTGCGGCTGGTGTGGCTGCCCAGGGCCCTGCAGCCGTCGCCGCGAACGGGGCCGACCGGGTGTCGGCCGTGGTTCCGCGTGACGGCATCCTCAACGGGTTGGCCGCGACGAACAGTTCGGGCAGCGGTGGCGGTGCTCGTCCATCCGGCGGCAAGGCGGCGTCTTCGGAGTCAAGTCCCGGCGGCATTCCGCTCGTCGGCCGCGTGCGCAGCGACCATCCCGACGTGCGCAGCGTGGTGCTCGCCGAGCGGGACGACCCGCGGCAGGCCGCGTCGGCACTGCAGGCCGGCGCCGGCGGCTGGGTCGCCAAGGACTGTTCGCTCTCCCGGCTGCTGCAGGTCATCCGCGGAGTGCTCAAAGACGAAACGCATCTGCCGCCCGCGCTTCTGACGGGCGTGCTGAAGGAACTGACGGCCTCTCGCAAGCACCGTACCGAGAGCGAGCGCCTCGTGGAGTCGCTGACGCCGAGGGAGCGCGAGGTGCTGCGCTGCATGGTCGCCGGGCTCGGCCGCAAGGCCGTCGCCGAGCGGCTCTATCTCTCTCCGCACACGGTCCGCACGCACATGCAGAACGTGCTGGGCAAGCTCGGTGTCCACTCGACGCTCGCCGCGGTCGCGCTGGCGCGCAGGGCGGGGGTCGGCCCCGTCGACCTGGAGCCGAGCAGCGCCGCGCGCTGAGCCCAGGACGGAGTCGGCGGCCGGCCGGATCGGGGCGGCTCGTGCGCGCCGTGTCAGAGCGAGGTCTTGCACACGCTCCAACCGCCGTCCACGACCAGGTTCGTGCCCGTCACGTATGACGCGTCGTCGGAGAGCAGAAAGGCGATGGCCGCGGCCACCTCTTCGGGGTGCCCGTAGCGGCCCGCGACGGTCTGCTCTGCCGTCCGCCGGGCGTCCTCCTCGCTCGTGCCGTCCCAGGCGCCGGTCACGATCGGACCGGGCAGCACGCTGTTGACGCGGATCTCCGGACCGTAGTCGACGGCCAGTTGGCGGCCGAGCCCCGTCAGCCCCGCCTTCGCCGCCGCGTACGCCGGCCGCTCCCGCAGACCGACGAGCGCCTGCACGGACGAGGTCAGTACGACGGCTCCCCGGCGTGAGCGCAGATCCTCCAGGCAGGCACGTAAGCCGAGGAAGGCACCGGTGAGGTTGACGCCCAACTGCCACTGCCAGTCGGAGAGGGAGAGCTCGCCGGCCGGTCCCGGCACCATCAGCCCGGCGTTGCTGACCAGCCCGTCGACGGGGCCGAACCCCTCGTGCGCCGTGCGCAGGGCCCTGGCCCAGGCGGGTTCGTCGGTGACGTCTCCGAGTACGAACGCGGCGCGTGCGCCGGATGCGGTGATCTCGCGCGCCGTGCGGTGGCCGCCCTCCTCGTCACTGTCGAGGATGACGACCGCGGCGCCCTCGTCGGCCAGCCTGTGAGCCGTCGCGGCTCCGATACCCGCGCCACCGCCGGTGATCAGGACGGTACGTCCCGCGAATCGCTCCGAATGACGTCCGCCCATGCACGGATGCTACGGGCTGCGACGTGTCCGACGCAGCGGGGCACCACGGCACGGGATGCGCCGAGGCAACAGTTCCTCCCTGGCGGTGAGTTCGTTCCACCGAGTGGAGCCGAGCCGAGCCGAACCGAGCCGGGCCGCTCCGCGAACGACGTCTGCGGGCAACCGGGTTCAGGGACGTTGCCAGGGGTCCACCAACTCGATACCCGTGTCGGTGACGTCCTTGGTGTTGTGTGTCGCCGGTGTGGCCCGGTGGACGTGACAATGGCGGCGATCCGGGCGTCGGTGACGCCGGTGGAAAGCCCGAGTCGTTCGCGCCGTACGGCTGGGGCCGTCAGCCGGGGATGTTGTCGAAGGGGGCGGTCAACCTGCGCAGCAGGGAGCCCAGTTCGGCCCGCTGTGCGGAGGAGAGCTCGGCGAGGATGGCGCGCTCCTGGTAGAGGAGACCGGCCAGGGCGCTGTCGGCCCGGTTGCGGCCGTCAACCGTCAGGCGCACCAGGACGCCCCGCCGGTCACTGGGGTCGGGGAGGCGCTCGACGAGGCCCTTCTTGGCGAGCCGGTCGATGCGGTTCGTCATCGTCCCCGAGGTCACGAGCGTCTGGGTGAGGAGCTGCCCCGGCGAGAGCTGATACGGCGTGCCCGCCCGGCGCAGTGCCGTGAGGACGTCGAACTCCCAGGGCTCCAGGTTGTGTTCGGAGAAGGCGATCCTGCGCGCGCGGTCGAGGTGCCGCGCGAGTCTGCTGACGCGGCTGAGCACCTCCAACGGTTCCACGTCGAGGTCCGGGCGCTCTCGGCGCCAGGCTGCCACCAGTCGGTCGACCTCGTCCTCCATGTGATCAGTGTAGTAGTTGTGTCGATGTGAAGTCTCTTGACATCGAGATACTTTCGATGGAGGCTGCCCCCATGACGTCACCTGTCTGGGACCCGCATCAGTACGCACGGCACTCCGGGCACCGCAACCGCCCGATCACGGACCTGCTTGCACGCGTGCCCGCACTGCCGGACGACGAGGCCCCGCGCATCGCCGACCTGGGCTGCGGTCCGGGTGGCCCGTCCGTGATGCTCGCCGATCGCTGGCCCGGCGCGCACATCACCGGCTACGACAACTCCCCGGCCATGCTGCACGAGGCCCGCGCCTACGCAGGGAAGACGTCCGCAGGCGGGAGCCTCGAATTCACCCACGCCGACCTCTCCACCTGGCGCCCCGCCCGCGGAGAACGCTTCGACCTGATCTTCTCCAACGCGGCTCTGCAATGGGTTCTCCCTGCCGCAGGTAAGGGACGGGTTCTCCCTGCCGCAGGTAAGGGACGGGTTCTCCCCACCCCGGACGGGGAAGGCTCGCACCCGGACGGGGCAGACGCATCCCACCCGGACGGGGCGGACGCGCACCCCAACGGAGCCGGGGACGGTCACCCCGCCGCCCTCGACGGCAGCGACTTCTTCCCGACCTGGATCAGCGCCCTGCCGCCCGGCGGCGTGTTCGCCTTCCAGGTCCCCGGCAACTTCGACGCCCCCAGCCACAGGCTGCTGCTGGAGCTGCGCAACTCGCCCCGCTGGCGCGGACGTCTGGGCTCCGAGACCCGCGGCGGGTCGGCCCGCGAACCCGCGGAATACCTGGCCGAACTGGAGCCGCTGGGCTGCGACGTCGACGCTTGGGAGACGACGTACGCGCAGCTGCTGCTCCCCCACGACCTTCGGTGTGGGAGGGACCAGCAGGCAGAGAACCCCGTCCTGGACTGGGTCAAGGGCACGGCACTGCGTCCGGTCCTGACGCTGCTCGCCGACGACCCCGAGGCGCAGCAGGCCTTCCTCGCCGAGTACGGGCAGCTGCTGCGCGAGGCCTATCCGCCGCTGGGCGGGAACCCTTCACGCGGGACCGTCTTCCCGTTCCGGCGCATCTTCGTCGTCGCGGTGAAGCGATGACGGACCCGGCAGCGGACCCCTCTTCGGACCCCGCTGCGGACGCCGCGCCCGGAGCCGCGCCGACGCCCGCGGTGATCGACTCCCTGGACCATGTGCAGCTCGCCGCCCCACCGGGCTCGGAGGACGCACTGCGCGCGTACTACGCGGGCGTGCTCGGGATGACGGAGATCCCCAAGCCCCCGGTGCTCGCCGCACGCGGCGGCTGCTGGTTCTCGGCGGGCTCCGTGGTGCTGCACCTGGGGATCGAGGAGGATTTCCGTCCCGCGCTGAAGGCCCATCCCGGCATCCGCGTGCGCGGCCTCACGGCCCTGGCGGCACACCTCAGCGACGCCGGCGCGCCCGTCATCTGGGACGACGACCTCCCCGGCCACCGCCGCTTCTACTCCCACGACCCGGCGGGCAACCGGCTGGAGTTCCTGGAGCCGACGCTCAGGGCGTGACTCCGGAAGGCCGAGCTCAACAGCGCCTGCCCGTAATGAAGTTGCCGCGGCCTCGCCGGTCCGGCATCGTGCGATCCTTCCGCGACCGGAAAGGGCGACCTGCGATGTCCGCACTCCACCCACCCGTCGAGCCCTACGACGAGGGCATGCTCGACGTCGGCGACGGCCACCGCATCCACTGGGAGGTGTGCGGAAACCCGGCAAGCCCGCACTCGTCGTGCACGGAGGCCCCGGGTCGGGATGCGGCACGCTCGTGCGGCGCCGCTTCGACCCCGGCCGCTACAAGGTCGTCCTCTTCGACCAGCGCGGATGCGGGCGCAGCACCCCGCACGCCGCCGATCCGTCGGCGGACCTGAGCAGCAACACCACCGGCCATCTCATCGCCGACATGGAAGTGCTGCGTCAACATCTGCGGATCCAGCGGTGGTTGCTCCTCGGAGGTTCCTGGGGTTCCACCCTGATCCTGGCTTACGCCCAGCAGCACCCGGACCGGGTCTCCGAGATCGTCATTCCCGCCGTCACCACCACCCGGCGTTCCGAGATCGACTGGCTCTACCGCGGTGCCGGCCGGTTCTTCCCGGAGGAGTGGCACCGCTTCCGCGAGGCGGTGCCGGAGGCCGACCCCGATGCCGCCCTTCCCGGCGTCCTCGCGGCGTACGCGCGGCGCATGGAGCACCCGGACCCCGCGATCCGCGCCGCGGCCGCCGACGAGTGGTGCGACTGGGAGGACACGGTCCTGTCGATGGAGTCGTCCCCGAGCGCGCCCTCGAAGACGTACGGGGATCGTCCGGCCGCAGCCCGGCACGCCCTCGTCCGCATCGCCGCTCACTACTTCTCGCACGGCGCCTGGCTGGAGGAAGGGCAGCTGATACGCGACGCGGGGGCGTCTTGCCGGGATACCCGGCGTGCTCATCCACGGGCGCTTCGACCTGGCCGGGCCCCTCGGCACCGCGTGGGAACTGGCGCGCGCCTGGCCCGGCTCCCGCCTCGTCGTCGTGGAGGACGCCGGACATATGGGCAGCGACGCGATGAGCGGCGAGATCCGCACCGCCCTCGACGAGTTCGCCGCGACCTGATCCCGTCGCCGTGAGCGTCAAGGACGCAGCGTGAAGCTCGGGACATGCCGCCGCCGGACGGCGGCGAAGTCTTGCGGTCGACCGTGGCGACTTCGACGGCTCCGAGGCGTTCAGCGCAAGCGATGACGGAGGCGTCGACCATCCCGAGCGGGAAGTCCTCGGTCAGCTGCGTCTGTGACCTATGAGACGCGGCTTCGCCTCGAGTCCGTCCAAGCCGTGCCAGGCCAGGTTCACCAGGTGCGCGGCGACCTCGGCCTTCTTCGGCTTGCGGACGTTCAGCCACCACTGCCCCGTCAGCGCGACCATCCCGACCAGGGCCTGCGCGTACAGCGGCGAGAGCTTCGGGTCGAAGCCGCGGGACTTGAACTCGCGGCCCAGGATGTCCTCGACCTGTGTGGCGATGTCGCTGATCAGCGACGCGAAATTGCCCGTCGACTGAGCGACGGGCGAATCGCGGACGAGGATGCGGAAGCCGTCCGTGTAGACGTCGATGTAGTCCAGCAGCGCGAACGCCGCCTGCTCCAGCAGCTCCCTCGGGTGCCCCCCTGTGAGGGCACCCGTGACCATGTCCAGGAGCTGCCGCATCTCGCGGTCGATGACGACGGCGTAGAGACCTTCCTTGCCGCCGAAATGCTCGTACACCACGGGCTTGGAGACGCCCGCCTTGGCCGCGATCTCCTCCACGGACGTGCCCTCGAAGCCACGTTCGGCGAAGAGGGCACGTCCGATGTCGAGGAGTTGTTCGCGGCGCTCCTTGCCGCTCATCCTGCGACGCGCGGCGCGCTTCTCCTTCTTGGCGGCCCTGGTCGCTCGCGGCGCATCGGCGGAGCTGTCATCGGTCGGCACAGGCTCCATCATGCCGCTTGGCGGGACGGCTCCTTGCGGCGGGAGTCGATACGGGAGCGGACCGGCCAGCGCACGTCGTACGCCCAGCCCGCCAGCTCCAGCCAGCGGATGATGCGCGCACTCGAGTCGAGCTGACCCTTCTCCACACCGTGACGGGCGCTCGTCGGGTCCGCGTGGTGCAGGTTGTGCCACGACTCACCGCAGGACAGGATCGCCAGCCACCACACGTTGCCGGACTTGTCGCGGGACTTGAAGGGCCGCTTGCCCACCGCGTGGCAGATGGAGTTGATGGACCAGGTGACGTGGTGCAGCAGCGCCACACGCACCAGCGAGCCCCAGAAGAACGCCGTCAGCGCACCCTGCCAGGACATCGTCACCAGGCCGCCGATGACGGCCGGAAGCAGCAGCGAGGTCGTCGTCCACAGCACGAACTGCCGCGAGACGGCCCGGATCGCCGGGTCCTTGATCAGATCGGGTGCGTACTTCTGCTGCGAGGTCTGCTCCTCGTCGAACATCCAGCCGACGTGCGCCCACCACAGGCCCTTCATCAGGGCGGGGACGGTCTCGCCGTAGCGCCATGGCGAATGCGGGTCGCCCTCGGCGTCGGAGAACTTGTGGTGCTTGCGGTGGTCGGCGACCCAGCGCACCACGGGCCCTTCCACGGCCAGGGAGCCGAGGACCGCGAGCGCGATGCGAAGCGGACGCTTCGCCTTGAAGGAGCCGTGCGTGAAGTAGCGGTGGAAGCCGATCGTGATGCCGTGGCAGCCGATGAAGTACATCGCCGTGAGCAGGCCGAGGTCCAGCCAGCTCACACCCCAGCCCCACATCAGCGGCACGGCTGCGAGCAGGGCGATGAAGGGAACGACGATGAAGGCCAGCAGCGCGATCTGCTCCACCGAGCCGCGCTTCTCACTGCCGAGCGTCGCGAATGCGACGGGGGATTCCTGGACTTCGGAGGCGGTTTCGTTCTGGGCGTCGGGGGAGCTGTCGAGTACGTCCGGGGGGCTGGTGGTCATAGATGTCCCTTGTCAGAGCGGTAAGGGGCTTCTGCGTCGTGCACTGTTGCGTCTTGTGCCCACGCAAGTCCTACGGAACCGTAACCTACGGCTTCGTAAGTATGGCAGCCCTCACAGGCGTAGCAAGCGGGGGCATGGGGAGACGAGACCGTGCTCACCCATCGGACGGCACCAGGGGCGTAAGGACGCCCCGCATATCCTGGGGAGCGTCGGACAGCGCGGTCCGTGACCTGCCCGAAGCAAATGCTGCAAGGAGCCCCACCTGTGAGCAGTGCCGAAGTGAGCCGTGCCGAGACCCGCCACCAGCAGGGCGGAGCCGGGTCCGCGGCGGGCAACGGCCCCGTCTCCGATACAGCCGCCGAGACCGAGGCCAACAGCGCGCTGCGCGCCGACATCCGCCGCCTCGGAGACCTTCTGGGCGAGACCCTCGTGCGCCAGGAGGGCGCGGAACTGCTCGATCTGGTCGAACGCGTACGGGCGCTGACACGCAGCGACGGCGAGGCCGCCGCCGCCCTCCTCGGCAGGACCGACCTGGAGACCGCCACCAAGCTCGTACGGGCCTTCTCCACGTACTTCCACCTGGCCAACGTCACCGAGCAGGTCCACCGCGGCCGGGAACTGCGCGCCCGTCGCGCCACCGAAGGCGGCAATCTCTCCCGCACCGCCGACATGCTCAAGGACGCCGACCCCGCCCACCTCGCGCAGACCGTGCGCAACCTCGGCGTCCGGCCCGTCTTCACCGCGCACCCCACCGAGGCCGCGCGCCGCTCCGTCCTCACCAAGCTCCGCAAGATCGCCGAACTGCTGGAACACCCCGACCACGACGACAGCAGCCGCACCGACCTGCGCCTCGCCGAGAACGTCGACCTCGTCTGGCAGACGGACGAGCTGCGCGTCGCACGCCCCGAACCCGCCGACGAGGCCCGCAACGCCGTCTACTACCTGGACGAACTGCACCACGGCGCCGTCGGCGACGTGCTGGAGGACCTCGCCGCCGAACTCGAGCGGGCCGGAGCACCCCTGCCCACCGGCACCCGCCCCCTGACCTTCGGTACCTGGATCGGCGGCGACCGCGACGGCAACCCCAACGTCACCCCCGACGTGACCTGGGAAGTGCTGCTGCTTCAGCACGAACACGGCATCACCGACGCCCTCGAACAGATCGACGACCTCCGCGGCGCCCTGTCGAACTCCATCCGCAACAGCGGCGCCACCGAGGAACTCCTCGACTCCCTCAGCCGCGACCTGGACCGGCTGCCCGAGATCAGCCCCCGCTACAAGCGGCTCAACGCCGAGGAGCCGTACCGCCTCAAGGCCACTTGCATCAGGCAGAAGCTCCTCAACACCCGCGACCGGCTCGCCGCCGGCGCACCCCACGTCGCCGGGCGCGACTACCTCGGCACCACCGAACTCGTCGACGACCTGATGCTGCTGCAGAGGTCGCTGCGCGCACACCGCGGCGAACTCGTCGCCGACGGTCGCCTGGAGCGGGTGCTGCGCACCATCGCCGCGTTCGGGCTGCAGCTGGCCACCATGGACGTACGGGAGCACGCCGACGCCCACCACCACGCTCTCGGCCAGCTCTTCGACCGGCTCGGCGAGGAGTCCTGGCGCTACATCGACATGCCCCGCGACTACCGGCAGCGCCTCCTGGCCAAGGAGCTGCGCTCCCGCCGCCCCCTCTCGCCCTCGCCGGCACCGCTGGACGCTGCCGGGGCGAAGACCCTGGGCGTCTTCACGACCGTCCGCAAGGCACTGGAGACCTTCGGGCCCGAAGTCATCGAGTCCTACATCATCTCCATGTGCCAGGGAGCCGACGACGTCTTCGCCGCCGCCGTGCTCGCCCGCGAGGCCGGGCTGATCGACCTGCACGCCGGCTGGGCCCGCATCGGCATCGTCCCGCTGCTGGAGACCACCGACGAGCTGAAAATCGCCGACGAGCTCCTCGACGCGATGCTCTCCGACCCCTCCTACCGCAAGCTCGTCTCCCTCCGAGGCGACCTGCAGGAGGTCATGCTCGGCTACTCCGACTCCTCCAAGTTCGGCGGCATCACCACCTCGCAGTGGGAGATCCACCGCGCACAGCGGCGTCTCCGCGACGTCGCGCACCGGCACGGCGTGCGGCTGCGGCTCTTCCACGGCCGCGGCGGAACCGTCGGCCGCGGCGGCGGCCCCACGCACGACGCGATCCTCGCCCAGCCCTGGGGCACCCTCGAGGGTGAGATCAAGGTCACCGAGCAGGGCGAGGTCATCTCCGACAAGTACCTGGTGCCGTCGCTCGCGAGGGAGAACCTCGAACTGACCGTCGCCGCCACCCTGCAGGCGTCCGCGCTGCACACCGCGCCCCGCCAGTCCGACGAGGCGCTCGCCCGCTGGGACGCCGCCATGGACACCGTCTCCGACGCAGCGCACGGCGCCTACCGGAAGCTGGTGGAGGACCCGGACCTGCCCGCCTACTTCTTCGCCTCCACACCCGTCGACCAGCTCGCCGAACTGCACCTCGGCTCGCGGCCCTCACGGCGTCCCGACAGCGGCGCCGGCCTCGACGGACTGCGCGCCATCCCCTGGGTGTTCGGCTGGACCCAGTCGCGGCAGATCGTGCCCGGCTGGTTCGGCGTCGGCACGGGACTGAAGGCGGCACGCGAGGCAGGACTCGACGGCGTGCTCCAAGAGGCCCAGGAGCACTGGCACTTCTTCCAGAACTTCCTCGCCAACGTCGAGATGACGCTCGCCAAGACCGACCTGCGCATCGCACAGCACTACGTCGACACCCTCGTGCCCGAGGAGCTCAAGCACGTCTTCGAGACCATCCGGGCCGAACACGACCTCACGGTGCGGGAAGTGCTGAGCATCACCGGGGAACGCGAACTGCTCGACGCGAGCCCCGTGCTGAAGCAGACGTTCGCCATCCGCGACGCCTACCTCGACCCGCTCTCCTACCTTCAGGTGACGCTGCTGCACCGGCAGCGCGCAGCCGCCGCGCGCGATGAGGAGCCCGACCAGATGCTCGGGCGGGCGCTGCTGCTGACCGTCAACGGAGTCGCCGCGGGGCTGCGCAACACCGGCTGACGGCACGGACGCACGGACTCACGGACGCGACGCGAACGGCGCCGCCGCAGCGGGAGATTCACCCGCCGCGGCGGCGCCGCGCAGTCTCAACCTGAGTCATGGGGCGGGGCAGGGCGCGGGCGGAGGCGCAGTGATGTGCTCGAAGACCGGGGACGGTCACATGGGTCATGCCCGGTCCCCGCCCGGAACGCGCCTCAGAACGTCAGCACCGCCCAGGACGCCCCCATCACCCCGACGCCGAGCAGCCCCAGCACCAGCCCCGTCCGCTTCATCCGCATGCCCATCGCGAAGACCAGCCCGGCCAGCACGAACGAACCCCCGAACGGCACCGCACCGTAGAGGGCACCCGAGGGGCCCGTGCGCACGACCTCCTTCGTGCCCGGGCGCAACGCCACCTGGAGCCGCTCACCGACCTTGCCCGACGCGGACTCGGCGATCGTCACCTTCTGCGTCTGCGAACCGTCCCTGCCGGTGGAGAAGAACGTTCCGGCGCATTCCTCCTCGGTGCACTTCGCAATCCGCACCGTGCCCCGGACGTCGCTCGTCAGCGCGGGCCCCGCCGTCTGCCACGACGTCCACCCTCCAGCGACGAGCAGCAGCAGCGAACCCAGGATCAGCACGATGTTGCGCGTCAGCAGCAGCATCCCGAACATGCTCTCCCCGGCGCGGCGAGTGCGGCTGCGTTTGACCCGGACGGTGCCCGTCGAGGAAGTCGTCGAGGAGGAGGACATGGCCGAGATCCTTGGGCAAACCGCCCGGAGGGTCAACCTCCGCATCCCGCTTGGGCAGTATTCGGACGATTGCGCCCTCCACCCCGGCTCGCCCCGGCATGCCGGTGACGGCGTGGGCAACAGAGGCCGCGGCTCAGGTCACTTCAGATCCTTGGTCATGAACACTCTGCTCGTGCCAGGGGGATCACAGGGGATGTCACCGAACACACGCCAGCCATGCCTCTCGTAGAAGCCGGGCGCCTGAAAGCTGATCGTGTAGAGCACGGCGCTGCGGCAACCACGTCTGCGGCCCTCGGCCTCGGCGAGGCGCAGGACCTCGCTGCCCGTCCCGAACCCACGGAGCTCGGGCGGCAGATGAAACAGATCCACGAACAGCAGGCCCAACGAGGTGCGGCCCGTCAGACCTCCCACCACACGGCCCGTTCCCGGTTCGCGGACGAGGACGGCGAGCGGGCGGCGGTCGTCGATCTCCGTCTCCCGCACGTTGAAAGCGTCCAGCGAATCCGAGATCAGCGAGACGTCACCCGCGTCCGGAGCATCGGTGATGAAGATCTCCGGACGTGGCACCCCGAGGGGATCAACCAGTTCACCGTTGTCGACCACCGAGGGCGAGGACGGGTCCACCATCGGATCATTCATGCGACGACCGTAACGGCAGGGTCCGACACCGGGCCGTGGCCGCGAACTCCCCGCCCGCCGGCGCGCTACGAGTTGTACGTGCTCTGCGCCCGCTCCAAGCCGTCCAGCACCAGCGACTCCACCGCATCCGCGGCCCGGTCGGTGAAGTAGTCCAGATCCTTGCGCTCCGGCGCGGAGAAGTCCTTCAGCACATAGTCCGCGACCGGCATCCGCCCCGGCGGCCGGCCCACACCGAACCGAACACGGAAATACCCCGGCCCCATCGACTTCGTCAGAGACTTCAGCCCGTTGTGACCGTTGTCGCCGCCGCCCTTCTTCAGCCGCAGCACCCCGAAGTCGATGTCCAACTCGTCGTGGACCACCACCATCCGCTCCACCGGCACCTTGTAGAAGTCCCGCAGCGCCGTGACCGGACCACCCGAGAGATTCATGTACGACATCGGCTGAGCGACCACCACACGGCAGCCCGAGGCCGAACCCGGCGCCCCGAACCGGCCCTCCAGCACCCGCGAACGCGACTTGTGCGCCTTGAACTTCCCCCCGATACGGGACGCCAGCAGATCCGTCACGGCGAACCCGATGTTGTGCCGGTTGCCCGCGTAACCCGGACCCGGATTGCCCAGGCCCACGACCAGCCACGGCCCCGACGGGCCGCCCGAACCACTGGCCCCACCAGCACCACTGGCATCACCCGTACCGGCAACAGTCCTCATCAGAACGGTCCTTCAAAGATCGGCGAACGGCGAACTGCGCCGGCGGCCACCGGCAGCGGAACGACCGCCGCCGCGCTCCACCCGGCCCGAGCGGCCAGGGAACGCGGCGGCAGCCGGAGATCAAGACCCGGAGGACCGGATCACTCAGGAGCGACCTCGCTCGGGGCCTCCTCCACGGCCTCGGTCTCCTCCTCGGGCTCCGGCTCCTCGGCCTGAGCCGCCAGCACCTGGATCACGACGTCGTCCTCTTCGACGGCCAGCGAGGTGCCCTTCGGCAGCTTGATCTGCCCGGCGGTGACCGAGTCACCCGCGTCCAGACCCTCGACGGACACCGTGACCGACTCCGGAATGTGCGTGGCCTCCGCCTCGACCGGCAGCGCCATCAGCACGTGCTCCAGCAGGTTCTGCCCGGGAGCCAGCTCACCCTCGACGTGGATCGGGACGTCCACGTTGACCTTCTCGCCCTTGCGGACGATCAGAAGGTCGGCGTGGACCAGGAAGCCGCGGATCGCCTCACGCTGCACGGCCTTCGGGATCACCAGCTGCTTCTTGCCCTCGACGTCCAGGTGGATCAGGACGTTCGGCGTCTTCAGCGCCATCATCATGTCGTAGCTGGGCAGCGTCACGTGGACCGGGTCCTCGCCGTGACCGTAGATCACCGCGGGAATCCTCTCCTCGCGGCGCAGACGACGAGCAGCGCCCTTGCCGAACTCGGAACGGATACTCGCGGAAAGATTGACGTCAGCCATGCTGCGCTCCTCGCATTCGAAACGGATCCCGCATCTGGGGTGTCACTCGGTCCGTCCACGACAGACCGGCCACGCCGCAGAGCCGGCCCCGGCGGAGACCGCCGTGGGGACCCTGGCGAAGAGCGCGCGTCGATAACGGATGAGCCGGGCCGTACGACCAGCGCACGAACACGGCCTCCCTCGCCGAGCGACATCAGGAGTCTACGCGGCGAAGAAGGCCGTGCGGAAATCGATCACGATCCCGACCCCGTCCAAGACGGAAGCAGCGGCCCGGGCAGAAGCGCCCGGGCCGCCCTCTCACGCCTGTTCGTCGAAGAGGCTCGTCACCGAGCCGTCCTCGAAGACCTCACGCACCGCGCGAGCGATCGTCGGCGCCATCGACAGCACCGTGATCTTGTCCAGATCCTGCTCACCCGGCGTCGGCAGCGTGTTCGTGAAGATGAACTGACTCACCTTCGAATTCTTCAGCCGGTCGGCCGCGGGCCCCGACAGCACACCGTGCGTCGCCGTGACGATGACATCCTCCGCACCGTTCGCGAACAGCGCGTCCGCCGCGGCGCAGATCGTGCCACCCGTGTCGATCATGTCGTCCACCAGGACACACACACGGCCCTCGACGTCACCGACCACCTCGTGCACCGTCACCTGATTCGCGACCTCCGGGTCACGGCGCTTGTGCACGATCGCCAGCGGCGCACCCAGCCGGTCCGCCCACCGGTCCGCCACCCGCACACGCCCCGCGTCCGGGGAGACGACCGTCAGCTTGTTCCGGTCCACCTGCTCGCCCACGTAGTCGGCGAGAATCGGCAACGCGAAAAGGTGATCCACCGGACCGTCGAAGAAACCCTGAATCTGATCCGTGTGCAGATCCACCGTGAGAATCCGGTCCGCACCCGCGGTCTGCAGCAGATCCGCCATCAGACGTGCCGAAATGGGCTCCCGCCCACGGTGCTTCTTGTCCTGACGCGCATAGCCGTAGAACGGCACGATCACCGTGATGCTGCGGGCCGAAGCACGCTTCAAAGCATCGATCATGATCAGCTGTTCCATGATCGACTTGTTGATCGGGGCCGTGTGGCTCTGCATCAGAAAGCAGTCGGCGCCACGCGCGGACTCCCGGAAGCGGACGTAGATCTCGCCGTTCGCGAAGTCGAAAGTCTTGGTCGGGACCACACCGATACCCAGCTGATCCGCGACCTCCTCCGCAAGCTCGGGGTGGGCGCGGCCGGAGAAGAGCATCAACTTCTTCTCGCCGGTCGTCTTGATCCCGGTCACTGCACCGTCTCCTTGAGTTCCGCGGGGCGTGCGTGCCTCCTAACCGTACGCCCCGGCCCACGGCCCCGCGTACCCGGCAGGAGCCGTACCCGCTCGTCAGCCACCCTGCGGGCCCTGCGCGCCCTGCGGATCCGCCGCGCCGCCCACAGCCCCGGCACCACCCTGCGCGGCGCTCTCGGCCGCCTGGGCCGCCGCACTTCCGGGCCTCTTACGCGCCACCCAGCCCTCAATATTGCGCTGTTGGCCACGCGCCACAGCGAGCGAACCCGGAGGCACATCCTTCGTGATCACCGAACCCGCCGCCGTATAAGCACCGTCCCCGACAGTGACAGGCGCCACAAACATGTTGTCCGCACCCGTCTTGCAGTGTGAACCGATCGACGTGCGGTGCTTGTTCTCGCCGTCGTAATTCACGAACACCGTCGCCGCACCGATGTTGGTGTGATCGCCCACCGAGGCGTCACCCACATACGAAAGATGCGGAACCTTCGAACCCTCGCCGATCTTCGCGTTCTTGAGCTCCACGAAACCGCCGGCCTTCGCCTTCACTCCAAGCTTCGTACCCGGCCGCAAATACGTGAACGGACCGACTTTCGCGCCGTCCCCGATCTCCGCACCCGACGCCACCGTGTTGTTCACCGACGCACCCGCCCCCACGGCCGTGTCCGCCAACTGGGAATTCGGGCCCACCTCGCAGCCCGCCGCCAAGTGCGTGGAACCCGTCAACTGCGTGCCGGGCAGCACTGTCACGTCCTGCTCGTACGACACCGACACATCGATCCATGTCGACACCGGATCCACCACCGTCACACCCGCGAGCATCGCCCGCTCCAGCAGACGGCCGTTCAGCAGCCGACGCGCCTCGGAAAGCTGCACACGGTTGTTGATCCCGAGGATCTCCCGGTGCTCGCCCGCCACCGACGCGCCCACACGGTGCCCCGCGCTGCGCAGAATGCCGAGCACATCCGTCAGGTACTCCTCGCCCTGGCTGTTGTCCGTACGCACCTTCCCCAGCGCGTCCGTCAGCAGCTGCGCGTCGAAGGCGAACACACCCGAGTTGATCTCCGTGATCGCCAGCTGCTCCGGCGTCGCGTCCTTGTGCTCGACGATCGCCGTCACCGCGCCGCTGTCCGGATCGCGCACGATGCGTCCGTAACCCGTCGAGTCCGGCACCTCGGCCGTCAGGACGGTGACCGCGTTGCCGTCCGCGGAATGTGTGTCGGCCAGGGACTGCAGCGTCTCCCCGGTCAGCAGCGGGGTGTCCCCGCAGGTCACGACAACCGTGCCGTCCAGGACCACGCCGCTGCCCGAAAGCTCCTCGAGGGCCATGCGCACCGCGTGGCCGGTGCCGTTCTGCTCGTGCTGCACCGCGGTGCGCACCTCGGCGTCGATCTCGGCGAGATGCTCGGTGACCTGCTCACGGGCATGGCCGACGACCACGACGAGGTACTCGGGAGAGAGGCTGCGGGAAGCGGCGACGACATGGCCGAGAAGGGAACGGCCGCAGATCTCGTGCAGGACCTTGGGCGTCGCCGACTTCATTCGGGTGCCCTCACCTGCTGCGAGTACGACGACGGCTGCCGGGCGGTTGGCGCTCACGGGTGTGCCCTTCGGCTACGGGGTCAGGGGGAACACCCGCAGGATACCGGTGGGTTGCGAGGGGTTCCGGATCCGGACACGAGAGCGGGCCCTGACCTCGGAGAGACCGGGCCCGGCATTCGAACTTTGAGCTCCCCTGCAAGGATTCGAACCTTGACTACCAAAACCAAAATTTGGGGTGCTGCCTGGTTACACCACAGGGGATCGCCGCGTCAGACCTTACCCGACACCTGGAAGTCAGGACGGTTCGCTCAGCGCCGTGCATCGCATGCATCCGCTCCGGCGAGGTTCGGGGTCTGGGCGGATCCCGCACCCACAGCGACACCGAGCTCTTCGACACCCCCAGCTCCGCCACGATCTCGTCGTACGTCCTGCCCGCGCGGCGCAGTTCCCGTGCGCGGGCCTTCAGTTCGGTCTTCGCCTGCACCATGACGGAAGCTTCCGCCGGGACCGTGGCGGAGTGCGCCGGAATGATGGACTATTCACCAGTTCGAGTAGGGAACGCTCGTTTCCGTTGCGGGTCGGGGCGGTGGTTGCTGTTAACCGGAACATTCGGGTCCGGCTACGGAATCGTCGGTTCCTTCACGAGCCGGAAAACTCGTTGGCACCCGGTCGTACGCTGGTCGGTATGACCGAGACGGGGGAGAGGCGGACCGTCGGCGGGCCATGGTGGTGGAGGCGCCGGCGGAGCGCCGTGCTGGACATCACTCTCGGCCTGGTGTCCGCCGTGGAGTGCGCGGTCCAGGGCGTCGATTTCGCAGGTGAGGCCGGGTTGCCCGCGGCCTCCGGCGTGGTGCTGGGACTGGTGACGGGCTCGACGCTGGTGCTCCGGAGGCGCTGGCCGATCGCTGTGGTGCTGGTGGCCGTCGCGCTGACGCCGGCGGAGATGGGCTATCTGCTCGGCTTCGTCGGGCTCTACAGCCTCGCGGTCGCCGCGGACGTGCCGCGCCGGATCACGGTGCTGCTCACGGGGATGCAGGCGGCCGCCGCCGTGATCATCACGGTCGTGCGGATGCACCAGAGCATCGGCCGGGACGCCGGGTTCGATCCTCCGGCGTGGTTCATTCCCCTGATGTCCGTCGTGGTGGCGATCGGGCTGACGGCGCCGCCGGTGCTGATGGGCCTGTACGTGGGCGCGCGCCGTCGTCTGGTGGAGTCGCTGCGGGAGCGTGCGGACGGTCTGGAGCGGGAGTTGGCACTGCTGGCGGACCGGGCGGAGGAGCGCGCGGAGTGGGCGCGCAGCGAGGAGCGCACGCGGATCGCCCGGGAGATGCACGACGTGGTGGCGCACAGGGTGAGCCTGATGGTGGTGCATGCGGCGGCTTTGCAGGCGGTGGCGCTGAAGGATCCGGAGAAGGCGTCGAAGAACGCCGCGCTGGTGGGCGACATGGGCCGGCAGGCGCTGACGGAGTTGCGGACGATGCTGGGCGTGCTGCGGTCGACGGAGCGTTCGCAGGAGGCGGGTGCGCAGGTCGCCGGTTCCGGGGGTGCGTCGGTGCGGCTGGCGGAGTTCGCGGCGGCGGCCGCGGGTTCGGCGAAGGACGGCGCGTCCGGCCGTCGGCGTGAGGGTGTGCCGCGGCAGGCGTCGGGCGACGGCCCCGGTGGTGCGGGCGCCCCCGCGGGCGCGCGGTCTCGTTCCGGATCGGGGGATGCCGCGGCGGAGGAGCAGGGCTGGTGTGAGGGCCCGTATCTGTCGGAGCTGGACGCCCTGGTGGGGCAGTCGCGGGAGACAGGCATGGCTGTCGATTTCTCGGTGGACGGTTCCTCGCGTGGCTATGGGGCGGGCGTGGAGCAGACGGCGTTCCGCGTGGTCCAGGAGGCGCTGACGAACGTGCACAAGCATGCGCCGGGTGCCCGCACGAGGGTGCGGCTGGCGCATCGCGAGGGTGAGGTCGCGGTTCAGGTGGAGAACGAGCGGCCGGCGGACGGGGACGGCGCGGCCGGTGCGGAGCTGCCGAGCGGCGGCAACGGGCTTGTGGGGATGAAGGAGCGGGTGACGGCGCTCGGCGGGGGGTTCGTGTCGGGGCCGACGGATGTGGGGGGTTTCCGGGTGTCGGCGGTGATCCCGGCCGGGAGGTCGCAGGTCGCGGGGCCGGGCGGGGCGGGTCCTCGGTAGGGGTCCGCTGTGCGGGCGGCGGCGGTGTGCCGGGTTCCCGTCAGCCGGCTCCGGCGGGGTGTGCGGAGTCGGGGGGACGGCGGGGTCCGGGTGGACGGGCGGTGTGGACGGTGCCGGAGATCCGCGCCGAGTCCGACCCGGGGGCCGGGCCCCACACCGAGTCCGATTCCGTCTCCCAGTCCGGGTCCCGGTCCGTGTCCGAATCCGGTTCCGTGCCCGGGTCGGAATACGAGACGGGCACGGAACGGGAGCCGCTGCCGGCGCCTGTCGTCGTGCCCGTACGGGCCGCGGCGTCGAGCGGTCTGGTGAGGCGTTCGGGTCGCGTGCCGGTGAGCAGCGCGGCGAGTGCGGTGTCGAAGTCGCGGCCGAGGTACCAGTCGCCGGTGTGGTCGAGGCTGTAGACGCGCGCTTCGGTGTCGATGGCGAGGAGTGCGGCGTCGGCTCCGTCGGTGCCCAGCGGGCAGATCTGGGTGTGCAGGGCGCGGCCGAGGTCGGCGAGGGTGCGTGCGGCGTGGACGGCGTGCATGGGGTCGATGTGCAGGCTCGCGGGGGCGATGTTGCGGCCGGGGCCTGTGGGGTCGATGGGCAGGTTGCCGAATTCGGCCCAGACTTCGACGGCGGCGGGGAAGACGGCGTGACGGTGTCCGCCGGGTGAGATGTGGCCGCGGAGGGCGTCGGCCCATTCCTCGGCCTGGCGCATGTCCCATCGTCCGGGTTGCCAGCCCGCGTTGCGCAGTGCGTCGTCGACGGCGACGGGGAAGCGCGTTGTGGATGTGCGCTGGTGCGGGGGCCGGTTCACCGGGGTGCCTTTTCGCCGGCGGTTCCGGGGTCGACGGGGCGTACCCCGAAGTGGGTGAGGAGTGCGCCGCATGCCCGGCAGGGAGGTGCGTAGTGGCCGTGCAGGGGGTCGCCGTGTTCGCGGATGTGGCGGGCGGTGAGTTTGGCGTTCTTCAGGGCCCGCTTGGCCTCGCTGTGGGTGAGGGGCCGGAGCTTGGCGCTGCCTGTGCGGCGGTTGCCGCGTTTGACCGCGCGGGCGTGCTCGGTGGCCGTGAGGTAACGGGAGAGCAGGACGGTTTCGGGGCAGCGGCCGGTGTGACGTGCGCGGTTCTCGGTGGCGAGGGTGTCGAGGAAGTCCTGCACGAGGGGGTGTGGTGCGGGGGGCTGGTCGCCCTTGTTGCCTGTGGAGGTGAGAGTGCGGCCGCGTACGGAGAGGGCGGCGGCGACGGCGGGGAGGATGCCGTCGCGGCGTTCGTGGAGCGGGGGTGTGGTGTCGTCGGGTGTGGCGTTCCAGCCCACGCGGGGGTCGTCGGCGGTTCGGTTCGTGGCCGGTGCGGTGGGCCTGGCGGGCGTGGCCGCTCCGGTGGCGGCCGTTGCCGGTGCGGCCGGTGTGGCTGGTGTGGACGCCGGGGAATTCAGCGACGCGGTGTTCATGTGGTGGTTCCTCCCCGCACGGACCCTTCTGCCGTTTGTGTCGTGGTGTGTGCTGTGTGCCGGGCCAAGTATGCAGTGTGGGGGGTGAGCCGATCATGCCAGTGGGCATGTCAGGGGAATGCGCCGGTTTCCGAAGTGGGCTGAGTAAAGGGGTGGTGGGGCGGGACAGTGGGGGCCAGCATCTGGCGTACATCGTCTTTTCGAGGCAGGAGTTCCGCGATGGGCCGCACCTCCCTTCGTTGTCGCAGTGATGGTGACCGACACAGTCGCACGTGTGGTCGCAGGGGTAGTCACCTCGGTGTGCGTGTCCGCCGTGCGCTGGGGGTGGCGGTGGTTGTCCCGGTGCTTGTTGTGACGGCTGCGGCCTGCAGCGGCGACGGTGACGACGGTGGGGGCGCCGGGAAGAAGGCCGATGGCCAGGGCCAGAAGTCCGGTGGCTCGGACGGCGAGGGAGCCAAGGACGAGGGCGAGGGCAGCGGTGACTCCGGGGGCGGTGTGCCGCCGCTGGACAAGAAGCAGTTGAACGATGCGCTGCTCAAGTCCGGTGATGTGAAGGGCTATCGGGCGCAGCGCAACAAGGAGGACGCGCTGGCCGGTCAGGGCACGATCGAGTCGGACGACCCGAGGTGCTCCCCGATCACCGATGTGGTGGATTCCGAGCCGGAGCGTGAGCGCAAGGCGTACGCCAGCGGTGTGCTGATGAAAGGTTCACTCAGTACGGGCGGCGCGGTTCAGCAGGTGCTGCTCTCCTCGTACGGCGACGGCGGGGCCGTGAAGTGGCTCGGGGACCTGAAGAAGGCCCTGGGCAGGTGCGATTCGTTCGCGGGGAAGATCGGCACGGGCGAGAAGACGCAGCTGCGGATCAAGCGTGGCGAGGCGGTGGGCGTCGGTGACGATTCGGTCCGGTTCACGATGGAGGACGCGAAGGGGAAGGACTCTCCGACGGTTTTCACCATCGTCCGTGCGGGCGGCAACACGGCGTCGTTCATGTCGGTCTCGCTGTCGGGTGAGCCGCAGGCCGTCGCCGAATCGCTCGTGGAGAAGCAGCACGAGAAGTTGACGAAGGCGGGCGAGAAGTAGGCGACCGGGGCGGGACGGGCGGACCGGCGCGCCGGCACCGCACGCTCCGTGGGCCGATGGGCCCGCGCCGCTCGGCGCGCGGGGACGTTGTGATCGTCCGCGAAGGCGGGCGGTGCCCCGCAGTTGGCGTACCGCATAGGCTGTCCCACGTCAGCCAGATGTGCAGCAGGGGGCTTCCGCGATGACGACAGGTCGGCTCGGGGCGGGTGCACGCCCCCAGGTTCATCCCCCTGGCTCCCCCGGGGGGAGCGCCGCAGCGCCGAACCGGGCCTACGCCGGCCAGGTCGTGAACTTTCCCGATCCGGTGCGGGCCGCCCGGCATCCGGCAGGGGTCCAGGTCGACGAGAACGGTCTGCCGGTCTTCTCCGCGTACGCGCGTGCCGCCGCCGAGATCGCGGAGCCTCCGGAGGGCTTCGGCGGTGACGAGCTGCGGCTCACGGACTACGTGTCGGCCAACGCCGCGCTGCACGCCTCGGGTCACGAACTGTGGGCGGATCTGTCGCCGGTGGCGACTCCGCACGGCTGGACGTGGCATCACGTCGCGTACGGCCGTCGCATGGAGCTGGTCCCCGTCGAGGTGAAGGTGCTGCTGCGGCATCACGGGGGGCTGGCGACCGCCAACGTGGACCACGCAAAGAGCGGGACGCGACCGTTGCGGGACACCCGGCCGGTGCACTTCGAGGTGCCGCATTCGGTCGCGGTGACCGAGTCGCAGGTGCTGGAGGCGGAGGAGCGGCTGGGGTACCAACTTCCCGGCGCGTACCGCGCGTTCCTGAAGGCGGCGGGCGGCTGCGCGCCGCGCGGGGTCGGGTTGGACGCCGAGTTGGGACTGCTGGTCGACCAGCCGTTCTTCACGGTGCGGGAGGACGCGGCGGTCAACGACCTCGTGTACATCAACAAGTGTCTGCGCGACCACTTCACCAAGGACTTCCTCGGGGTGGGTTTCGTGCAGGGCGGTCTGATCGCCGTGAAGGTCAAGGGTGAGGCCGTCGGTTCGGTGTGGTTCTGCGCCTTCGACGATGCGCGTGACCAGGACGGACTCGATGTGCAGGCGCGTACGGAGCGGCTTCTGCGGCCGTGCGGCGCCGACTTCGACGAGTTCCTGCTGCGGCTCGCGGGCAGTCCGCCGGAGTTGGAGACCGTCGCGAACCTGATGGTGGACGGCGGCTTCGCACGTGCGGTCCAGGTGTGAGGGCCTCGTTGAGAGTTGGGGAGTGAGCGCGCGATGGTGACCTTCGCACAGGCTCAGGAGCGCGCGGAGCGCTGGGTCAACGGCGATGTGCCCGACGACCGGCACCGCGAGGTGCGGGTGCGGGAGTTCGACCTGGGCTTCGTGGCGTGGGCGGAGCCCACCGCCGGGTCCGGGGACGACGTGACCCGTGCGCGGCTGGTGATAGCGCGGGACAGCGGGGAGACGACGCTGTGGCCGGGGCTGCCGGTGGGTGAGGTCATCCGCCGCTACGAGGAGGAGTACGGATCGCCCGCCGTGGCGGCCACCCCTCCGGGCGGCGCGTCCCCTCCGCAGCGTCTGGATCTGGAGGCGACGTCCTTTCTGCTGACGCCGCCGGACTGGCTTCAGCAGGCCGCCGACGAGATGGGCATCCCGGACCGGCGGGGCGTCGGCACGGGCGCGGGCGCCGGAACGGGATCCGGCGCGGGCGCGAGCAGCGCCGGTGCTGACGCGAGTGCGTCCGCTGCGGGCGTCAGCCCGTGGGACGCGGCGGACACGAGCAGTTCTGGCGGCGGGGAGGCACAGCTGCCGCCCGCCACCGTCTTCGCTCCGCCCCTCGCCGACGGCGGGGCCTCCGCGGACGCCAAGACGGAGATGATGCCCGAGGGCACCCCTCTTCCGAGGACGGCTGTCTCACCGGCGGTGGACGGCACGGACCAGCAGGGGCACGTACAGGGGCAGGCGCAGGGCCAGGTTCCCGGTCAGGCCCATGGGCCGACGGTGCCTCCGCCGCCGCCCCTTCCGCCCAACGCACCGCCACCGCCGCCCGGTTCGGGTCCCGGCGGCGACGCGGGCTCCGGCGGCGGAGGTGACGTGCACCATGCGGCGACAATGCTCGCGGGCCCGTCGCACGGCGGCTCCGGTGGAATAGGTGCCCCTCCGCCGCCGCCCGGTCCTCCCGGTGCGATCGGTGCCTCGGGCAGCGCCGACGCGGAAACGGGCAAGGCGGCGCGCGGATCGGAGCCGTCAAGACCTTCGCGAGGGAGCGGCCCGTCCGTGCCGCCGCCACCCGGAGCGCCCGGCACACCAGGAGCGAGGCCGCCCGGCGCGGGCGGCGACGCACCGGGATCCTCAGGCGCGGGCTACGTACCGACGCAGATGGTCTCCGCCGACGAGGTGGCGCAGCTGCGGGACAGCGGCGGCAGCGCTCCCGGTTCGGGCCCCGGCGACGGGACGGGGCCCGGGGGCGGCGTGCACCATGCGGCGACGGTGCTCGCGGGCCCCTCGCAGGGCGGCCCCGGTACTCCTCCGCCTCCCGGCGCTCCCGGTACTCCTCCGCCTCCGCCCGCCGCTCCCGGACAGCCCGCGGGTACGGGCGGGACCGGCGAGGGCACCGGCGGAGGTGACGTGCACCATGCGGCGACGATGCTTGCGGGCCCCTCGCAGGGCGGTCCCGGCACGCCTCCGCCTCCCGGACCGCCGTCCCCGCCGCCTTCAGCGCCTCCGCCCGTGCCCGCGGCTCCGGGAGCTCCACCGCAGGGCTACGGGTTCCCGCAGCAGGGGCCGCCCGCCGGGCCTCCGCCGGGCGTTCCCGGGCAGCCCGCGGCGCCAGGCATGCCCGGTGCCGCCCCGCCGCCCGCGTACGGCTATCCGCAACAGCAGCAGCCCACCGGCCTCCCCACGGTCGGCCCCGGCTACATGGCCGTGCTCCGCTACCGCGCACCGGACGGCTCCGAGCAGCAGCTGATCAGGCGCTCCGCGCCCGGCACCCCGCATCCGGAGTGGCAGATCCTGCACGAGCTGCACAACATGAACGTGCCGCCCCAGCAAGTGGTGGAGCTGCACACCGAGTTGGAGTCCTGTGAGCTGCCGGGCGGCTACTGCGCCCGCATGATCCGCGAGACGTGGCCGCAGGTCCGTGTGACGCACACGGCGCCGTACGGACGTGACCACGCGTCACGTCAGCAGGGGATGCGTCATCTCCTGGAGCACCAGGGCGAGTTGCACCAGGTCGCGGACGGGCCGGCGCGCCCCGCGCCGTTCCGTGTGCCGCTGCCGCCGCAGCACCAGATCCCGCCCGTGCCGCCTCTGCCGCCGGACGCGATAGGGCAGGAGCTGCTGCAGGCGTTCGGGCCGCAGGCCGTCTTCCGCTTCGATCAGCACGCCGTCTCGCGGCAGGGCGTGCCGGACATCGTGGGGCAGACGCTCGTGTGGGCCGGTCTGCCGGTGGACGTCGGTCCGTTCTTCTGGGGCCAGACCCAGCCGGGCCGCCCGGTGCCGACGCTGGCCGAGCTGGCGCAGGAGCGGGGCGTGCAGCCCGGTTCCGACGCCGGTTCGTACCTGGTCATGGGCAACGACTTCGGCAAGCAGATGTGCGTGCAGTACGGCACCGCGAACATCGTGGCGGTGCCGCTGGAGGGCGGCCCCGAAGGGCAGCCCGCGCAGCCGCAGTTCGTCAACACCGGGCTTCCCGAGTTCGTGCGGGCGCTCGCGCTGCTCGGCCGGATGTGGCCGCTGCGGTACGGGCTCACACAGGAGCAGGCGGGGCGGTGGACCGTCGACTTCCAGGCGCAGCTCGCCGCGCTGGACCCGGCCGCCTTCTCCACCCCGGAGAACTGGTGGGCGGTGCTGCTGGAGCAGATGTGGGACGGGCTCTTCTAGGCGCGTTCCGCCCGCTCGTCCCGGCCCGCCCTGGCACGTACACGCGCAACGCACGGCAGCCGGGCTCAACACACCCGCACACCCGCTCCGTTCACTCTTCGCGGCGGCATCAGGTCCCGTCGCCCGTCACTCGCACGGATGGTCCGCACCGTCCGTGAGGTGACGGGCGGCGGGATTCGTGCTGTGCGGGCATCGCCGCTGGTGCCGCGCACGATTCCGCACTGCAGGGGCGTGCCCTGTGCCCACTCCGAGTGACATCACACCTCGTTCGTGGCGCACTCGTATGGAGTGTCGCGTTATGACCGCTTCGCTCGGATCAAGAAGGATGTGCGTCCGCCGTTGAGTGTGTTGCTGAGGTAAGGGGCTCGAGATGGGTGCGTCGCCGCATGCGTTCACCGTGGTACGGGGCCGTGGCTACCGGCCCGAGCAGGTCGACAAGGCGGTCGCCGGGCTGATCGGGCAGAAGGAGGAGGACCGCAGGCACATCACCGGGCTCGTCGCGCGGGAGGAGGAACTCGCCGCGGAGGCAGAGCGGTTGAGGTCCCTCGCCGAGTCGCTGCCGCCGCAGACGTACGAGTCGCTGGGCGGCCGGTCCCGTCGGCTCCTGACGATGGCCGAGGCGGAGGCGGCCGACGTGAGGGCGGCGGCGGAGGCGGAAGCCGCACACACCGCGCAGGAGACCGAGGCTCACACGCGCGCGGTCCGTGAGGCCGCGGAGGAGGAGGCGGAGCTGCTGCGGAGGGAGGCGTCCGCCGCGGCCGCCCGCAGCCTCGCGGCGGCGCGGAGCGAGGCGGAGGCCGTGGCGGTGGCCGCGCGGGAGGCGGCGGCACAGACGCGCACAGCGGCGGACGAGGCACTGCGGGAGACCGAGGCGCACTGCGCCGCGACCCTGGCCGCACAGGAGCGGGACCACACGGCCGGGTCGGAGGAGGCGGAACGCGAGCTCGCCGAGCGGAAGCGGGCAGTCGAGGCGTACGTCGGTGAACTTGCCGACCGGGGCGAGCAGTTGATGGAAGCGGTACGGCGCGAACGTGCCGCGGCCGAGGAGGACGCGCGGCGCTGGCAGGAGGAGGCGCAGGCCCGCGGCGCGAAGCTCCACGCGGGAGCCCGGGCGCGTGAGGAGGCCGTCGAGCGTGAGACCGAGCGGGTGCTGTGCGAGCACGCCGAGCGGACGGCGGAGATGAAGCGGCACATGGCGCGCGTGCGCAGCACCCTGGCGTCGCTGACGGGACGCACCTTCCCGCCCGGCGCCGAGCAGCAGGAGCCTCCGGGCCGGCAGGCCGCGCCCCCGGAACCCGCCGCGCCGGGCACGGCCGGCGAACTGTCCGCCGCCTCCCGCGAAGCGGTCACCGTCCCCGGACAGGTCCGGGGTCGCGGTCGCTGAACGTCCGCTGTGCAGCGGGCGGTTGCCGCGGCGTCGGGGACCTTTGGGGGCCGCACCGGCCTTCGTGGGCCCCCGCCCCGTTGGGTTCGTCTCGCAAGCTCCCGCCGGGGATCCGAACTCGCGGCGCGACGCAGCGAGTTCAGCGGCGCCTCGCCCCCGCGAGCAGCCGTGCCTCGGCCGCCAGGTACTCCGTGCGTCCGCGCTCCCGTGCTCGGCGCCCGCTGAGGAACGTGAACGCCCAGCCGAGGAAGAAGCCCACGGGGATGCTGATCATGCCGCTGGTGGTGAGGGGGAAGACGTCGAAGTTCTCCTCGGGGAAGAGGGATTGCGACGTGCCCGAGACCGTCGTGGAGAGGGCCGTCACCACGATCGCCGTGGCCGTGCCGCCGATGAGCGTCGCCACCAGCCCGGTGCGGGTGAAGCGCCGCCAGAAGAGGCTGTAGACGAGTGCGGGTGCGATGGCGGACCCGGCGATGCTGAAGGACAGGATGATCAGCGCCCGCAGCCCGTGGTTCTGCACGAGCACGGCCAGTGCGATCGCGGGTGCGCCGACGGCGAAGGCGGCGAGCCGTGCGATGAGCAGTTCGCGACGCTGCGGCGGCTCGCCGCGGCTCAGTACATGCGCGTAGAGGTCGTGGGCGAGCGAGTTGCCGCAGGCGAGGATCATTCCGGCGACGGACGAGAGCAGCGTGAGGAAGACCGCCGTCGAGACGGTGGTGAAGACGAACGTCGAGAGCGCGGCCGAGTCGGCGACGATCGCGCGGGCCAGCTGGAGGATCGCCGTGCTGCCCTGCGGGCCGCCCGCCGCGAGGACTTCGCGGCCGAGGAGCGCCGTCGCACCGGCGCCGATGACCGCGATGAGGGCCGCGAAGACAGCCATGATCATGACGGCGTACGACATGGCACGCCGGATCTCGGGCGCGTTCCTGGCGGTGTACATGCGCATCGTGACGTGCGGGAGGCAGGCGGCGCCGAAGACGACTGTCAGCGAGCTGGCGATCAGGTCCGCCTTTCCGATGGCCGTGGGTTCGATCAGCAGCCCGGAGCGTGCGTACACGGATCCGCCTCCGCTGCCGGCGTCGGCCAGGGTGACGAGCCGTGAGGGGTCCCAGCCGACCTTGTCCATGACGAGCAGCGCGAGCATCAGCGAGGCGCCGAAGAGCACCACCAGCTTGATGATGTGGATGAGCGCGGTGCCCTTCATCCCGCCGATCGCGGCGTAGCCGATCATGAGTCCGCCAAGGGCGATGATGGTCGCCGTACGGACGGAGGAGCCCTCGAAGCCCAGGACGAGCGTGACGAGATGGCCGGCGCCGGAGAGCTGGAAGACCATCAGGGGAAGCAGCGACGCCAGGGTGACGGCGGTCGCGGCGAGGCGTACCAGCCGGCTGGAGCCGCGGTGGGTGAGGGCGTCACCCATGGTGAACCGGCCCGCGTTGCGCAGCGGTTCGGCCAGCAGAACCATCAGCAGCAGCAGGGACAGCGCGGTGCTCAGCGCGAGGAGCAGCCCGTCGAAACCGGCGAGCGCGATGATGCCGATCGTGGACAGGACGGTGGCGGCGGAGATGTAGTCGCCGGCGATGGCGAGGCCGTTGCGCAGCGGGGCCAGGGTGCGGAAACCCGTGTAGAACTCGTCGAGGTCGTCACGTTCGGCGCTGGTCATGATGCACAGCAGCAGCGTCACGCTGACCAGTGCGGCGAAGATCGCGAACGAGAGGGACTGCGAACTGGCGTCGACGGAACCCGGGTTCACCTGCCGTCCTCCTCGCTCTCGCGCCGTTCCTCGTCGGCGATGCGCACTCTGTGCGATATGGGGTCGACGGTGACGCGGGCGAAGAATTCGTAGGTGAGGATCGCCAGCAGGGTGATGGGGATCAGGAGAAGTCCGAGGAAGACGCCGAGATTGACGGCGCCGAACACGGACCGTGCCATGAGGTCCGGCAGGTATGCGGCCATGCCGAGATAGACGGTGAAGTAGCCGAGGACGGCCACGGTCATGCTGCGGCGCAGCCACCTGTACGCGCTGCGCAGCCGCAGTAGTTCGGTGTCCGCGTGGGCCGGGACGCTCGGGGCGTGCGTGGGGGGCGGGCCGTACGAAGGGCGTGGGGGGTGCGGCGGTCGGGGTGGATGCGAGGGTGAATCCGGATACGGTCCGTAGTCGTCGAAGAACCCATGTTGTTCACCGGTGTTGAACGCCATGCGCGCCTCCCCTCCCGTACGGGGCCGAACGCCCGAGGTTGAGGGCACGTTACTGGCGAGTGTCGGCTCGTTGGAAGAGTCGTACGGAAAACTGTCACATTTCCAACATCGTCACTGAAGGTCATGGCTGCGTGTGGTGTTCCCGGCACACCCCTAGGGGCTGCTCCGCCGGTGGGCGCCCCGTGGAATCGTCCTGGAGCAGGACGAGAGCGCAGCTTCCGGTGCATAGGCTCCTGTTCACGGAGCCGGCAAGGTCAGCACGGGCGGTTCCGCTCCGGCCGGAGGGCCGGCCACGGCGGCACCGGCCGCTCGGAGGGTGGGGTCAGCCCCCGCCCCGGAAGAGGTACGGGCACCATCGCGGCGCGCACCCGCGCACCGGGACACTCCAGGAGAACTCACTCACGGGCGCGGCGGCACAGGGCCGGACGCGCGGGCGCACGACGCCGGAAACTGCCGGGAGCACCGGACGGGGAGAGGAACACACACCATGACGACGGCTGCAGCGGACCCCAGGAGCGGGGGCAGCGGGGCGCATCGGGCCGTTGCCGCCTCCGCCCGTCAGCTGGTCAAGGCGTACGGGTCGGGCGAGACGCGGGTCGTCGCGCTCGACCACGTCGATGTGGACATCGCACGCGGCGCGTTCACCGCGATCATGGGACCTTCGGGCTCCGGCAAGTCGACCCTGATGCACTGCCTGGCCGGTCTGGACTCGGTCACCGAGGGGCGCATCCGGATCGGCGAGCAGGAGATCACCGGTCTGAGGGACAAGAAGCTGACGAAGCTGCGGCGCGACCGCATCGGCTTCATCTTCCAGGCCTACAACCTGCTTCCGACGCTCAACGCCCTGGAGAACATCACCCTCCCCATGGACATCGCGGGCCGTAAGCCCGACAAGCAGTGGCTGGAGACGGTCATCGCCACCGTCGGGCTCGAGGACCGTCTCCGGCACAGGCCGACTCAGCTCTCCGGCGGACAGCAGCAGAGGGTCGCCGTCGCGCGTGCTCTGGCGGCACGTCCCGAGATCATCTTCGGCGACGAGCCGACGGGCAACCTCGACTCCCGTGCGGGCGCGGAGATGCTGGGCTTCCTGCGGCGTTCGGTCGACGAACTGGGGCAGACCATCGTGATGGTCACGCACGATCCGGTGGCGGCCGCGTACGCGGACCGCGTCCTGTATCTCGCGGACGGGCGCATCGTCGACGAGATGTACCGGCCGACCGCCGAGGCCGTGCTGGACAAGATGCTGCGCCTCGCGGAGAGCACCGACCCCGGGGCGGTCGCGCAGTCGAAAGCGGCCCCCGCCGCCGGTTCGGCCGGGCGCCGGACCCCGGACGGGCTGGAGGCGTTCGGCACCTTCGACGACGATCTCGAGGACCGCCGGGACGGCAGCGGACGCGACATCGACTTCGACGCCTTCGGCACCAACGGGAGCCGGCCGTGACCGTGTTCAAGGCGTCGCTGCGCAACTTCTTCGCGCACAAGGGGAGGATGGCGCTCAGCGCCGTCGCCGTCGTGCTGTCCGTGGCGTTCGTGTGCGGCACGCTCGTCTTCACCGACACCATGAACACCACCTTCGACCGGCTCTTCGCCTCCACCGCGGCCGACGTCACCGTCAGCCCGAAGAAGACGGACGAGGCCGCCGAGGACCAGCGCACGGCCAGGCCGCGCACCCTGCCCGCATCCGCCCTGGCGAAGGCACGGGACGCCGAGGGCGCCAAGTCCGCGGAAGGCGTGGTCGCCAGCGAGCAGGTCACCGTCGTCGACGGCGACGACAAGAACATCGGCTCCACCACCGGGGCACCCACCATCGCCGCCAACTGGACGTCGGACGACCGCAGGACGATGAAGGTCACCTCGGGGCACGCCCCGCGCGGCGCGTCCGAGGTCATGGTGGACGCGGACACCGCGGAGAAGCGCGGACTGAAGGTCGGCAACGAACTGCGGACCATCGCCGCCACCGGCGACTTCTCCGCACGCATCTCCGGCATCGCCACGTTCCAGGTCACCAACCCCGGTGCGGCGATCGTCTACTTCGACACCAGGACCGCTCAGCGGGAACTGCTCGGCGGCACCGGCTCGTACACGAACATCGCGGTCACCGCCGAACAGGGCGTCACCCACGCCCTGCTGAAGAAGAACGTGACCGCGGCGCTGGGCGCGGGCGAGTACAAGTACCAGACGCAGAAGCAGGCCGCGGACTCCAACCGGGAGCAGATCGGCTCCTTCCTCGACGTGATGAAGTACGCGCTGCTCGGATTCGCGGGCATCGCCCTGCTGGTGGGCATCTTCCTCATCGTCAACACCTTCTCGATGCTGGTCGCGCAGCGCACCCGTGAGATCGGCCTGATGAGGGCCATCGGGTCGAGCCGCCGGCAGGTCAACAGGTCCGTGCTGATCGAGGCGTTGCTGCTGGGCGTCGTGGGATCCGTGCTGGGCGTGGGCGCCGGAGTGGGCCTGGCCGTCGGGCTGATGGAGCTCATGGGCCAACTGGGCATGAACCTGAGCACGTCCGAGCTGACCATCAAGTGGACGACGCCCGTCACCGGACTCGTCCTGGGCGTCCTGGTCACGCTGCTCGCGGCGTATCTCCCTGCCCGCCGCGCCGGCCGGGTCTCCCCGATGGCGGCGCTGCGGGACGCAGGCACCCCCGCGGACAGCACGTCCGGGGTGGTGCGCGCCGTCCTCGGGATTCTGCTGACGGGCGGCGGCGGTGCCGGTCTCTACGCCGCCACGCAGGCGGAGAAGGCGGCCGAGGGGTCGATGTATCTCGGGGCCGGCGTCGTTCTCACGCTGGTCGGCTTCATCGTCGTCGGACCGGTACTCGCGGGGGCGCTGGTGCGGGTGCTGTCGGTGGTGACGCTGCGGCCGTTCGGCGGCCGGGTGGGGCGCCTGGCCGAGCGGAACGCGCTGCGCAATCCCCGCCGTACGGGCGCCACGGCCGCGGCGCTGATGATCGGGCTGGCGCTCGTCGCGTCGCTGTCGGTCGTCGGCTCCTCGATGGTCGCCTCGGCGACGCAGGAGCTGGACCGTTCCGTGGGAGCGGACTTCATCATCCAGTCCGGCAACGGCCAGCCGATCACTCCCGCCGTGGAGAAGAAGCTCAAGGCGTCGAAGTCCCTGGAGACGGTGACCTCCTACAAGATGGTCGCCGCCCGCGTCACCACACCGGACGGCACGTCGGGCAAGGAGCAGCTCGCCGCGACCGACCCCTCGTACATGAAGGACCTGCGCCGCGAGGTGAAGTCCGGGGACCTGGCAGCGGCGTACGACCGTGACGCCATGTCGGTGGGCTCGGCCTACGCCAAGGAGCACGGCGTCAGGACGGGCGACAAGCTGAGGGTCGCGTTCGCGGGCGGCCGTACGGCGGAGCTCACCGTCGCCGCGGTCACCAAGGAGGAGACCAGCGTCGACCGGGGAGCGATGTACACCGACATCGCCACCGCGCGTCGCCATCTACCCGAGGCCCAACTGCCACCCAGCGTCATGATGTTCGGGTCGGCGCAGGACGGCGAGGAGGACGCCGCGTACACGGCTCTGAAGAAGGAACTGAAGCCCTACCCGCAGTACCAGGTGCGCGACCAGGCCGACTTCAAGGAGACCCTGCAGGACCAGGTGGGGCAGATGCTCAACATGGTCTACGGGCTGCTGGCGTTGGCGATCATCGTCGCGGTGCTGGGAGTGGTGAACACCCTCGCGCTCTCCGTCGTCGAACGCACCCGTGAGATCGGCCTGATGAGGGCCATCGGTCTCGCACGGCGGCAGCTGCGTCGCATGATCCGGCTGGAGTCGGTCGTCATCGCGCTCTTCGGCGCCATGCTCGGTCTCGGTCTCGGAATGTGCTGGGGCGCGGCCGCGCAGAAGCTGCTGGCGCTGGAGGGGCTGAACGTGCTGGAGATCCCCTGGCCGACGATCGGCGCGGTCTTCGTCGGCTCGGCCCTGGTGGGTCTGGTGGCGGCGCTGGTCCCGGCCTTCCGGGCGGGACGGATGAACGTGCTGAACGCGATCGCCACGGAGTGACGGGCGGACGGGCCGGGGCGGGCCCGAAGAGTACGGACCCGCCCCGCCTGTTCCCCTCTCCGACCCGGGCCTGCTCCTCCACAGGGGGTTCGGCAGGGGCTACGGCGATGGCGCGACGCTGAGAAGCTTGTCCGTGTTTCACATCTTTCATTCCATTTGGCCGCTTGATACTGAGTCGAGCCCGGCAGCTGCCGGGCTCGACTCAGAAGGAGAGGCACACATGAGAATGAACCGGCTTCTCAGCGCGGGCGCGCTGGCACTGGCCCTGGTGGCCGGGACGGGCTGCTCGGCGCAGGCCGACTCGGCGACGGCGCCTGTGCAGAAGTCCAAGGGCGGCCACAGCAAGATCCACGGCTACGAGGTCGTGCGGCTGGCGAACAAGGATGTGCCCAACTTCCAGCGTCGCACCGTGTGGTGCCCCAAGGGCAAGAAGGTGCTCGGCGGCGGTGCCGAGGCCCGAGGCAACGAAGCGATCCTGGTCGGCAGCTTCCCCACCGACAACAACCGGGGCTGGATCGGTCTCGGACGGCAGACGAACGGGCCGAGGGTCGGGATCAGCGTCTTCGCCATCTGCGCGTACCCACGCTGACCGCCACTGGCCACGGCTGAGCGGCGGGTGCCCGCGCCGTGACAGGGCGTTCCTGCCGGCACCGGCCGCCCGGCCGGACCCACGAGGTCGCCGGGCCGCCGGTGCCGGCTGCTGGGAGCACCGCATGCCGCCCCCGCCCGGGCCCTGGGCAGCCCTGCGGGAGATCGCGGCCACGTCCGTCGGCGGGCCGCCGTAGGCTTGGAATCCCCCGGAACGTCCGCACCGCGTCGTTGCGGGGCGTTCGCGTTGCCCACCCCCCGACGGGAAGCCACCCCAGATGAGTCTCACCGGACTGCTCGACGCTCTCTCGCGTGACCCCGCGATGCAGGAGGCTGTCGAGGCCGCCGCCGACGGCAACCGTCACCATGTCGACCTCGTCGGTCCGACCGCCGCCCGGCCCTTCGCGGTGGCGGCGCTCGCGCGGTCGGCCGGCCGTCCGGTGCTGGCCGTGACGGCCACGGGCCGCGAGGCGGAGGACCTGACGGCGTCCCTGCGCTCGCTGCTGCCGCCCGAGAGCGTCGTGGAGTACCCGTCGTGGGAGACGCTGCCGCACGAGCGGCTCTCGCCCCGCTCCGACACCGTCGGCCGCCGCCTTGCCGTGCTGCGGCGGCTGGCGCACCCCGACGAGGCGGGCGACGCGGGCACGGGCCCGGTCAGCGTCGTCGTCGCGCCCGTACGGGCCGTGCTCCAGCCGCAGGTCAAGGGCCTCGGGGACCTGGAGCCCGTCGCGCTGCGGCAGGGTCACAGCTGCGACATGGACGAGGTGGTGGACGCGCTGGCCGCGGCTGCCTACTCGCGGGTCGAACTGGTCGAGAAGCGCGGCGAGTTCGCCGTGCGCGGCGGCATCCTCGACGTCTTCCCGCCCACCGAGGAGCACCCGCTGCGCGTGGAGTTCTGGGGCGACGAGGTCGAGGAGATCCGCTACTTCCGCGTCGCCGACCAGCGTTCGCTGGAGGCCGCCGAGCACGGCCTGTGGGCGCCGCCCTGCCGCGAGCTGCTCCTGACGGACGACGTACGGCAGCGGGCCGCCGCCCTCGCGGAGAAGCACCCCGAACTCGGCGAGCTCCTCGGGAAGATCACCGAGGGCATCGCAGTGGAGGGCATGGAGTCCCTCGCGCCCGTCCTCGTCGACGACATGGAGCTGCTGCTCGATGTCGTGCCCAAGGGGACGATGGCGCTGGTGTGCGATCCGGAGCGGGTGCGCACGCGGGCGGCGGACCTGGTGGCCACCTCGCAGGAGTTCCTCCAGGCGTCTTGGAGCGCCACCGCGATGTCCGACAGCGGGGAGGCACCCGTCGATCTGGGCGCGGCGTCGCTGTGGGGCATCGCCGACCTGCGCGAACGCGCCCGCGAACTGGGCATGATGTGGTGGTCGGTCAGCCCCTTCAGCCCGGGGGCGGCCTCCGGCGACGACGTCCCCGATGACGCGCCGGAGGAGGACGACGGCACCGACGCCTTGCGGCTGGGCATGCGCGCCCCCGAGAGCTACCGCGGCGACACCGCACGCGCCCTCGCGGACACCAAGGAGTGGCTGTCGGCGGGCTGGCGCTGCGTGTACGTCACCGAGGCGCACGGCCCCGCCGTCCGTACGGTCGAGGTCCTCAGCGGCGAGGGCATCGCCGCCCGCCAGGAGGGCGACCTGGGAGAGATCGCCCCGTCCGTGGTGCACGTGGCACGCGGCAGCCTCGACAACGGCTTCGTCGCACCGGAGCTGAAGCTGGCGGTGCTCACCGAGACCGACCTGTCGGGGCAGCGGGCCGCGGGCCGCGAGGCCGCCAGGATGCCGGTGCGGCGCCGCAAGCAGATCGACCCGCTCACGCTGGTCCCCGGCGACTACATCGTCCACGAGCAGCACGGCGTGGGCCGCTACGTCGAGATGGTCCAGCGCACCGTGCAGGGCGCCACCCGCGAATACCTGCTGGTGGAGTACGCGCCGGCCAAGCGGGGCCAGCCCGGCGACCGCCTCTTCGTGCCCACGGACCAGCTGGAGCAGGTCACCAAGTACGTCGGCGGTGAGCAGCCTTCGCTGCACCGTCTCGGGGGCGCCGACTGGACGAAGACGAAGGCGCGGGCGAAGAAGGCCGTCAAGGAGATCGCCGCCGACCTGATCAGGCTGTACTCGGCGCGCATGGCGGCCCCCGGCCACACCTTCGGCCCGGACTCGCCCTGGCAGCGTGAGCTGGAGGACGCCTTCCCGTACGCGGAGACGCCGGACCAGCTGACCACCATCGGCGAGGTCAAGGAGGACATGGAGAAGTCGGTCCCGATGGACCGGCTCATCTGCGGCGACGTCGGCTACGGCAAGACGGAGATCGCGGTGCGGGCGGCGTTCAAGGCGGTGCAGGACGGCAAGCAGGTCGCCGTGCTCGTGCCCACGACGCTCCTCGTCCAGCAGCACTTCTCCACCTTCAGCGAGCGCTACGGGCAGTTCCCCGTCAACGTGCGGGCGCTGTCGCGCTTCCAGTCCGAGTCCGAGGCGCGTGGTGTCGTCGAGGGTCTGCGGGAGGGCACGGTCGACGTCGTCATCGGCACGCACCGGCTCTTCTCCTCCGACACCAAGTTCAAGGACCTGGGCCTGCTCATCGTCGACGAGGAGCAGCGCTTCGGCGTCGAGCACAAGGAGCAGCTGAAGAAGCTGCGGGCGAACGTCGACGTGCTGAGCATGTCCGCCACCCCGATCCCTCGCACGCTGGAGATGGCCGTGACCGGCATCCGCGAGATGTCGACGATCACGACGCCGCCCGAGGAACGGCATCCGGTGCTGACGTTCGTCGGGCCGTACGAGGAGAAGCAGATCGGCGCCGCCATCCGCCGTGAACTGCTGCGCGAGGGCCAGGTCTTCTACATCCACAACCGTGTGGAGTCCATCGAACGGGCCGCGGCACGGCTCCGGCAGATCGTGCCGGAGGCGCGGATCGCCACGGCACACGGGCAGATGTCGGAGCAGAGTCTGGAGCAGGTCGTCGTGGACTTCTGGGAGAAGAAGTCCGACGTGCTGGTGGCCACGACCATCGTCGAGAACGGCATCGACATCTCCAACGCCAACACCCTCGTCGTCGAGCGCGGCGACAACTTCGGCCTCTCGCAGCTGCACCAGCTGCGCGGCCGCGTCGGCCGGGGACGTGAGCGCGGCTACGCCTACTTCCTGTACCCGCCCGAGAAGCCGCTGACGGAGACGGCGCACGAGCGACTCGCCACGATCGCCCAGCACACGGAGATGGGCGCGGGCATGTACGTGGCGATGAAGGACCTGGAGATCCGCGGAGCGGGCAACCTCCTCGGCGGCGAGCAGTCCGGCCACATCGCCGGCGTCGGCTTCGATCTGTACGTGCGCATGGTCGGCGAGGCCGTCGCCGACTACCGCAACGCGCTGGAGCAGGGCGGCGAGGTGGAGGAGGCCCCGCTCGAGGTCAAGATCGAGCTGCCCGTCGACGCCCACGTGCCGCACGACTACGCACCGGGCGAGCGGCTGCGCCTGCAGGCATACCGGGCCATCGCCTCCGCCAACTCCGAGGAGGACATCACCGCCGTACGGGAGGAACTGGCCGACCGCTACGGGCCGTTGCCGGAGCCCGTGGAGAACCTGCTGCTGGTGGCGGGCCTTCGCATGCTGGCACGCTCCTGCGGCGTCACGGACATCACGCTCCAGGGCAACAACGTGCGCTTCACTCCCGTCGAGTTGCGCGAGTCGCAGGAGCTGCGCCTCAAGCGCGTCTACCCGGGGTCGGTCATCAAGAAGGCGACGCGTCAGGTGCTGGTGCCGCGGCCCAAACCGGGCGGCATCGGCGGCAAGCCGGTCGTGGGACGTGAACTGCTGGCGTGGGTGGGCGAGTTCCTCACGACAATTCCGGGGTCGTGACGCCGCGCCGTTCGCCGGGCGTGCCGTCCGGCCCGTCCGTGTGACGGGGGACTCCGGACAGCGCGGGCGGAGCGGCAACGACGCGCGTACCGCGCCGCATCGGCTCCCGATCGGGGAACGTAAGCTCGAACGCATCGCGGCCGGCCCTCCCGCCGGCAGCCGCAGCCGACCGGCCCCGACGGGAGTCTCGCCGTGCCACGTGTTCCGACCACGCGCACCGCCCTGCTGACCGCACTTCCGCTTGCCGTCGGCCTGTTGGCCGCCGGGTGCCAGGTCCCGGGGCAGGGCGGTGGCCCGAGCCCGGGGAAGTCCGAGAGCCCCACGGCCCGGGAATCGCCCACGCCAACGCCCACGCACACCGAAGGCGGGCCCGGTCCCTCGGACGGCTCCGGCGCCGTCAGCCCGTTCGCCAATCCGGAAGGCAGCAAGCGCGGCCTGGCGCCGGTCACTTCGGAGGCCGAACGCAAGCGCGCACGCGCACTGATCGCCACCGTCCACACCAAGGGCCGCGGCCCCAGGACGGGTTACGAGCGCGAGGCGTTCGGCTACGCCTGGAAGGACACGGTCGACGGCGTCCCGCTGGGGCGCAACAGCTGCGACACCAGGAACGACATCCTGGCCAGGGACGGGCGGAAGCTGGTGCGCGAGCAGGGCTCGGTCTGCGTGGTCGTCTCCATGACCCTTCACGACCCGTACACCGGCCGGACCGTCGAGTGGCGCAAGCAGCGCGCCATGGAGGTCCAGATCGACCACGTCATGCCGCTCTCCTACGACTGGCAGATGGGAGCGGCCCGCTGGAGCGAGAGCAAGCGGGAGCGGATAGCCAATGATCCGCTGAACCTCCTGCCGGTGGACGGCTCCTCCAACAGCGCCAAAGGGGACTCGGGACCCGCGTCCTGGCTGCCGCCCGACAAGCGGATCCGCTGTGCGTACTCCGTGCGGTTCGCACAGGTCGCCCTCGAGTACGAACTGCCCGTCACCGCGCCGGACAAGCGGATGATGCTCAGGCAGTGCGGGGGATGACGAGGCCCGCGGCACCGGTCGCGGCACGTCTCCTCGTCCGAATCGTTGTCCGGATGAAAGCCGAAGCGGTGGTCTCCACCACTTTCACTACTTAACATCGATCAACGCCGAGGTCGTGCACAACCGTCGCACGCCCCTAGCCGCCGTCCAGGAGACTCGATGCACAGGAGCACTGAAGGAAGCCGTCGTCGCAGGTTCGCGCTCACCGTCTCGGGTGCCGCCGCGCTGCTCGTCGCAGCGCCGCTGCTCACCGGTTGCGGCAACGACGCGCACCCCGGCGCCGCTGCCGTGACGGGCGGTGAACGCATCAGCATGGCGCAGCTCCAGGCGAAGGTGGAGGCGGTGCGCAACGCGCAGCGCGCGGCCCCGCACGGCGAAGAGATGATCAAGGGCAGTGGTCAGCTGACGCGGGCCTCACTCGACGGCCTGATCCGCGAGCGCATCATCGAAAGGGCCGCGAAGGACGCCGGGGTGTCCGTGACGCGCCGCGAAGTGGGCAAGTACCGCGCACAGTTGCGTTCGCAGGCCGGCGGGGAGAAGAGGCTGAAGGACGCGCTGCTCCAGCAGCAGGCCGTCGCCCCCTCGCAGATCGACGACTGGATGCGCACGCAGGTCGCCGTGGACAAGATCGCGAAGGCGGGCCACATCGACCCGCGCACGCCGCAGGGCAACGCGGCGCTGCGGAAGAAGTTCACCAAGACCTCCGAGAAGCTGCACATCGCCGTCAACCCGCGCTACGGGAAGTGGGACGTGCAGGCCTCCACGCTCGGCAACCGCACGGAGCCGTGGCTGCAGGACCTGACCGGCAAGCAGCAGGACCGGCAGCAGGAGCAGCAACAGCAGCAGCCGCAGATGTGACGTACCGCCCCGGTGCGGGGCCGGGGAGTGAGGCAACCCCGGTCCAGGGCATGGGAGTGCGGGACGGCGGCCGGGAGCGATGCTCTCCGGCCGCTGCGTTACGTTCGACGCGTGAACGCCCCTACTCCTGCTGATACTCCTGCCGATTCCCCTGCCGGCCGCATCGTTCTTCTCACCACCAGCCACCGCGTGGCACCCGGACTGCTGTCCTGGCCCGCCTGGGAGGCGCTGCGCACCGCCGACAGCGTCGTGTGCGAGGACCCGGAGCACCCGCAGCTGCCGTACGTGCGTGAGGCCGGCGTCCCCGTCGCCACCGGGACTCTGCCGAGCGCGCGCGAACTGGTCGAGGCGTCCGCGGAGGGCCGCACGACGGTCGTCATCGCCGCCGCCGAGGGCGAGCCGCGGCTGACCGACGGGCTGGCGGCGCTGGCCGGGTCGGGCCGCACGTCGATGCCCGAGCTGGAGCTGCTGCCCGGCTCGTACGACCTGCCGGGCGCGCGGCTCCTCGACCTCGTGCAGGTCATGGACAGCATCCGCGCGGTCTGCCCGTGGAGCGGGGCCAGGACGCACGAAGGGCTGGTCAAGTACGGCATCGAGGAGATGTACGAGCTCGTCGAAGCGATCGAGGATGACGACCGCGGCGCCCTGTGCGAGGAGCTGGGCGACGTGCTGCTTCAGGTGGTCTTCCACGCGCGCATCGCGCAGGACGACCCGGAGGAGCCCTTCACCATCGACGACGTGGCGGCCGGCATCGTCGAGAAGCTGATCCGCCGCCACCCCCATGTGTTCGGGGAGGAGGAGGCCGCCACGGCGGAGGAGGTCCGTGAGCACTGGCTGCGCGTGAAGGCCGTGGAGAAGCGCCGCGACTCGGTCACCGAGGGGATTCCGCTGGGGCAGCCCGCGCTGGCGCTGGCGGCGAAGCTGGCGCAGCGCGTGCGGACGGCTGGGCTGGACGTGCCCCCGGTCCCGCCCTCGCAGCCCGGCGGCATCGGTTACGAGCTGCTGGCGCTGGCCGTCCGAGCGGAAGCGGAGGGGATCGATCCGGAGACGGCACTGCGGGTCGCGGCCCGCACCTACCGTGACGTGATCCGTGCGGCGGAAGGCCCTGGGGTGGGGGAAGGCGCTGATGAGGGGGAAGGGCCTGATGCGGGGAAGGGGCCTGATGCGGGGGAAGGCCCTGATGTGGGGGACGAGAGCGCCGGTACGGGGTGAGAGCGCTGCTCACATGATGCCAGCGGGGCCGGGGCGGGCGGCGTGAGCGCTGGTTCCGGGTGAGAGCACCGCTCACGCAGCGCCAGGCGGTGCCGGGTGCTCGGTGCTCGCGGACGTGAGCGCTGGTACCGGGCGAGAGCACCGCTCACGGAGCGCACGCGTTGCCCGGTGCTCGCGGACGAGGGCGCCCGTACCGAGTGAGAGCAGTGCTCACGCGACGGGCCCAGTGCCAGTGCCAGTGCCGGGGGACGTGAGCACCGCTACCGGGCGAGAGCACCGCTCACACAACGCAAGCGGTGCCGGCGCTCGGAAGAAACGCGTCGAGCCCGTGCCGCCCGCACCGGCATACCGGCCGAGGCGGGGGTACCCGTGCGCCATGTACGCAGTGGACGCCGCAATCCAGCCGCTGACGGTGCTCGCCGAGGAGCATGACCTGCTCGTGGGTATCGCTCCGTTGATCGTGGGCCTCGTGGTCGTCGTCGGCCTGATCGTCGCCGTCGCCTACGGCATCCGCATCCGGGCCCGGGGCGATCAGCGTCCCTCCAGCCCCGGGAAGCGTGGCCCGGAGACGCCTCAGGAGTACGAGACGAGGCACCGGGTCCCCGACGAGGTCCCGCGCGACGGCGAGCGGCGCATGCCCTACGACTTCAAGGACTACGACTCCGACAGCCACCCCGGCGAGCACGAAGGGCCGCCGCGGAAGTGGGACCCGGGCAGCAGCGGATCGTTCGGCAGCGGAGGCCCAGGCCACACCTGACGGGCAGACCACACCTGACGGGCCGAGCAGGCCCGCCCCGCGGCCCGACCGCCCACCACGGCAGCCCCGGCCTCGGGGTCCAGGGTCCCGGAACCTGACCCCCGGGCCGGGGGTCATCGATGCCCGGGCGGCGCGCCCGACGCGACCCGTTAGCGTCGATGCGTGCACGACGAGACCGATGAGCACGCCGCCACGGGGCCCGCACCCAAGCACGCCGACACCGCGGAGCCCGCGCCCGGGCACGTCGCCGCCACGGGGCCAGCCCCCGAGCGCGCCGCGGACCCCGCCCCCGGGCACGCCGACCCGCGCACCGCCACGGGAGCCCGCGCGCATGCTCCCACCCGGCCCGACGGGGAAGCCGGCGCCGACGCCCCCGACCGCGGCCCCGCTTGTGCCCACGCAACCGCGTTGCCGCCACCGCCCATGCCCCCGCTCTTCGACTGGGACTTCGCCGCCGACCCCTACCCCGCCTACGCCTGGCTGCGCGAACACGCGCCCGTACGCAGGACCGAACTGCCCAGCGGGGTCGAGGCATGGCTGGTCACTCGCTACGCCGACGCCCGGCAGGCCCTGGCCGACCAGCGGCTGAGCAAGAACCCCGTGCACCATCACGAACGTTCCGCGCACGGCAAGGGCAAGGTCGGCATTCCCGGCGAACGCAGCGCCAACCTGATGACGCACCTGCTCAACATCGATCCGCCGGACCACACCCGGCTGCGGCGCCTGGTGTCGAAGGCGTTCACGCCGGCCCGCGTCTCCGAGTTCGAGCCGCGCGTCCGGGAGTTGACGGACCGGCTCGTGGACGGCTTCGCGGCACGCGGCGAGGCGGACCTCATCCACGAGTTCGCCTTCCCCCTGCCCATCTACGCCATTTGCGACATGCTCGGCGTACCGGCGGAGGACCAGGACGACTTCCGCGACTGGGCGGGCATGATGCTGCGCCACCACAAGCCAGGGGAGCCGGGCCCTCCGCGCGGCGGAGTCGGCCGAGCCGTGAAGAAGATGCGCAACTACCTCGCCGAACTCATCCACCGCAAGAGGGAGAAGCCGGGCGAGGACCTGATCTCGGGGCTGATCCGCGCCAGCGACCACGGTGAGCATCTGACCGAGAACGAGGCCGCCGCGATGGCCTTCATCCTGCTCTTCGCCGGCTTCGAGACGACGGTCAACCTCATCGGCAACGGCACGTACGCGCTGCTCGGTCACCCGCGGCAGCGGTCCCTGCTGCGCGACGCCGTAACGGCCGGCGACGAAAGGCTGCTGGCCACGGCGGTCGAGGAACTGCTGCGCTACGACGGGCCGGTGGAGATGGCCACCTGGCGTTTCGCGACCGAGCCGCTCGAGATCGGCGGCGCCCGCATCGCCGAGGGGGAGCCCGTGCTTGTCGTGCTGGCGGCGGCGGACCGCGACCCGGTGAAGTTCGCCGATCCGGACGTACTGGACCTGGAGCGGCGCGACAACCAGCACTTGGGCTACGGGCACGGCATCCACTACTGCCTCGGCGCTCCGCTCGCGCGGCTGGAGGGCCGGGTCGCCCTGAGCGCCCTGCTGCGGCGAGTCCCGGACGTGAGGCTCGCCGTCCCGCCGTCCGAACTGCGGTGGCGCGGCGGCCTCATCATGCGCGGGCTGCGCACGCTCCCCGTCGAGTTCACGCCGGAGCCCGGGACAGAGTGACGATGTGCAACAGGAGTGACGGGACATCACGGGTGTGACTTTCACGTGATGTGTGTGACACCACCTTGTGATGATGAACGCCGGGAAGCTACCTTCGGGCGGCGGCTGCGCGACACGGGATTCATGCGCGGTTCGTAGCAAGCAAAGGCGCACCACGCCCTCGCACCACGCGCACCACGCCAGCGTCGTCACCCCCGCAACGTTCGTGCCCCCACGAGAGGTCACCCCGTATGCCGCCCTTGCTGTCCGGGAACGGGCGCCACCGGCGCCCACGCCAGGCCCCCAACTTCGTGGTCGCGGCAGGGGTGACAGGAGCCGGCCTCGCCATCCCCCTCCTCGGCGCGACGGCGGCGAACGCGGCGGACAACACCACTTGGGACGCCGTGGCCGAGTGCGAGAGCGGCGGCCTGTGGAGCGCCAACGAGGACAACGGCTACTACGGCGGGCTCCAGATGGACCAGGAGACCTGGGAGGAGCACGGCGGCACCGACTACGCCGAGCGGCCCGATCTCGCCAGCCGTGACCAGCAGATCACCGTGGCGGAGAGCGTCCTCGACGACGAGGGCACGGACTCCTTCGGCGACTGCGCGCTGAGCGCCGGGCTTTCGGAGGACTCGCCGGGCTCACCGGACGTCGATCCGGACGGTTCCGACGACGTCGCGGACGAACCCGTCGCCGAACGCCCGTATCCCACCGTCCCGTCGGCGGAGGCACCCGAGGACGAGAGCGACGCACCGGCCCCGGACGCGTCCGCCGAGCCGTCCGAACCCTCAGGATCCGCCGATCCGTCCGGTCCTTCCGGTACGGGCGGTTCCGGGGGCGACTCCTCGTACGAGCCGGGTGACCCCGTCGGCCCCGGCGCCGGTGACGACGCGGACGAACACCCCTCGCGCGACGGAAGCGACGGCCGCACGGACGCCGACGAGGACGGCAAGGACGCCGAAGACGGCGAATACCGCGTCTCCCGGGGCGATTCGCTCTACGGCATCGCGGACGAGCAGGACGTCAAGGGCGGTTGGCGCGAGCTGTACGAGCGCAACCGCGAAGTCGTCGGCTCCGACCCCGGCCTCATCCTCCCCGGCCAGGAACTCCGTCTCTGACGGCACCACCGATGTTCTGACCGGCCGCAGCTTCGACGGGCCGGACCGCAGCTTCGACGGATCGCGATTCCGACGGACGGCTCCGGCGGATGCCGAACGCGGCGACGAAGCCCGGCCGAGCCCGGCACCGAGGCCCCCACCCGGCGGCCGCGAACCCGTGTCCCGGCCCGTCGTCCCTTGCGCGGACCGGCCCGAAGAGGCCGCCCGCCGTTCTTTTCTTCCCCCGCCAAACAAATTCCGCGATGCGCGGAGCGCTCCTGAGCTGGGCTCCTTGGCTCCCCGTTGCCGGCTGTTCCACCGCCCGACACGACTGGCCGACTTGGGCACCACCCCATGCCCGTTAGGCTCTGGGCAGTAAGCCAGACACTTCACGAAGGAGATCCTCGTGCCGTCCATCGACGTCGTCGTAGCCCGCGAGATCCTCGACTCGCGAGGCAATCCCACGGTCGAGGTCGAGGTCGGCCTCGACGACGGCAGCACCGGCCGTGCTGCCGTTCCGTCGGGCGCCTCGACCGGAGCCTTCGAGGCACTGGAGCTGCGCGACGGTGACACGGGCCGCTACGGCGGCAAGGGTGTGGAGAAGGCCGTGCTCGCGGTCATCGAGCAGATCGGCCCCGAGCTGGTGGGCTACGACGCGACCGAGCAGCGCCTCATCGACCAGGCGATGTTCGACCTGGACGCCACGGCGGACAAGTCCTCGCTCGGCGCCAACGCCATCCTCGGTGTCTCGCTCGCCGTCGCGCACGCCGCCTCCGAGGCGTCCGACCTGCCGCTCTTCCGCTACCTCGGCGGTCCGAACGCGCACATGCTGCCCGTGCCGATGATGAACATCCTCAACGGCGGTTCCCACGCGGACTCCAACGTGGACGTCCAGGAGTTCATGATCGCCCCCATCGGAGCGGAGTCCTTCTCCGAGGCGCTGCGCTGGGGTGCCGAGACGTACCACGCGCTCAAGGGCGTACTGAAGGAGCGCGGCCTGGCCACCGGGCTCGGCGACGAGGGCGGCTTCGCCCCCAACCTGGGCTCCAACCGCGAGGCGCTCGACCTGATCGTCGAGGCCGTGCAGAAGGCCGGTTACACCATCGGCCAGGACATCGCGCTCGCGCTCGACGTCGCCGCGTCAGAGTTCTACAAGGACGGTGTCTACTCCTTCGAGGGCAAGGACCGCACCGCAGCCGAGATGACGGACTACTACGCCGAACTCGTCGACGCCTACCCGCTCGTCTCCATCGAGGACCCGCTGTACGAGGACGACTGGGCCGGCTGGCAGACCATCACCGAGAAGCTCGGCGGCAAGGTCCAACTCGTCGGCGACGACCTGTTTGTCACCAACCCCGAGCGGCTCTCGCGCGGCATCGAGGACGGCGCCGCGAACGCCCTTCTGGTGAAGGTGAACCAGATCGGTTCGCTCACCGAGACGCTGGACGCGGTGGAGCTCGCGCAGCGCAGCGGTTTCAAGTGCATGATGTCCCACCGCTCCGGCGAGACCGAGGACGTCACGATCGCCGACCTGGCCGTGGCCACCAACTGCGGGCAGATCAAGACGGGTGCGCCCGCCCGTTCCGAGCGCGTCGCCAAGTACAACCAGTTGCTGCGCATCGAGGAGATCCTCGACGACGCGGCCGTGTACGCCGGGCGCAGCGCCTTCCCCCGCTACAAGGGCTGACACAGGCTCCGCAGCCCGGCCACGGCCGCGCCGCTCATGTCGCGGTGCCCGACCGGCCGTCGCTGCGCCTGTCCCCGCCGCCGTTCCCGTACGGTGGCGGGGGCCGCCCGGCCGCCGGAAGCAGCACGCGCACGATGCGCGGCGTGAGCCGGGACGTGGCGGCAGCACGGACAGCTGAGAAGGGGACAGGGGAGGAACGTGCCCGCGGATCGCTTCTCCACCGCGACCAGACTCAGGGCGCTCGGTACCCGGGCCGCCGAGCGCGTCTACCGCGCCCGCGGGCGGACGGTGCGTGCTCCGCGCCGCAGCCGTCTCACGGGAAGGGCCGCGGTGCTGGCCCTCGTCGTGTGCTCGCTCGTGGTCGCCCTGGCCTATCCCATGCGCCAGTACGTCTCGCAGCGCACGGAGATCGCCGAGCAGCAGCGTCAGGCGGAGCACGCCCGCAAGCAGGTCGAGCGCCTGCGCGAGGAGCGTGCGCGCTGGCGGGATCCCGCGTACGTCGAGCAACAGGCCCGCAGGCACCTGCACTTCGTCCGCCCCGGCGAGACGGGCTTCACCTTGCCGGACGGTACGGGCATCGCGCACAGGCCCTCCGACCGCGGCTCCGACCGCGCCTGGTACCAGAACCTCTGGGACGGAGTGGACAAGGCCGACAGGGCGGAGCAGGCCGAGGAGATCAGCGTGTCCGGCAAGGGCAACTGAGCCGCTGAACTCCCGTCCGCACACGGGCCGTTCGATATGTCTCCGTGAACTCCCGTGAGCGTCACCCCCGAAGACCATTCCGACCGTCACCCCGAAAGAGTCCCGCACCGATGGAAGAACCTCCGCCGCAGACCGAGCCCACGCCTCCCACGGACGCCGATGTGGCCGCGTTCAAGGCGCAGTTGGGCCGGCCGCCCCGCGGTCTGCGCACGATCGCGCACCGCTGCCCTTGCGGCCTGCCCGATGTCGTGGAGACGGCGCCGCGGCTGGAGGACGGCACCCCCTTCCCGACCACGTACTACCTCACGTGTCCGCGGGCCGCCTCGGCGATCGGCACTCTTGAGGCCGAAGGCGTCATGCGTGAGATGACGGAGCGGCTCGCAGAGGACGAGGAGCTGGCCGCGGCCTACCGTGCGGCCCACGAGGACTACCTTGCCCGCCGCGACGCCATCGATGTGCTCCCCGGCTTCCCCAGCGCCGGCGGCATGCCGGATCGCGTGAAGTGCCTCCATGTGCTCGTCGCCCACTCACTCGTCGCCGGCCCGGGGGTCAACCCGCTCGGCGACGAGGCGCTGGCGATGCTGCCGGAGTGGTGGGCCAAGGGCCCCTGCGTCCCGGTACCGCGTGACGGGGAGCAGGACACGGGCGAGGGTGCCGAGCGGCGGGGCGACACGGCGGCCGGCTGACCGCCCGAGCCGGTCGGCGTCACGCATGCCGATCGGTGCGATTGCGGGCGCTCGTCCCGTCAAGCGCCCGCCCGTACGCGCATACGCTGGGGCCGACCCGTCGTGTGAGGAGCGTGAGGAGAGCGCATGACCCGTGTCGCCGCCGTGGACTGCGGTACCAACTCGATCCGGCTGCTGGTCGCCGACGCCGACCCGGCGAACGGTGAACTGAAGGACCTGGAGAGGCGGATGGAGATCGTCCGGCTCGGCCAGGGTGTCGACCGCACGGGCCGTCTCGCGCCGGAGGCGCTGGAGCGCACCTTCGCCGCCTGCCGCGACTACGCGCGCGTGATCGAGCAGCACGGTGTGCGGCACGTGCGTTTCGTCGCCACCTCCGCGTCGCGGGACGCGGAGAACCGGGACGAGTTCGTGCGGGGAGTCGTGGACATCCTCGGAGTCGAGCCTGAGGTGATCACCGGCGACGAGGAGGCGCAGCTCTCCTTCACCGGGGCCACCAAGGAGCTGACCGGGCGCGCGGATCTCGACAAGCCCTATCTCGTCGTGGACATCGGCGGAGGCTCCACGGAGTTCGTCGTCGGGGACGACTCCGTGCGGGCCGCCAGGTCCGTCGACGTCGGCTGTGTGCGGCTCACCGAACGCCACGGCATCTCCGGCCCCGTCACCGCCGCCCAGCGCGAGGCGATGCGGGCCGACGTGTCCGCGGCGCTGGACGAGGTGGAGCGGAGCGTGCCGCTGGCGCAGGCCCGCACCCTCGTCGGCCTCGCCGGCACGGTCACCACCGTCGCGGGCATCGCGCTGGGCCTGGACGCGTACGAGCCCTCCGCCATCCACCACTCCCGGATCCCGCGCGAGCAGGTCGCCGACACCGTGGAGCGCCTGCTGACCTCGACGCACGACGAGCGGGCGGCGATCCCGGTCATGCATCCCGGGCGCGTGGACGTGATCGCGGCGGGCGCCGTCATACTGCTGGTGATCATGGAACGTACGGGGGCCGAGGAGGTCGTCGTCAGCGAGCACGACATCCTTGACGGCATTGCGTGGAGCCTCACTTGAGCCTCCTCGCCGCCCTCACTTGAGCGACGCCAATCTCCTTTGAAAGGGTGTCCGGGCACCTCTCCGGAGCCCTCCGGAAGAGATCTCGTGAAATAATTCACGTGGAAAACCCCCTCGTCGGACGCACATCACACCCGTTGGGGCCCCGAAACGGGCGTCGGCGGGGGAGGGCCACTGTGAACGCCGGATTCCAGCCATATGAAGGGCGGCGCACCGCTTCGGCGATGTTCTCGTGGCGCAGACGATAAGTGCAGCTCACGGCGGGGATCACCGCTCAGCGGTTCCGGCCGGAGGATCAGGAGCCGGAGGGGCTCCTGGACGTGGCCGCGCAGTGTAGCAGGGGGTGCGACCATGCTTGTGAAGCCCCTCACGAGGTCGCCCCCGGGTGCGGGTCCATACTCGATGACATGAGCACCACGGAGCGTCCTCGAATCCTCGTTGTGGGTGGCGGGTACGTCGGTTTGTACGCCGCACGGCGCATCCTGAAGAAGATGCGCTACGGCGAGGCGACCGTCACCGTCGTCGACCCTCGCTCGTACATGACGTACCAGCCGTTCCTCCCCGAAGCCGCTGCTGGCAGCATCTCGCCGCGCCACGTCGTGGTTCCGCTGCGGCGTGTACTGCCCAAGGCCGAGGTCCTCACCGGCCGTGTGACGACGATCGACCAGCAGAGCAAGGTCGCCACGATCGCGCCGCTCGTCGGTGAGGCGTACGACCTGCCCTTCGACTACCTCGTCGTCGCCATGGGCGCCGTCTCTCGCACCTTCCCGATTCCCGGCCTGGCCGAGAACGGCATCGGTATGAAGGGCGTCGAGGAGGCCATCGGTCTGCGCAACCACGTGCTGGAGCAGCTGGACAAGGCCGACTCGACCAACGATGAGGACGTGCGGCGCCGTGCGCTGACCTTCGTCTTCGTCGGCGGCGGCTTCGCGGGTGCGGAGACCGTCGGCGAGGTCGAGGACATGGCCCGCGACGCGGCGAAGTACTACCCCAACGTCCGGCGCGAGGACATGCGCTTCATCCTCGTCGACGTCGCCCCCGGCATCCTGCCCGAGGTCGGCCCGAAGCTCGGCGAGTGGGGCCTGGAGCACCTCAAGAGCCGCGGCGTCGAGTGCTACCTGAGCACCTCGATGGACTCCTGCGTCGGCGGGCACGTCATGCTCAGCAACGGCCTCGAGGTCGACTCCAGCACCATCGTGTGGACCGCCGGCGTCAAGCCCAACCCGGCGCTTGCCCGCTTCGGGCTGCCGCTGGGCCCCAAGGGACACGTGGACGTCGACGCCACCATGCAGGTGCGCGGCAGCAGCCACATCTGGGCCGCCGGGGACAACGCACAGGTGCCCGACCTGGCCGCCGGCAAGGAAGGTGCCTACTGCCCTCCGAACGCTCAGCACGCACTGCGTCAGGCGAAGGTGCTCGGTGACAACATCATCTCGGCACTGCGCGACTTCCCGCAGCGCGACTACAAGCACGCCAACAAGGGCGCCGTCGCCGGTCTCGGCCTGCACAAGGGCGTCGCGATGATCGTCCTCGGCAGGACCCGGATCAAGCTCAAGGGCCGTCTCGCCTGGTACATGCACCGCACGTACCACGGTCTCGCCGTGCCCACCTGGAACCGCAAGATCCGCGTCTTCGCCGACTGGACTCTCGCCATGTTCCTCAAGCGGGAGGTCGTCTCCCTCGGCGCGATGGAACACCCGCGCGAGGAGTTCTACGAGGCCGCCTCGCCCGTGACCGCCTCCGCGGCGGAGGAAGCCGCGGCCGAGCGCAAGACGCGGGTCAAGGAGAGCCGCGCCGTGAACCACCGGGAAGAGGCCAAGGCTTCCTGAGCCTGCCGGTGAGGTGATCCGCAGAAGGACACCGAAGACCTCCGTGAAGGGGGCGTCCGCCATCCGTGGTGCGGGCGCCCCCTTCGCAGTTCCCGCACCCTCCCCGCGCGCTCTGCGTGAGGTGACGCGGAGACAAACCGGGGTGTGAGTCGGCATAGTTCGCACGACAATCGTGTTGCATGTACGGGGTTCCACCCCTTCCGTATGGAGGTGTGTGCAATGACCGATGTCGCCTCACGACTCAGCGCGCTCACCGAACGGCTGCTCGGCGCGCCTCTGCCCGTCCGCATCCGTGCCTGGGACGGCAGCGAAGCAGGACCACCCGATGCCCCCGTCCTCCGTGTACGCCACCGGCGTGCCCTGCGCCGCGTCATGTGGCGGCCGGGCGAACTGGGCCTCGCCCGCGCCTGGGTGGCCGGGGAGATCGACACCGACGGCGACGGTGAGCTGTACCGGCTGCTCGACCGGCTGGCAGGCCTGATGTGGGAGAAGAACGAGAGCGCGCAGGAGCCGTCGCCTCGCGGGTTGCGCGCGGCCCTCGACCGTGTGCGTGACCCCGACGTACGGGCCGCCGTCCGCGAACTGTTCGCGCTCGGGGGCGCGTTGCCCCCGCCGTCGCCGCCCGCGGAGGAGCGGCGCAAGCGGCTCGGGGTGCGGCACACCCTCTTCCGCGACCGCAGAGCCGTCAGTCACCACTACGACGTGGGCAACGACTTCTACCGGCTCGTCCTCGGCCCGAGCATGGTCTATTCGTGCGCCTACTGGGAGGCCGCGGCGGCCGGGAGCACACCGACGCTCGAAGGCGCCCAGCGAGCCAAACTCGACCTCGTCTGCCGCAAGCTGGCGCTGCGTGAGGGGCAGCGGCTGCTGGACGTCGGATGCGGATGGGGATCGCTGGTGCTGCACGCGGCCCGTGAGTACGGGGTGCGCGCCGTCGGCATCACGCTCTCCCAGGAGCAGGCCACCTACGCCCGCAAGCGCGTGGCGGAGGAGGGGCTGACGGACCGTGTGGAGATCCGCGTGCAGGACTACCGCGAGGTGCGGGACGGTCCGTACGACGCGATCTCCTCCATCGGCATGGCGGAACACGTCGGCCGGGAGCGCTACCGCGAATACGCCGGTGACCTGTACGGGCTGCTGCGGCCGGGCGGGCGGTTGCTCAACCACCAGATCGGGCGCCGCCCGATGAGGGACGAATCGGCCTACGAGGTCGACGAGTTCATCGACGCGTACGTCTTCCCGGACGGAGAGCTTGCCCCGCTCGGGCAGACGGTCGCCGTGCTGGAGGAAGCGGGATTCGAGGTGCGCGACCTCGAATCGCTGCGTGAGCACTACGCGCTGACGCTGCGTTCCTGGGTCGCCAATCTGGAGGCCGCCTTCAGCGAGGCGGCGCGCCTGAGCTCGTACGGACGGGCGCGGGTGTGGCGGCTGTACATGGCCGCGTCGGCGCTCGCCTTCGAGCACAACCGGATCGGCATCAACCAGATCCTCGCGGTCCGCACCCCCTCCGACGGGGCATCGGGACTGCCGCTGCGCACCAGGGAGTGGCGCGCGGCGTGACGGCCATCGCGGCCGGGACGGCGTGACCGGCGGGCGGTCCACCCCCGCCGGTGCGCCGCCCGCCGGTCACTCGTCGGCCTCTTCGCCGAGCACGAGCACCTGGATGGCGAGCACCGCGGCGCCACGCGCCCAGTCGTGGAAGTCGGAGACCTTGGTCTCCAGGTTCACCGGATCCGCGTGCGGATTCGTGTGGGCCTCGATGGCGTCGAGGACGGCGCCGCCGGCCACGTCCATCAGCCCGACGCCCTCGCCGGCGAGCAGGATCTTCTCCGGCAGCGCGAAGTTCGCGATGTGCGAGATGAGAATGCCCAGCGCACGGGCGGCTTCGCCGATGACGCGCGAGGCCGCCGGGTCCTCCTGACGGGCGAGCCGGAGGATCTCCTCGTAGTCGACGGAGCGGCCGGTCGCCGCGCGGACCTGGTACTCGATGCTCTGGACGGTGAGCAGCGAGGCGGCGCTGCCACGCTCACCTTCAGGGGTGAGCGGGCCGGACGGGTCGAGGATCCAGCGCTCCGACGTGCCGTGGTAGTCGTCCGAGGGGCGGACGGCCTCCCCGTTGATGACGAGCGTGTAGCCGATGCCCGCCCCGATGGTCAGGACGGCGAAGCGGTCGAAGCCGCGCCCGCCGCCGAACCATGTCTCTGCCTCGACCAGCGCCGCGACGTCGTTCTCCACCACCACCGGCAGCCCGGTCCGATCCTCGAGAAGGCCGGCGAAGGCCACCTCATGCCAGCCCAGGTACGGGGAGTCGACGGCCACGGACCGCCCACGGACCGGGCCGGCGAGGCCGACGCCGATGCCCGCGAGATGCGGGAACTCCTCGGCGAAGGACCGCACGATCGAGTGAGCGACGTCGGCGACGGCATCGGGATCGGAGGAGCCCAGCTTGCGGTCCTCCCGCCGGACGACGGTGCTCTTCAGAGTGGTGACCACCCCGTAGACCATGTCGCCGGTGATCTTCAGTCCCACGAAGTGCCAGGGCTCGGTGACGATGTCCAGAGGACGCCCCGGGCGGCCCTGGCCCGCCGTGGTCACCGGCGTCAGCCCTTCCAGCAGCAGGCCGGAGTCGATCAGCGGTTTGGCGAGACGCGTCAGGCTCCCGCCCGACATGCCGAGCTGCCGGGCGATCTCACTGCGGGAGGTCGGGCCGTTCTTGAGCACCTCGATCGCGACCGCGCGCTCCGTGGGAGTCAGCGGCCGCCAGCTCGGGGCCGTCCCACCCGAACTGCCCGGACTCTTCGAACCCTTCAATCACAGCCTCCGCGACGGTACTTGGACGTGGCGAATCTCAGCCTATGCGAGTCCGGGATAAGTTCTGCGTGGAACTATAGGTGCTCGATTCCGGCACAGAACCTCCCGTGCGAGACTCCTTGACACTCACAATAACTTCCACGTAGAAGTAAATCCATCGAGGTGAACCACGAGGAGACGCGGACGAGGAGGTCTGCCGGTGGCCGTGATCAAACCGACGACTGCGAGCCCGGCCACGGGGCGTGCTCCCGGAGAAGGCCGTACGGCTCTCCTCTTCATCGCCCCGGCGATGATCGGGTACCTGGCCTTCCTGGTGTGGCCGACGCTGCGCGGCGTCTACCTCAGCTTCACCAGCTTCGACCTGCTCTCCGCCGAGAAGTGGGTGGGCCTCGACAACTACCGGCGCCTCGTCAACGACCCGGTCTTCTGGGACTCGCTGGGCGTGACGCTGCACTACGTCGTGGTCAACATCGGGGTGCAGACGGTCGTCGCGCTGCTGATAGCCGTGCTGATGCACAGGCTCACCAGCTCGACCGTCCTGCGGGGAGTCGTGCTCGCTCCCTACCTGGTCTCGAACGTCGTCGCCGGAATCGTGTGGCTGTGGATCCTGGACACGCAGCTCGGGGTGGGCAACGAGATCATCGAATGGCTCGGCTTCGAGCGGATCGCCTTCTTCGGCGACGCCTCATGGGCGATACCGACGATCGCTCTCGTCAACGTATGGCGGCACGTGGGCTACACGGCGCTGCTGATCTTCGCGGGACTGCAGTCCATACCGCCGACGCTCTACGAAGCGGGCCGCGTCGACGGCGCGAGCGAGTGGCGCATGTTCAGGTCCATCACCATTCCGTTGCTGCGGCCGATCCTGTCGCTGGTCCTGATCATCACGATCATCGGCTCGTTCCAGGTCTTCGACACCGTCTCGGTCACCACCGACGGCAAGCCCGCCAACGCCACCAACGTGCTGCAGCTGTACGTGTACGACCTCGCGTTCGACCGCCTGCAGTTCGGCTACGCCTCGGCCATTTCGGTGGCCCTGATGCTCGTGCTGACCGCCATCACCGTCTTCCAGTACCGGCTCATGCGCGCCGGCCGCTCGGACCTCGGCTGAGAAGGGAAGGTCCGAAGTGACGGCAACGATGACGCATGCGGGGACCGGCAGCGAACCGGAGACCCGCGAGGAGCCGGCCGCCGGCAAGCGGGAGCGACCTCCGCTGTCGTGGGGGCGCGTGCTCGCCTGGGCCGCGATGGCCGTGATCACCCTGATCACGCTGTTCCCGTTCTACTGGATGCTGAGGACTGCGCTCTCCACGAACACCGCACTGGCGCAGGCCCCCGCCTCGGCGCTTCCCGTGGACTTCAGCTTCGGCGGGTTCCTGAGGGTCTTCGGCCTGCAGAGTACGAAGGAGGCACTCGCCGAGGGAGGGTCCGGTGGCTCGCTCGACTTCTGGCGCTACCTTGCCAACTCGGTCCTGGTCGCCACGATCGTCACCTTCTGCCAGGTGTTCTTCGCCGCGATGGCCGCCTACGCCTTCGCGCGGCTGCGCTGGCGCGGGCGGGACGCGGTGTTCGGCTTCGTGCTGGGCGGACTGATGATCCCCGCCGTCTTCACGCTGCTGCCGAACTTCGTACTGATCAAGCAAGCCGGCCTGGTGGACAGCCTGTTCGGCATCGCGACGCCGATGGTGTTCATGACGATGCCGTTCGCCGTCTTCTTCCTGCGCCAGTTCTTCCTCGGCATATCCCGCGAGGTCGAGGAGGCCGCGCTCATCGACGGGGCCGGGCGGATCCGTGTCTTCTTCCGGCTGATCCTCCCGATGTCCACGGCTCCCATCGCGACGCTGAGCATCCTCACGTACATCACCGCGTGGAACGAGTACTTCTGGCCGCTGATGGTCTCCTACAGCGGCAGTTCGCGGGTGCTCACCGTCGCGCTCAGCATCTTCCGGGCGCAGACCCCGCAGACGGGCACCGACTGGGCGGGTCTGATGGCGGCCACCTTCGTCGCCGCGCTGCCCATGGTGCTGCTCTTCGCCCTGTTGGCGAAACGCATCGTGAACTCCATCGGCTTCAGCGGCATCAAGTGAAGGAGAGTGGGATGAGCACCGCACCGAGCGGCACCCGGCGCCGCATGTCCGCCCGGGCCTGCGCGGCCTCCTTCGTGGCGCTGGCCCTGGCCCTTCCCGCCGCGGGCTGCGCACCGCAGACCGTCTCCGGCGGGGACGAGCACACGGTCTCGTACTGGATGTGGGACTCCTCCCAGCAGCCCGCGTACGAGGCGTGCGCGAAGGCGTTCCACAAGAGGAACCCGGGGCTGCGCGTCGACATCACCCAGATCGGGTGGGACTCGTACTGGACGAAGCTCACGTCGAGCTTCATCGCCGGCACCCAGCCGGACGTCTTCACCAACCACGTCGCCAAGTACCCGCAGTACGAGGGGCTCGGGGCGCTCAGTCCGCTGGATGAGCTGGGCCCGACCCGCGGCATCGAGGCCTCGGACTACGAACCGGGCCTGGCGAAGCCCTGGACGGGCCGGGACGGGCACCGTTACGGCGCCCCGAAGGACTGGGACACCATCGGCGTCTTCTACAACAAGAAGATCACCAAGGCGGCGGGGGTCAGCGACGCCGAACTGCGCGATCTTGCCTGGAATCCGCGGGACGGCGGCAGCTTCGAGAAGACCCTCGCCCGTCTGACGGTCGACGTGAACGGGAAGCGTGGCGACGAGCCCGGCTTCGACAAGGACAACGTCGTGCGCTACGGCCTGGCCACCAACGACGCCGGGGGAGACAACAGCGGCCAGACGCAGTGGAGTTCCTTCGCCGCCTCGGCCGGCTGGCGTTACACGGACAAGAATCCGTGGGGCGAGCACTACAACTACGACCAGAAGGGCTTCCAGAAAACCATCGACTGGTACTTCGGCCTCGCCGAGAAGGGCTACATGGCCCCCCTCGAGGACTACTCGGACACCAACCACCCCGAGACGCAACTCGATTCGGGCAAGGCCGCCCTCGCGATGCACGGCTCCTGGATGCTCAGCACGTTCGCCGGCCTCAAGGGCGTCGACGAGCTCGGCATAGCCCCGACGCCGAAGGGCCCGACGGGCAAGCGCGCCTCGATGCTGGGCGGCCTCGCCGACTCCATACCGAAGGGAGCGAAGAACAAGCAGGGCGCCGCGAAATGGGTCGCCTTCCTGGCCTCGGACGAGTGCCAGAACCTGGTGGGCAAGGACGCGACGGTCTTCCCCGCGACCCCCGAGGGCACGAAGAAGGCCATCGCCACCCACCGCAAGAACGGGCTGGACGTCTCACCCTTCACCCGTCACCTCGAGGAAGGCACGGCCTTCTCCTTCCCGGTGACGGACCACGCCGCCGACATCAACGCGATGATGATCCCCGCCATGCAGGAGATCTACGCGGGCGATTCCCCGGCGAGCTCCCTCTCGGAGACGAACAGGCAGATCAACTTCCTCTTCCAGCAAGGCAATTGAGCCAGCGGAACAATTGAGTACCGAGTAACCACGGCACGCACAGGAAAGGCTTTCGCTCGTGCCCTTCTCCATCGGAATCGTCGGCGCCGGACAGTTCGCCGGATCGTTCGCCAAGCTCTTCCGGCTGCACCCCGGCGTCGGCGCCATTCATGTCACGGATCTCCTGCCCGAGCGCGCCGAGCGGCTCGTCGCCGCCGAAGGGCTGGCAGGAACCGTGTCCTCCTTCGACGACATGCTCGAATCGGACGTCGACGCGGTCGCCCTCTTCACGCAGCGCTGGACCCACGGACCGCTGGCGGTACGGGCGTTGCGCGCGGGCAAGCACGTCTACTCCGCCGTGCCCATGGCGGTCTCCGAGGAGGAGACGGCGGCCATCATCGAAGCCGTCAAGGAGACCGGCCTCACGTACATGATGGGCGAGACCAGCCACTACAACCCGGCCACGGTCTATGCGCGCGAGAAGATCGACGACGGCGGCTTCGGGCGGCTGTTCTACGCCGAGGGCGACTACGTCCACGACATGGACCTCGGCTTCTACGACGCGTACCGCTTCAGCGGGGGCGAGCGGTGGAAGGAGACGGCCAGCTATCCGCCGCTTCTCTACCCCACGCACAGCATCGGCGGTGTGCTGGGTGCTTGGCAGACGTACGCCACGAGCGTCAGCGCCGTCGGTGTCCGCGACGAGCGGGGCGACGGCGTGTTCGACCGGCAGGTCAGCCAGTTCGGCAACGACTTCTCCAACGCGACGGCGCTCTTCGAGGTCGCCGGCGGGGGATCGTTCCGCACGAACGAGTTCCGCCGGGTCGGATACCCCTCGCACATCCGTGAGTCCCGCTTCCGCTTCTTCGGCACGGAGGGGAGCTTCGAGCAGCTGGCGACCGTCAGCTTCTGGCAGGACAAAACCGGTGTGCGGGACGTCTCGGAGCATCTGCAGGCCGTGCCGACGCTCTCCGCCGACGATCCCTCGCTCGCCGACGTCTCGCCGGCGCTGCGTGACGCCTTCATCTCCGGTACGGCTCCGGTGCACGACCGTGCCCGTCTGCCCGCCGAGTTCGCTCACGCACCCAACGGGCATGAGGGAAGCCACCACTTCCTCGTCGACGACTTCGTCAGCGCGGTGAACGACAGCACGCTGCCCTCCGTCAACGCCTGGGTCGCCGCCCGCTACACGCTGCCCGGAGTCGTGGCGCACGATTCGGCGCTGCGGGACGGCGAGCGGCTGCCCGTCCCCGACTTCGGCGACGCGCCGGGCTGAGCGACGGCCCGAGAGCCCGCGTAACTCGGCGGCCCGGCCCCCTCGGTGAGGGGACCGGGCCGCGGTGCTGCCCGTGCCCTGCCCGCGGCGGGCCCGCGGCAGGGCGCCGCCGGGCTACTCGGTCTTGATCGCGGTGAGCATGTTCAGCTTGGCGGCCCGCCGTGCCGGCCACAGCGCGGCCAGCATGCCGACGACCGCCGCCAGTCCGAGGAAGATCCCGATCCGGTCCCACGGCAGCACCAGCGAGTACGTCGACAGCGACAGCCCGACGACCTTGCCCGCGGCCCATCCGAAGAAGATGCCGAGTCCGATGCCGAGCACTCCGCCGAAGAGCGAGATGACGAGCGACTCCAGCCGCACCATCCGCTTGATGCCCCGCCGGTCCAGGCCGATGGCGCGCAGCATCCCGATCTCCTGCGAGCGTTCGAAGACGGACATCGCCAGTGTGTTGACCACACCCAGCACAGCCACGATCACCGCCATCGCGAGCAGCCCGTAGAGCATGTTGAGCATCAGCGTGAAGATCTTGGCGATGGACTCCGTGACGTCCTTCTCGTCCTGGACGAGTACGGCCGGGTTGTTGCCCAGCGCCTTCTCCAGGGACGCCTTGACCGAATCGCTCGCGCCGTCCTTCGTCTTGACCATCACCTGCATGCTCGAGAGCTGCTTCATGTGCGGGTCGAGAGTCCCGGTGTCGAGCATGATGCCCCTGATCATCTCGTTGCCCTCGTAGACGCCCGAGACGGTCATCCGGGTCTTCTTCCCGTCCTCGAAGGTGACGGGGAAGGTCGAACCGGTCTTCCAGCCCTTTTCCTTGGCGGTGTCCTTGTCGACGACGGCCTTGTTGCCGGACAGCCCGTCCCAGCCGCCGGAGACGAACGGCATGTCGGTGAGGTCGCTGATGGTCTCGCCCTTGACGCCCGTCAGATACTCCGTGGAACTGCCCACCCGGGCGGGGGAGTTGCGCATCGGGCTCAGCGACTCGACCTGGTCGTCGCGCGTCAGCTTCCGCTCGACGCCGGGCGAGAGCGGCGTCTGATTGGCCATGCTGACGGTGTAGTCCGCCTTCAGCGAATCGGTGGCCAGCTTCTCGACGGCCTGCTGCACGCTTCCGGCGATCACCGTCAGCCCGGTGATCAGGGTGAGCCCGATCATCAGCGCGGACGCGGTCGCGGCGGTGCGGCGGGGATTGCGCACCGAGTTCTGACGGGCGAGCTTCCCCGAGACCCCGAAGATCCGCATGAACGGCGCGGCCGCGGCGATCAGCGGCCGCGACAGCAGCGGCGTCAGGACGAAGACCCCGATGAGGAGCGTGGCGGCACCGGCCGAGAGCGGGATCTTGGCCGTGTCGCGGTCGTCCATCCCGGCGCCGTACAGCACGAGTGCCGTGCCCGCGCCGGCCAGCAGCGCGCCGATCGTGTTGCGGATGACCAGCGAACGCGTCGTCGCCGCCGCGTGCACGCTGCTCATCGCCGCCACCGGCGGGATCTTCGCCGCCTTGCGGGCCGGGAGCCAGGCGGCGAGGACGGTCACCACGACGCCCGTGGCGAGCGAGGCGCCGATGGCGGTGGAGTCGACGACGAGCGGCCCGTCCGGCACGGTCGCGCCGAACCTGCCCATGAGCGAACGCAGCGCCGCCCCGATGCCGACGCCGGCAGCCATGCCGCCGACCGCGGCGACAGCGCCCACGACCAGCGCCTCGATGAGCACCGAGCGCGTCACCTGACGGCGCCCGGCACCGACCGCGCGCAGCAGCGCCAGCTCCTTGGTGCGCTGGGCGACGAGCATCGTGAAGGTGTTGGCGATGATGAAGATGCCGACGAACAGCGAGATTCCGGCGAAGACCAGCATCGCCGTCTGCATGCCGCTCATGCCCTTCTTGATCGCCTCGGACTGGTCGGCGGCGAGCTTCTTGCCGGTGACCGCGTCCGCGCCCTTGGGGATGATCTTCTCTGCCTGGGACTTCAGCTGGGCCTGCGAAGTGCCGTCGGCGGCCTTCAGCGTGATCTGGTCGTACTGCCCCGGCAGGGCGAAGAGCCGCTGGGCGGTGGGGGTGTCGAACAGCACGAGCGTGCCGCCGGCGGCGACGTTGCCGTCGTCGGTGGTGAAGATGCCGACGACGCGCTGCTTGAGCACCGGTCCGTTGACCGACATGCGGGCGGTGTCGCCGACCTCGAAGCCGACGCGCTTCGCCGTCGCGGAGTCGATGGCGACCTCGTCGGACTTGTGCGGTGCCCGGCCGTTCTTCATCGGGTAACGGGCGTCCTCGGCCTTGCCGTTGCGGCCGGAGTCGTAGTTGCCGCCGGTGGTCTGCCAGCCCTCGCCGACGAGCTTGCCGTGCTTGTCGGCGAGCGCGGTGAAGCCGGTGACGGAGCCGCTGGCGCTACGTGCGCCGGGCAACTCGCGCGCCTTGTCGAGGGTGGCCTGCGTCAGCCGGTCCTGGTCGCCGGGCCGCCTGCGGGGCGGCCCGGAATCGCCGCCCGCGGGCGGCTCGATGGCGAGGTCGACGTTGCTGTAGCCCTTCTCCGAACTCTTCTGGTACGCGTCGGAGATGGTCGAGGTGAAGACCAGGGTGCCGGAGACGAAGGCCACGCCGAGCATCACGGCGAGCACGGTCATCAGCAGCCGGGCCTTGTGCGCGAAGACGTTGCGCAAGGCAGTACGGAGCATCGGTTTGTCCTGGGTTCTGGGTTTCTGGGAACGCGGTATCCAGCGGCCCGGCAGTCCTGGGCCGGTTCCGGGTTCGTGCTGGTGATTGCCTCGGCGGGCGCTGCACGGCCGTGTGGCCGGCACAGAGGCGCCCGCGCCGGCGCGGGTCAGTTCGTACGCACCCTGGCGTCGAGGTTCTTCATGCGCTCGAGCACCGACTCGGCGGTCGGCCCGGACATGTCGTCGACGATGCGGCCGTCCGCGAGGAAGACGACGCGGTCCGCGTAGGAGGCGGCCACCGGGTCGTGGGTGACCATCACGATCGTCTGGCCCAACTCCCTCACGGAGTTGCGCAGGAAGCCCAGCACCTCCGCTCCGGCGCGGGAGTCGAGGTTGCCCGTCGGCTCGTCCCCGAAGATGATCTCCGGCCTGCTGGCGATCGCCCGGGCCACGGCCACGCGCTGCTGCTGGCCGCCGGAGAGTTGGCTCGGGCGGTGCTTGAGCCGGCCGGAGAGTCCGACGGTCTCGATGACGCGGTCCAGCCAGGCCTGGTCCGCCTTGCGGCCCGCGATGTCGAGCGGGAGCGTGATGTTCTCCATCGCGTTGAGCGTCGGAAGCAGGTTGTAGGCCTGGAAGATGAAGCCGATCCGGTCGCGGCGCAGCTTCGTCAGCTTCTTGTCCCTGAGCTTGGTCAGTTCGGTGTCGCCGATCAGGGCGCTACCGCCGGAGACCGAGTCGAGGCCGGCCATGCAGTGCATCAGGGTCGACTTGCCGGAGCCCGACGGTCCCATGATCGCGGTGTATTCGGCCTTGCGGAATTCGACGGAGACTCGGTCGAGCGCGACCACCTTGGTCTCGCCCTGCCCGTAGACCTTCGAGAGGTCCGTGGCGCGCGCTGCGGCGACGCCGGCGGGCGCTGGGGCAGCAGCCGGTACGCGGGAGGAGTAGGTGGTGGTCACGGGAGTGCGCTCCTGTCGGACGGTGTACGGATCTCGGGTCCACACCATGTTGTCCTTCCGTGCGCCCCCGCGGATCACCCCCCATGCCCGTATCGGGGCACGCCTTCCGAGGTACATCGACGTCACGCGGTCATCCCTGGGTATGACGGCTCCCCCGAGACCGCGGGCGGGGCCGGACACCCCCGCGGGACTCCCGCCGACGGAAGGCGAATTCCAGTGTCCGGACGGCGACTTTCCGTCATTTCACGTGCCAGGGACGTGATCCGGGCGGGCCTCCGAAGTGGGGGACGCGGTACTGACGCGTCGTCAGTTGCCCATAAAATAAGACAACATCGGGCTGACGCCCCCCAGTTGGGGGCCTGACGCTGGATAGGCTCTACCTGCACTCTGGGGTAGGAACCCGCATGCACTGCGTAGCTGCGGGACCTGGAGCCGGTGCCCGGATGGTGGAATGTAGACACGACGAGCTTAAACCTCGTTGGCCCTGAGGGCCGTGCCGGTTCAAGTCCGGCTCCGGGCACCACCCATGCGCCTGAGCTGTGACGGCCCGGCACATCTGCGCGTCCGTCCGCGTCCACGGACCCGGTGGTGTTCACGTGCCCACCGGTCGTCCAGGGTCAGGGCAGTGCCTGCTCCGTCCAGATCGTCTTGCCCGAGGTCGTGTAGCGGGTGCCCCAGCGCTGCACCATCTGCGCCACGATGAACAGGCCGCGACCGCCCTCGTCGTCCGTCGCGCTGTGCCGGAGATTGGGCGAGGTGTGGCCCTTGTCGGAGACCTCGCAGTGCAGGCTGCGATCCCGGATGAGCCGCAGATAGACAGGGCCGACCGCGTGCCGGATGGCATTGGTGACGAGTTCGCTGACGACGAGTTCGGTGGTGAACGCCAGCTCGTCCAGGCCCCATTCGGTCAGCTGGTCCATGACCAGCGTCCGTGCGCGGGAGACCGCGCTGGGCTCGGCTTCCAGCTCCCAGCCGATGACCTGGTCGGCTCCCAGCTCGTGCGTGCGTGCCAGGAGCAGCGCGGCGTCGTCGGTCGCCGGGCCGTCGGGCTGCAGCTCGCTCAGGGTCCGGTCGCACAACTCCTCGAGCGTGGCCCGGCGGTCGCTCAGCACACCCTTGAGCTTCGCGACGCCCGTGTCGATGTCGCGGTCGCGGTCCTGTACGAGCCCCCCGGTGAAGAGCGCGAGAAGGCTTCCCTCCGGGAGTTCGATCTCCATCGACTCGAACGGGAGCCCGCCGACACCCAGCGGGGGACCGGGCGGGATGTCGAGCAGCTTGAAGTTGCCTTCCGGGTCGACGCTGGCGGCGGGCGGGTGGCCGGCGCGGGCGGCGGTGCACATCCGGGAGACCGGGTCGTACACGGCGTAGAGGCAGGCGACGCCGAGCCCTTCGTCGGTGCCGGGCACGGCACCGGGTTCCTGGTCCTCGGCTCCCTGCAGTACGAGGTCGTCCAGCCGCGAGAGCAGCTCGTCGGGGGCGAGATCCAGCCGGGCCAGGGCCCGGACGGTGGTGCGCAGACGCCCCATGGTGGCGGCCGCGTTCACGCCGTGACCGACCACGTCGCCCACGACCATGCCCACGCGCGTCCCGGACAGGGCGATCACGTCGAACCAGTCGCCGCCGACGCCCAGCCCGACGTCGGACGGCAGATAGCGGTGCGCCACCTCGACGGCGGACAGCTCGGGCAGGCCCCTGGGCAGCAGATTGCGCTGGAGCGTCAGCGCGGAGGCGCGCTCGCGCGTGTAGCGGCGGGCGTTGTCGATCGACAGTGCGGTACGGGTCGCCAGCTCGTTGGCGAGGGAGAGCTCGTCGTGATCGAAGGGAGCCGGGTTGCCGCTGCGCATGAAGGTGACGAGGCCCATCGTGGTGCCCCTGGCGCGCAGTGGCACGGCGAGCGTGGAGTGGACGCCGCTCTCGTCCTCCGGCGTCTGCGCCGGGCGCTCGCGGTCGACGGTGAGGGCCTTGCGGGACGCGAGCGAGCTGAGCTGCGGCGAGCCGGGCTCGTACTCGACGGGGAAGGGACCGGTGGAGGACGTGTCCTCGGCGCCCGCGTACGGGGTGCCCACGCGCTCCACGACTCTGATCAGGGCCGGGGTGTCTCCGTGCTGGCGGGGCTCCTCGCCCTCCAGGACTCCGTCGACCAGGTCCACGGTGACGCTGTCGGCGAAGGCCGGGATGACCACCTCGGCGATCTCCCTGGCCGTGGTGGTCATGTCGAGCGTGGTGCCGATCCGTACCCCGGCGCGCACCGTCAGCGCCAGACGCTGCTGGGCGCGGTAGCGGTCGGTGATGTCGAGGGCGTCCTCGCAGACGCCGAGCACGTGTCCGTCGGCATCCTTGAGCTGGTAGTACGCGCACGACCAGACGTGGTCGTGCTCCGGGTCGACGGGTGGCCGGGCCTCGTAGAGTAGGCCGAAGACCGGCCTGCCGGTGTCGATCACGCTCTGCATGACCTCACCCAGCGAACTGGGATAGCCCTCCGAGATCACCTCGCCGCCGTCGTACAGCTCGTCCACACGCTTGCCGACGAACTCGCCGAGGTTGTGGCCCTTGCGGTCTATCTCGCTCTGGTACTTCGCGTTTATCCAGGTCAGACGCAGATCGGTGTCGTAGATGCCCAGGCCGATCGGCGACTGCGTGGCGAGCCCGCGGAGCATGGCCTGGTGCGCTTCCCAGCTGCGCAGCGGTTCCAGCTCCGCCGCGACCATGATCTGCGGAGGTTCGTCCCGCCCGGCGAGGGAGCAGATCGTCGTCGCCACATCGACGTGGTGGCCGTCCCGGTGACGCGCGACGCTGGCCTCGCTGCGGCATGCCGGGCCGACGGACCGGTCGAGGAGCTCGATGAGCGGCTGTTCCTGGGACGTTCTCTCCACTATCAGCGTCTCGAGCGGCCGGCCCAAGATCTCGCGCGGTTCATATCCGAAGAGGCCTTCAGCGGCTTCGCTCCACCCGATGATCACGTTCTCGTTGTCGAGCAGCACCGTGGCGCCACTCGCCACGTCGAGTGGTCCACGGAAGTCGATGGTCTCGGCCTCGCTCCACGCATTCATGGCACCAATCCAGCCCGGATACGTTTCTTACAGGGTCGATCCATACGGGAGCAGATACAACCGCAGCAGGCAGAGCGGGCTCCTGTGGTGAAAGCAGAACATAAGGGCACCGCGGCCGCACGGGGCGGGTGTCCCGGAACGGCTTGAATTCGCAGGCGCACGCGGCCAGTGCGGGGGCGCACAGGCGCGGGTGTGTGCTCGGTGCGTTCTGCCACCAGGCGGGATCACGGAGCGTGGACCGGCGGACCCATGGCCGTGCGCGCGGCGTTGCGGCAACTGCGGGCAGGCGCTCTGCCGGGGCCGCACCGCGGCCAAGCGCTCTGCCGGCGGGGAGGCTCTCTACTGCGGGCCCCTCGGATCCCGCCGCTGACGGCGCGAGACGTGACGCCGCCCGGGCTTGGGTGGGCCGGGACGTTCGGACAGGGGGGTGGAGCAGGTCGGACACCAGTACCCGATCCCCTGCGTGAAGGTCCAGCCCTGCTCCTCGAGGTAGGGGGCCGCGCGGGCGCTGCTGTGCAGGATGTGCCCGAACAGGTCGTCCTCAATCGGTGGCGGAGGCTCGTTGATCACGAGGTCGAACACCGCGCGAGCCGGGCAGCCGACGTCGTCACAGGCCAGGTAGAAGCGGACGGGCCCAGGTGCCTCCCCCTCTGTCATCAAACTCATGTCTCAACGCTATTCAGCGCACGCGAGTGTGGTGGGGCTCTTGAGGAAGCGGGGCCGAAGGCTCCGCCCCGTGCGGCCATTCCGGCCATCCGGCACCGGCACGGCGGGTGCCCGCGCTCCGCGATCCCTGTGCGGCCCTGTTCCTGCCCGTCAGCGCCCCGCCGGGCCCGTCACGGTGCCGGGGCTTTGGTCCGCTCCGTGGGCAATCACCTGTGTCGCGGCCCAGCAGTCTCCCGGACCGGAATATTTGGGAGATGCTGGGAGTCTTCAGACGGATACGCCGGATCCGGACGGCCCGCAGTGCAGCGCGGGGCCCGCTCAAGCGCCGTGGAGTGGCATGTCGATCATGGTCTACGTGTACGGCCTGGTCGGGGCCTGCTTTCTGGGCCTCGGGTTCGTGCTCCAGCAGGAGGCCGCAGCCCGCGCCCCGCTGGCCGACATCCTCTCCTTCCGGCTGCTGCTGGACCTGATGAAGGTCCCGCGCTGGCTGCTCGGCATCGGCTTCATGGTGATCGGCCAGCTCCTCAGCGCCGCCGCGCTGGCACAGGGGGACGTCTCACGGGTCGCGCCGCTGCTGGCCACCAATCTGCTCTTCGCGATGGCGCTGGCGCGGCGGATCAGCGGGCAGCGGCTCGGCCGAAGCGGCTGGGCGGGGGTGGTGCTGCTCAGCGGAGGCGTGGCCGCGTTCGTTGCCGCCGGATCCCCGCAGGGCAACGACGACGCTCAGATCGGTGCCTTCCGGCGCTGGTTCGTGCTGGGGTCGGTGGTGGCGGTGGCCCTGGTGATGGTCGTGATCGCCCGCAATCTGCGACTGGCCGAGGAGCCTCCGCTCCTGGCCGGAGCGGCAGGTGTGCTCTACGGGGTCCAGGACGCCCTGACCCGTGAGGCGAGCACGGTGTTCAGCGAATCCGGCCTCGTCGGACTGGTCACGAGCTGGCAGCCGTACGTCATCGTCACATCTGCCGTCATCGGGCTGGTGCTGGTGCAGAGCGCCTTCGAAGCCGGGGCACTGCGGCAGTCCCTGCCCGCGCTGACGGCCGCGGAGCCACTCTCCGGGATCGCGTGCAGCATCGGGTTCCTCGGCGACACGGTGCGCTTGACGCCGCTGGCGGTCACCTGGGAAGTCCTGGGGCTGGGAGCGGCCATCGGCGGAGTCTTCCTCCTGGGACGTCACCCGGCGATGCCGACCGGGGCGCCCGGCCCGTCCGGGCCCTCGGACGAGAAGGAGGCGTACGACGACAGCGGCCGTCCCCGCTAGGGCATGTCTGCAAGGCCCGCCCGGACCGCGGGTGGCGTGCCCGCCGGGAGTCCGCGGCCCCGCTCCCGCGCGCCGGATCCACGAAGGGGCGGATCAACCGGGCGGCGGCTGCGGGCCGTGATCCACAGCGGGGTGCGATTCGGTGCCCTGACGGTCCGTCCATATATCGGCCAGGGCCGCCGTCAGTGCGATCAGGACGAAGACGACCGAGAGAACGAGCCCGTGCTGGTACGCCGAGCGCCAGTCGGCCTCGACCGGTGGGCCGTGGCTCATGTTCAGTCGGGTGAAGAAGAGGGAGCCCACGCCCGCGATGCCGACCGAGGCCCCGATGCGCTGCCCGGTCTGCAGCACTCCGGCCGCGCTGCCGCCCCGCGCCACAGGCACCTGGGAGAGGGTCAGCGCCTGGTTCGGGGCGATGACGAAACCGGTGCCCAGCCCTGCGAGCAGCAGCGGAATCATCAGGTACCAGCCGGTGCTGTGCCCCTCGACCGCGTGGGCCGTGAGCGCGGTGCCGGCCAGTCCGAGCGCGGTCAGCGCGAGCCCGCCGGCCACGAGCCTGCGCCCGTACCGGTCCACGTACCGTCCGCCGAGCTGCGAGGCCGCTCCGGACCCCAGCGCGAACGGCGTGATGGCGAGCCCCGCCTGCAGCGCGCTGTAGTGCAGCCCGCTCTGCAGATACAGCGTGGTGATGAAGAAGATCGATGTGAAGCCCGCGAACTGGAAGACGATCAGCAGGCAGCCCGTCCAGTACGAGCGGATGCGGAAGAGCGAGAGCGCCACGAGAGGTTCCGTCGCGCGCCGTGAGCACCGCGACTCCCACCGGACGAAGCAGGCCAGCAGCACCGCCGCGAGTAGCAGCAGCAGCCACTTGCCGTCGCCCTTCCACTGCTGCGCCTGGACGAACGGCAGCAGCACCGCCAGGACGCCCGCGCCCAACAGGGCCACGCCCACCGGGTCGAGGCTCTGGGACCGCTGCCGCGCACCGGCGGTGGGGGTGTCGGGCAGCAGCCGTCGGGCGAGGAAGAGACAGAGGATGCCGATGGGGAGGTTGACGTAGAAGACCCAGCGCCAGCCCTCGTCCGCGCCGGCCGCCTGGATGATCACGCCGCCCAGCAGCGGTCCCACGGCGGTGGAGACGCCGACGACCGTGCCGAACATGCCGAAGGCCCGCGCCCGTTCCCGTCCGGAGAACATCTGCTGGATCAGGGCCGAGATCTGCGGTGCGATCAGCCCGCCGCTCAGGCCCTGCACCAGCCGCGCGGCCACGAGCCACGCACTCGTACGGGCGGCTCCGCACGCGGCGGACGCCAGGGTGAACAGGGCCAGGCCGACCATGAAGACGAGGCGGCGGCCGCGTGCGTCGCCCATCCGCCCGGCGGGGACGAGGAAGAGCCCGAAGGAGAGCGCGTACCCCGAGAGCACCCACTGGAGTTCGGACTCGGTGGTGTGCAGGCCCTCTCGTACGGACGGCAGGGCCACGTTGACGATCGAGACGTCCAGCAGCGTCATGAATCCCGCGACGAGACAGACCGCCAGGGCCTTCCATCGCTGTGAGCCGGTGCCGGTCTCCGGGTCGGGCCCGGGTCCGGGCTCCGGTTCCGGGCCCGCGGACGATCTCGCTTCGGGCACTGACGCTCCTCGCTCTGCGCACGCCGGGTCGCGCTCGCGAGTACCCCGCCGGGTCGCAAGATTCGCTCGCGTCATGCGTCTGGTCTGCGCGACCGGACGGATGCGCTGCCGGCCGATCGACGACCGCGGGGAGCAGGAGGGCGGGGCTGCGGCCTGCTCGCGCGGCGGCTGCTGCCGCTCGCCGGCGTCCCGTACGTCAGGCGCCGCATGGGCGGGCCGACGTACGGGACACCGGCACGGTGAGCCGTGCGCGGACGGGAGCGCTACTTCTTCAGCAGCTCCCGCATCTCCTTGATCTCACCGGTCTGTGAGCGCCTGATGTCGCGGGCCATGGCCTTCGCCGGCTTGTACGAGCCGTCCGACTCCTCCGTGCGGGCCATGTCGACGGCTCCCTCGTGATGCGCCGTCATCATCTGCAGGAATTCGCGGTCGAACTTCTCGCCGGACAGCTTCTTGAGCTTCTCCATGTCCTCGGGAGTCATCATCCCGGCCATGGAGTGACCCGAGTGCGCCGAGTGTCCTCGGCCCGGGGCGGGGACCTTCTCGCCCCACGACTTCAGCCATCCGGACATCTTCTCGATCTCGGGCTCCTGGGCCTTGCTGATCCGCTCGGAGAGCGACTTCACCTTCGCCGACTCCGCACGGGAGGAGGCCAGTTCGGACATCTCCACGGCCTGGCGGTGGTGGGGGATCATGCCCTGCGCGAAGGAGACGTCGGCTGCGCCCGCGCTCTTCGCGGGCTTCTTTCCGCTGTCGTGGCCCGAGCCGTGGCCGTCGCCGGCCGCCTGGTCCTGGCCGCTGCCGCATGCCGCGAGCGCCAGCGCCGCGACCGCGGCGGACGCGGCGGCGGTCACCGCGCGGCTGAGGGTGGAACGTTGTGTACTCATGGTCGTACTGCTCCTGCGTGTAGAAGAGTTGCTGTTTCCGGGTGCACCTGATGCGGCGGCGGCCCTGCGGCCGCGCCGTGAGGCGCCCCTATATGCGCAGGAGTTGAAGCCGGTGAAGTGAGGGTGGCGCCCGTTCCGCTCCGGTGTCCGGCCGGCACCACCCGTCGAGGTCCGTGTCGGGCTGCGGGCCGGCGGCCGTGGCGGAGGCGGGGCCGTCCATGCTCGGGGAGCCGCTGGTGCCGCTCGCCGAACATGCCGCGTCGGCGTGTGCGACGTGCCCGCCCGTTCCGTCGCACTCGCACTGGTCCGCGTGCTGGCCGCCGGGTCCGATGCGCGGGCTCTCGTCGTGGGCATCGCTGTGTACGACGCCGTGGACGTGAGAGTTGCCGTGGGCGGCGTGACCGCTTGTGGTGTGACCGCCTGTGGTGTGACCGCCTGTCGCGTGACCGCCCGGGACGGCCGCCTCCGGCGCCGAGTGCGCCGTCACCTGGTGCGGGTGAGCCTCGGGCGGCGGCGCCGCTCCGAGCCCGTGCATCGCGAGCAGCCCGCACAGGACCGCCATGACCAGCAACGGCAGCGCCCGGGCACGCCCCTGGAGGGCGGGTGCGGGAGACACCTTCGGGCCGTTGCGGATCACGGACGCATCGTACGGGCACGGATCCGGACGCAGGCCGAGTTGTGCCCGATGGCAAAGGTTCCTGCCCTCGCCGCCCGTGGCCCCGCGGCGGACCGGCCGCGGAAGGAGCGCCGTCAGGGGACGCGTGCGCTGAACTGGCGGCGGTACGCGCTGGAGGACAGGCCCGTACGTCGCCGCAGCTGGGCGCGCAGATTGGCCGCCGTGCCGAGTCCGCGGGCCACCGTCCCGAGTGCGCTGCTGATCCCCGAGGGCGTCGCGGGCACTTCGCTGTACGTACTGGCGGCCACGGAGCCGTCCAGGCGGCGCTGTTCGCGTGCACCGGCATCCTCCTCGACGCCACGCCTCCGTCGATGAGTACGCGTTGTACGGGCGGGCACGCGAACCGCCCTTCACCGGCGCCATGTTCCGCCTCGGCGGGCTCGCCGTGTGCTGAATGCCCCGTTCGGGACATCGCTCGGCAAGGCGGTGGCGGAGGAGGCCGCGGGTCACACGGGCCACTGGCTCACCGGGCGTCCTGCTCGGGCTGCTCTCGACCGCACTCGGCGTGGGCATCGCGGTGCTCGGTGTGCCGCGGCGTCCCCACCCGGGGCTCGGCGAGCGGCTCCTGGCGCCCCTGCGCCGCCTGCAGTCGGGGGCACATCTCGACTACGCGGCCTGGACGGTCGGGGCCTCGCACCGGTGACACTGCTCACCGCCCCGGGCACCCACATGCTGCCCTGAGAGCCGCTCAGCTGCGCCGTCTCCAGGAGCCCCCGGCCCTCTGGTTCTTCAGCCTTTCGGCGCAACGCCCCGGCCGCGGAGCGACACGTGTGGAGGACCCGGCGGGGCGGTACAAGAACGGAACCAAGACGGAACCACGCCCCGCTTTTCTTCGTTCTTGACACTGGAGTAGCGTGCTGTTTTTGCTAACGCATTACTCTGAAGGCTAGTGCCGTGCCGTGCGGCCATGGAGGAGTGAGATGAGGAGCAGCAACCCGGTCTTCTCGCGACGGGGGTTCAGCCGCTCAGGCGGCTATGCCGGTTTCGACGCCGGCCAGCAGCCGCAGGCCGGGAACCCGTACGCGAACAGCCCTTACGCGAACAACCCTTACGCCCAGCAGCAGACGCAGGCAGTGGGTCAGCCCTCCGGGGCCCCGCCCACCGCCCCGCCGCAGACCGGCGTCATGACGATGAACGACGTCGTCGCCCGCACCGGTATGACGGTGGGCCTTGTCGTCGTCATGGCGGCCGTGGCCTGGATCACGAACCTGTCTCTGCCGTTCGCCATCGGTGCCGGCCTCGTCGCGATGGTGCTGGCACTCGTCCAGTCCTTCAAGCGCAAGGCCGTGCCCGCGCTGATCCTGGCGTACGCGGCGCTGGAAGGCCTCTTCCTCGGTGCAATCAGCAACTATGTGAACCAGTTCACCGAGGGCGCGGCGATGCAGGCCGTGCTGGGCACCATGGCGGTCTTCACCGCGGTGCTGGTGATGTACAAGACCCGGATCATCCGGGTCAACCGTCGCTTCTACCGCTTCGCGATGGCCGCCGCCGTCGGCTTCGTGCTGCTGATGATGGTGAACCTGCTGTTCGCGGTCTTCGGCGGCGGTGACGGTCTCGGCTTCCGCAGCGGCGCGATGGGCGTCCTCTTCGGGATCGTCGGCATCCTGATCGGCGCGCTCTTCCTGGCGCTCGACTTCAAGCAGGTCGAGGACGGCATCGCCTACGGGGCTCCCCGCCAGGAGTCGTGGCTGGCCGCCTTCGGTCTGACGCTGACCCTCGTGTGGATCTACCTCGAGTTCCTGCGACTGATCGCGATCCTTCAGGGCAACGACTGACGGACGCGCAGAAGGGGCCCGGAGGCGGTGACGCCTCGCGGGCCCCTTCGTATGTGCTGATCCGGATCAGCTCCGGAAATCCAAGAGATCCTGTGGAGGCCGGTTACAGATGGCGCGCAGCGCGCCGCAGGTCGTACTCGTGAATGATCGCTTTCGCGTGGCCGTACGCGAGGTTGTGCTCGCCGCGCAGCCAGCTCACCTTCTCCTCGAAGCGGAAGAGGGAAGGGCCTTCATCTACAGTCCGCAGCCATTCGGATACTTCACGGCCGGTGCATTGAGGGATGCGGGTGAGCATGTTCCGGTGGGTCTCTTCGGAGAAGATCTGGGACATCGGCGCCTCCGGACGCTGCCTTATGGAGTCCTTCCCGCCAAGGTGCCTGAGTAACGGGACGATGGCAACAGTGTGTCGGGGGCGCATACGCTTGCGGGGTGCTCGATACAGCCCCATTGATCTCCGCGGTCCAGCCCGCGGCGGACCGTCTGCGGACCCTTCCGGAGAGCGCTCTGCGCAGGGGAGCAGCGGCCGAAGGACTGGCCCTGGCCCGCGAGTTGGCGGTGCGGGCACAGCGCCTGGAGTTCCCGGGACGCCCTCCGGTGGAGCTGCCGGACGTGGGGGTTTTCGCTGTCGGCGACCAGCTGTTGGTGGCTGCACACGATCTGGCGGAAATTCTCTGCGAAGTTGACGCCGATCATGAACTGGCCGACGCGGTCGGCCTCGTCGGGCTCGCCACCGTACGTATCGCCGCGGCTGCTACCGGGAAGCGATGACCCGGTCCGCGAGCAGATAGGCGGTGCGGCCCTCCCCGTAGGCGAAGGTGAGGGCGTACGCGCCGGAGACGGTGGAGCCCCCCATCAGCACCGGGACGTCCCCGTCCCGCAGCGCCGCGCACAGGGCCTCGGCCGTCTCGCGGTGGCCGGGGGAGAGGCACACGGTCGTGCCGTCCTGGAAGAGATAGACGTCCAGCGTGCCCAGCGGGCCCTGGCGCACGTCCGAGAGCGGCGTACGGGCGTCCGCCAGCTCCGCCAGGCGCCCCACGGTCCGCTCGTGACCGGCGACGTTCCTGGAGCGCAGCGGCGTCTGCGCCGGGAGGGCGGGGTCGCCGCTGAGCGTGAAGTCCGGCTCCGAAGGGTGACGGCGGCGGGCCGCGGCCACACCGGGGGTCTCCTGCCCGTCCTGCGGACCGGGCTGCTCCAGCGGTTCCACGGGTTCGAGATCGCCGTCGCCCAGGTCGCGCTCCATCTGCCGCGGTACGAAGATGCCCGGCTGGGGCATGTCGCGGTCGCGCAGTTCGCGCAGGCTCTCCAGCACGTCGTCGTCGACGCGGCCCCTGAGAAGGGCGTCCAGGACGGGAGCGATCTCGTACTCCGTGCCGTGTCCGGCCAGCGTCCCGTCGGTCACGTCCGTGCCGCCGGCTCCGCGCTCCTGCGCCGCCCACATGGCACGGGCCTCCGCCAGCTCACGTTCACGCTCCTCCGCGATCGCCTCGACGACGATGCTTCGGATCTCCTCGGCGGAGCGCGCGTGCGGAACCCTGGCCCCGCGTTCGAGGGTGCCGCCCTGCGCGCACTCGTCGAGGCGCCGGCGCAGACCGCGCGCCGAATGCAGGGCGGCGCCCCCGACCGCGGCGGCCGTGACCGCGGTCGCGAGCAGCAGCAGAGATATCGCGCTCACTGACGTTCTCCTGGTTCGGTCGGTCCCCCTGGACGCTGGCTCAGATCTCCCCGGCGCCCTCTCCCGGCACAGCACGGGGAGAAGCCCGGGGGCGAGTCGACCGTAGTCCCAAACGCCATGAATAGGACAGAGGTGAACTGATACCTCCACCGCCCCGCTCGTCGTGAGCAGGAGAAACGCTCAGCTCCAGGGGGATAAATCACATCTCCGGCACGTCAGCTGAGGCGTTCCAGCACCATGGCCATGCCCTGACCGCCGCCCACGCACATGGTCTCCAGACCGAACTGCTTGTCGTGCCAGCGCAGCGAGTTGAGCAGCGTCGTGGTGATGCGGGCCCCCGTCATGCCGAAGGGGTGGCCGACGGCGATCGCGCCTCCGTTGACGTTGAGCTTGTCCAGGTCGATGCCGAGATCCCGGTAGGAGGGGATGACCTGAGCGGCGAACGCCTCGTTGATCTCGACGAGATCGATGTCGCCGATCGTCATCCCGGCACGGGCCAGGGCCTGCTTGCTGGCCTCGACCGGGCCGTAACCCATGATCTCGGGGGAGAGGCCGGAGACGCCGGTGGAGACGACGCGCGCCAGCGGCGTCAGCCCCAGCTCGCGCGCCTTGGTGTCGGACATGACGACCAGCGCGGCCGCACCGTCGTTGAGCGGACAGCAGTTGCCCGCCGTGACCAGGCCGTCGGGGCGGAAGACCGGCTTGAGGCCCTCCACGCCTTCGAGTGTCACACCGGCACGCGGCCCGTCGTCCTTGGACACCGTTCCGTCCGGAGTGGCGACGGGTGTGATCTCCCGCTCCCAGAAGCCGTCGGCGATGGCCTTCTCCGCCAGGTTCTGCGAGCGGACGCCGAACTCGTCCATGTCCTTGCGGGTGACGCCCTTGTGGCGGGCCAGGTTCTCCGCGGTCTGTCCCATGGCCATGTAGACGTCGGGGACCTGCCCGCTCTCGCGCGGGTCCTCCCACCCCGGGCCGCCCTTCTCGGCGCGCTCGGCGGTACGGGCCTCGGCGTCGGCGAAGAGCGGGTTGTGCGTGCCGGGCATCCCGTCCGAACTCCCGTTGACGGAACGGGAGACGGTCTCCACACCGGCCGAGATGAACACGTCGCCCTCGCCCGCCTTGATGGCGTGCAGCGCCATGCGGGTCGTCTGCAGCGACGAGGAGCAGTAGCGGGTGATGGTGCAGCCCGGCAGGTGGTCCATGCCCATCTGCACGGCGACGACGCGGCCCAGGTTGTGCCCCTGCTCGCCGCCGGGCAGGCCGCAGCCGAGCATCAGGTCGTCGATCTGGGTGGGGTCGAGCTCCGGCACCTGGTCGAGGGCGGCCTTGATGATCTGCGCGGTCAGGTCGTCCGGCCGTACGTCCTTCAGCGACCCCTTGAAGGCGCGTCCGATGGGCGAGCGGGCGGCAGAGACGATCACTGCTTCGGGCATCACGGCTCCAGAGGGTCGGCAGAGCGGTTTCCTGCGGGAAGCTACCTCCCCGTAGCCCCGGGGTCACGGGCCGCACGGTGTGATGCGGGACTCTTTTCTAAGCGCTTGCTTTCCGCTGTCCGGGGCGTGGAGGGGGCCACTGTCGACGGTAGGCCGGTGTGGTGGCCGACCGGACGGGACTCCCCTGCCCCCGGCGGGGACCCACGGTTCCGCCCTCCCGGCGGTCCGGCCGCGGCGCCTGAACGCCCGCTGTCCGGCGTGCAGTTGAGGAGGCCGCCCGGGAGGCCCACCTCCGGCCGAACCGCGCTGGATCCGTCTCGCTGCCCGGCGGCGGCCCGTTCCCGGCAGGCGCCCCGGGGGCACAGGGGCCCGGTCGGCGGGCGGAGCTGTACTGCCCGCCCGCCGGGGCTACAGCGCCTCTTCGTGCGCCGTCTCGACCTCTTCCGCCGGGGGCAGCCGACGCCGGCGGCGGTGCTTGAGCAGGGCCCACGGGCCGCGGACGGCCGTGACCTCGGTGCCGCCCTCGGCGACCGCCTCCGCAGCCGCCCGTGCCACCGGCAGGATGCTCTCCCGGCGCGCGGCGTCGGGCCGCTCGTCCTCCGTCGGCCACAGGCCGAGGGATGCGCACACGGTCGGCAGTATCGCCATCGCCGCGGTGGCGTAACCCTCGGCCGAGGGGTGGTAGTTGTCCGGGCCGAAGAGCTCGCGGGGGTGCGCCGCGAACTCGGGGCCGAGCAGGTCGCCGAGCGAGACCGTACGAGCGCCCTCCTCGACGACGGCGATGGTCTGCGCCGCGGCGAGCTGACGGCTCAGGCGCCGCGCGACCCACCGCAGGGGCTGGCCGACCGGCTCGACGGAGCCCAGGTCGGGGCACGTGCCGACGACCACTTCGCACCCGGCGGTACGCAGCCGCGCCACCGCGTCGGAGAGGAGCCGCACCGCTCGGGAGGGCGGCATCCGGTGCGTGACGTCGTTGGCGCCGATCATGATGACGCAGACGTCGGGCGCGTGGTCGAGGTCGTGCTCACTCAGCAGCAGGGTGACCTGGCGCTCCAGATCGTCGGACTGGGCACCGGGCAGGGCCACGTTGCGCAGCTCCACCGGGCGTTCGGCGACGGCCGCGAGCGCGGAGGCGAGCAGCGCCCCCGGAGTCTGGCGGGGGAGGTGCACCCCCTGGCCGGCCGCCGTGGAATCGCCGAGGAAGGCGAGCCGCACGGCTCGTCCCGGGTGGTGTCCGGCGAAGGCGGCGCCGTAGACGCCGTCGGCCTTGGGGGGTTCGTCGTCCGAGCCGCCGATCTTCCGCTTTGCGAGCTGAGCCTCGGCGAACAGCAGTCCGACGGCGGCGCCTCCGAGCAGGCTGAGGCCACCGCCGCCGTATGCGGCCGCGGTCGCGATCCGCCGTGCCACTCTTGCGCTCGCCGCATTCGACATCGGCATCTCTCTGGTCCGCCTCCCGCTGATGGTTCTGAGTGCTGGTGCTGGTCCTACTGTGCTGCGCGTTCCGCGTGCGCTGTACTGCGTGGACAGTGACGTCTGTGACACCGCGGTCGCGCCGATCCGTTCCCGCTGCCGCCGGGCGGTGACCCGTCCGATGGTGCTGGGGTGCATGAAGAGGCACCGTGGTTGGGTAGTCGGTGTGAGCGCTCGGTGCGCGTCCTGTGACGTGCGGGTTGAGCGCTCCTAACACTGTGTTGCCCCGTGGGGACCGCTCTGCAACCTTCGCAACGGGCCTCCGGTGTGCGCGTGTTGCGCAATATCGTGACGGTAAGGGCACGCAACGACGCTGCCCACGGACGCGCGGAGACCACGTTGCAGTATCACGAGTCCATGATCGACCTTGTCGGCAACACCCCGCTGATCAAGCTGAACAGTGTCACGGAGGGTATCCGCGCCACTGTTCTGGCGAAGGTCGAATACTTCAATCCCGGCGGTTCTGTGAAGGACCGGATCGCGCTGCGGATGATCGAGGCGGCGGAGGCGTCCGGCGAACTCGTTCCGGGCGGCACCATCGTCGAGCCCACCTCCGGCAACACCGGTGTCGGGCTCGCCATCGTCGCCCAGCAGAAGGGCTACCGCTGTCTCTTCGTCTGCCCCGACAAGGTGTCGACGGACAAGATCAATGTGCTGCGGGCATACGGCGCCGAGGTGGTCGTCTGCCCGACGGCCGTCGACCCGGACCACCCCGACTCGTACTACAACGTCTCGGACCGGCTCGTGCGCGAGACCCCGGACGCGTGGAAGCCCGACCAGTACAGCAACCCCAACAACCCGCGCTCGCACTACGAGACGACCGGTCCCGAGCTGTGGGAGCAGACGGAAGGGCGGATCACCCACTTCGTCGCGGGCGTCGGCACCGGCGGCACCATCTCCGGAACGGGCCGCTATCTCAAGGACGTCAGCGAGGGCCGGGTCCGGATCGTCGGCGCGGACCCGGAGGGTTCCGTCTACAGCGGCGGATCCGGCCGCCCGTACCTGGTCGAAGGCGTCGGCGAGGACTTCTGGCCGGACTGCTACGACCGCGGTGTGGCGGACGAGATCGTTCCCGTGTCCGACAAGGACTCCTTCCAGATGACGCGTCGCCTGGCCAAGGAGGAGGGCCTGCTGGTGGGCGGCTCCTGCGGCATGGCCGTCGTGGGCGCGCTGGAGGTCGCGAAGAAGCTCGGGCCGGACGACGTGGTCGTGGTGCTGCTGCCGGACGGCGGCCGGGGCTACCTCAGCAAGATCTTCAACGACGAGTGGATGAACGACTACGGCTTCCTGGAGGAGGGCGAGGCCACCGACGTACGCGTCGGTGACGTGCTGCGGCACAAGGAGGGCCCGATCCCCTCGCTCGTGCACATGCACCCCGAGGAGACGGTCGGCGAGGCCATCGAGGTGCTGCGCGAGTACGGCGTCTCACAGATGCCGGTGGTCAAGCCGGGGGCCGGCCACCCGGATGTGATGGCCGCGGAGGTCGTCGGTTCCGTCGTCGAACGGGACCTGCTGGACGCGCTGTTCGCGCAGCGTGCCTCGCTGGGCGACCGCCTGGAGAAGCACATGAGCGAGCCGCTGCCGCACGTCGGGTCCGGCGAGTCGGTGGGGGACCTGATGCCGGTCCTCGAAGGCGCCGACGCCGCGGTGGTGTTGGCGGAGGGCAAGCCGGTCGGTGTGGTCAGCAGGCAGGACCTGCTGGCCTATCTGGCGGGCGGCACGAAGAAGTGACGCCGGCGGGGCCGTGAACACCCGGAAGTCCCCGCGGTGGCCCCGGGCCTCCGGGGCGGCCGCGAAGTGGCGAGAGAGTGTCACGGCCCCGAAACGTGCGGTTGACAGACGGTCGGCACAGTGGTCTGTGTCGGCGTCGAGGAACTCCGGAGCGGCTCCCGGACCCGGACGCCGGGACGCGACCGGTCCTGACCGGCGCGTATCCCCGCGGGGGGCTGCCGTTCGTCCCGCCCCGGTGTCCGCACCGGGGTGCGGCGGCCCCCCGCCGCAGGGGCCCCGCTTCGTGGGCACAGCCCTCGTGGTCATCTCCGCCCACGCCCGGCCGCCCCGCAGCCGATTCCGTAGGGACGGCAGTGGCGGCAGCCCAGGTGCCGGACAGGCCGCTCAGCCCCAGTCGCTCTCCTGCCGGCGCTCCTCCTTGGGCCGTCGGAAAAGGTTCCAGTTCCCCTGCACCGCGTTGACGCCGACGATGCCGGCCCAGCACACCAGCAGGCCGGACAGCCCTGTGTTGACGGCGGCGATGGCCGAGAGCGGCACGGCGAGCACCAGCGAGGCGACCGCCAGGAGCCGCGCACCCATGCCCTCCGGATACGACGGCGAACCGCCGCCCGTCTGCGCCCGGGAGCCCCCGCGGGCCACGACCATCTGCTGCTCCGCCATCCGGCGGCGCGTCCGCTTGTCCACGACCGTCTCCAGCCGGTGGTCGAGCTTCTCGAGGAAGGAGGCGATGAGTTCGTCCTCGTACTCCTTGCCCAGTTCCCTGCGGGTCTGAAGAGTCGCGTCGAGTTCGCGCGTGAGCTCGGGGTCGCGGGTGTCCATGTGCGGCACGCTACGCGCGCGGGCCGCCCCCGGCAGTGGTGCCAGCCCCCGTACCCGCGGTCGGCCTGCCCCCACCTCCACCTCCACCTGCGCCGGCAGCGGCTTCCGCGTCGTCGGGCCCGAGGATCGTGCGGTCCGGGATGTGGGCGGTGTCGTGCCGTGCGAGCAGCCAGTACAGGGCCGCGGGCACGGCCAGCCCGACGATCCAGGAGATGTCGGCACCTCCCAGCGGGCCCACGAAGGGGCCGGTGTAGAAGTGCGTTGCCAGGAACGGGAATTGAGCGAGCAGACCGATGACGTAGACGCTCAGGGCCCGCCACCGCCAGGCACCGTAGCGGCCCGCCGGGTCGCTGAACGCCGGCAGGTCGTACCGCTCCTTCGCGATCAGGTAGTAGTCGACGAGGTTGATCGCGGACCAGGGCGTGAAGGCGGTCAGCAGGAAGAGCAGGAAGTCCTTGAACGAGGTGAGGAAGCTGTCCTTGCCCAGAAGGGCGAGCGCCGTTCCGGCGACCATGATCCCGCCGATGTAGGCGGCGCGTGCCCGCTGTGAGAGCACGGCCTGGCCGCGGAAGCCGCTGACGCTGGTGACCAGCGACATGAAGCCCCCGTACGTGTTCAGGACGTTGATCGTCAGCTTGCCGAGCGCGATCACGAAGTACAGCGCCGAAGCGATGATTCCGGCCCCGCCGAGGCCGACGATGTACTCGACCTCGTGGCCGGTGAAGCTGCTTCCCGCAGCGGCGGCGGCGAGCGCCCCGAAGGTCATCGACCACTGCGAACCGATCCCGGTGCCGGCGAGCGTCCACCAGAACGTGGCACGGGCGGACGTCGAACGCGGCAGGTAGCGCGAGTAGTCGGCGACGTACGGCCCGTATGCCAGCTGCCACGAGGCGGCAAGCGCAACTGCCAGCAGAAAGACCGGGAGTTCGAAGGCGCGTTCGGCGAGCAGGCCGCCCAGGTCGGCGCGTTGCAGGAGCCGGAAGCCGAGGTAGACGAACGCGAGCGCGCAGATCAGCGAGGCGAGTCGGCCCAAGGTGTGGATGAGCCGGTAGCCGACGGCCGCGCCGACCCCGGTGACGAGGGCGAATACGACGATGCCGGCCGTCTCGCCCAGCCTTGTGAGTTCGCCGACCGCCTGCCCGGCCAGCACGCTGCCGCTCGCGAAGAAGCCGACGTACATCACGATGACCAGGGCCAGCGGCACGATCGCGCCCCGCACGCCGAACTGCGCCCGGGAGGAGATCATTTGGGGCAGGCCCAGCCGCGGCCCCTGAGCGGAGTGCAGGGCCATCACCGCGCCGCCCAGCACGTTCCCGAGGGCGAGCCCGATCACCGCCCAGAACGGTCCCGCGCCGAAGACGACCGCGAGCGCACCCGTGATGACGGCGGTGATCTGGAGGTTCGCGCCCAGCCACAGCGTGAACTGGCTGAAGGCGCTGCCGTGCCGCTCGCTGTCCGGTACGACGTCGATCGAGCGGCGTTCCACGAGGGACTCCGCGCGGGGTGTGGGCATCGTGCTCGTCCTGCCTCTCTTGTTCCGTTCCGTTCCGCGGGCCTCAGGGCGTGACGCAGGACGGCACCGCGGAGCCGGCGTCAATCCTTGGTGAGGTGATGCTCGGCGGCCCAGTCCGCGGCGACGTCGTCGGGGTCCTTGCGCTCCACGTCGACGAGCCTGTTGAGCTTGCTCAGTTCAGCGGTCGTCAGCACGGCTCCGAGCCTGGCCAGCGCCTTGCGCACGGGAGCGTCGGCCACGGCGCTGCGCACCACCGGGACGATGTGCTGCGCGGGCACCATGTGCCGGGGGTCTTCGAGCACCACCCAGTCGTTCCTGCTGATGTCGGCGTCGGTGCTGAAGAGGTTGGCGATGTCGATGTCGCCCTTCTTGAGAGCTCCCTTGACCAGGGGCCCGGACGCGTCGAGGGCCTTGAACTCCTTGAAGGTGACGTCGTACCGCTCACGGAAGCCGACGAGGCCGACGACCCTGGTCTTGTCCTCGGCAGGACCGCCGAAGACCAGGTCGCCGTCGGTCTTCTTCAGGTCGGCGTAGCTCTTGAGGCCGTGCTTGCGGGCGGTCTCCCGTGTGACGGCGAAGACGTCCTTGTCCTCGGCCGCCGCGTACGGCAGCACCTCCAGCGAGGCCGGGAGTTCGGCCGCGAGGGCGTTCTGAAGCTCGCCGGCCTCGGTCTCCTCGGCCTTCCTGTCGAAATGGAGCAGCAGGTTGCCCTGGTACTCGGGCAGCAGGTCGATGTCTCCGCCCTCGAGCGCGGGAACGACGACCTCGCGGGAGCCGAGGCTGGGCTTGACGGTGGCCTTCACACCGCTGCCGCGCAGGGCTTCGGCGTAGAGGTATCCGAGTATCTGGTTCTCGGTGAAGTTGGCGGTGCCGACCACGAGTCCGGCCCCGCTGTCCGCGGATCCGGAGCTGTCCGTGCGCTTTCCCTTGAGCGACGTGATGCCGCTGGAGCAGGCCGCGAGGGCGGGAGCCGCGGCCGCGGCGGCGAGCCCCGTGAGAACGGCCCGGCGGCGCGGGCGGGGATTGCTGGGCATGGCTTCTCCGTAGCGTCGTGTCAGCGTGCGTCGGCGGGGCGGTTGCGGAAGAAGGAGCGCTGCAGACCGGCCATCGCCAGGTCGAGCAGGACGGCGACCAGGGCGACGAGGACCGCTCCGCCGAGGACCTGGACGAGGTCGCGCTGGGCGAGTCCGTCGAAGATGTAGCGGCCGAGTCCGCCGAAGCTGACGTACGCGGCGATGGTCGCCGTTGAGACGACCTGGATCATGGCCAGCCGGAGTCCGGTCATCACCAGGGGCAGCGCGAGGGGGAGTTCGACCTTGAACAGCACCTGCGGGCCCGTCATGCCGACTCCTCGAGCGGCGTCGGTGACGTCCGGGTCGACGGCCGTCATGCCCGCGTAGGTGTTGGTGACGATGACGGGGACCGCGAGGGCGATCAGCGCCACGTAGACGGGCCACATGCTCAGTCCGCCCGCGAGGAAGACCAGCGTGACCAGACCGACCGTGGGCAGGGCACGCCCGAAGCCCGCCAGGTTGATGGCGAGGAACGCGAAGCGCCGCGTGTGCCCGATGAGGAGGCCGAGCGGGAGGGCGAGTGCGGCGCCGGCGAGGGTTGCCAGCAGGGAGTACTCGAGATGTTCGAGCAGCCGCACGGCGATGCCTTCGGGGCCCTGCCACTGGGCGGGACCGGTCAGCCACCGCGCGAGGTCGGCGAGGAGCTGAAGCATGGATCAAACCTCCTCGGGCTTCGTGCGGGGGACCGCGGCGGCCCTCTTCGTGCGGGCGGCCGTCGTGCGGTGCCGGGTCCACGGCGTGCCGAGGTACTGGACGGTGACGAGGAGCCCGTCGGCGAGCACCGCGAGCAGCAGGGTCAGCAGCACACCGGCGATCACGGGGGTGGTGTAGCTGCGCTGGAAGCCGTCCGTGAAGAGCTGCCCGAGTCCGCCGTAGCCGATGTAACTCGCCACGCTCACCAGGGAGATGGTCATGACGGTGGCCACGCGCACGCCCGCCATGATCACCGGAAGGGCCAGCGGCAGTTCAACGGTGAGCAGAGTGCGCAGCGGCCGTGAGCCCATCGCGAGGGACGCCTCGCGGGCGTGGGCCGGAACGCCGTCCAGGCCCTCGACGGTGTTACGGATCAGCACGACCAGGGTGTAGATGGTCAGGCCGGTGATCGCGGTGCTGCGGGTGAGGCCCGTGACGGGCAGCAGCAGGACGAAGAAGGCCAGCGAGGGGATGGTGAACAGGACGTTGGAGACTCCGAGGATCACTCCGCGGAGGATCCTCACCCTGTGGGCGACGACCGCCAGCGGCAGGGCGATCACCAGTCCGCACAGCACCGCGGGCACGGCTATGGACAGGTGGTCGAGGGTGAGCACCGTCATGTCGCCGATGTGATCGGGGAACCAGCCCCAGTCGACGGCCGTCACGAGGCCGCCTCGGTGGCTCGGACCTCTCCGCCGTCCGTCCCGTCCTGGCCCGACCGGTCTGCCTCTGCGTCTGCGTCGGCGCCGGAGCCCGACCGGCCGCCGTCGTCGGTGCCTGCCGTCGCTGCCGCGGCGTGGTGTGCGGCGGCACGCTCGTGCAGCGCGGCACGCGGCGTGACGCCGCAGAGCACGCCGTCGCCGTCCACGCGGGCGACCGCCCTGGCCGGCGAGGTGACGGATTCGTCGAGTGCGGCGAGCAGCGAGTCCTCGTCGCGCAGCGGTCGCAGGGGCAGCAGTTCCGCGTCTCCGGCGGTGCCGCCGGCGGGCAGGCGCCCGGCGTCGAGCCAGCCGACCGGTGTCCCGTCGGGGGCGACCGCCACACGCCAGTCCCCTTCGCCGGCGGGGCTGTTGGAGCCGCCTCCGCCTGCGCGGATGTCCGAGACCGGCTCGTCCGTGCGGACGGGAGTGACGGGCTCGTGCGGCACGTCCGCCTCTCCGAGGGTGGTCAGGGACAGCAGCTTGAGTCCGCGCTCGGCGCCCAGGAACCCGGCGACGAAGTCGTCCGCGGGCCGGGTCAGCAACTGGGCGGGGGGTGCGCACTGCACGAGCCGGCCGCCGGTACGGAAGACGGCTATGCGGTCACCGAGCCGCACGGCCTCGTCGATGTCGTGGGTGACGAAGACGACGGTCTTGCGCAAGTCGCGTTGCAGCCGCAGCAGTTCGTCCTGCAGCTGGGTCCGTACGACCGGGTCGACGGCGCCGAACGGCTCGTCCATCAGCAGCACCGGCGGATCGGCCGCGAGTGCGCGTGCCACCCCGACGCGCTGCTGCTGACCGCCGGAGAGCTGATGCGGGTAGCGGTTGCCGGATCCGGCGTCCAGGCCGACACGTTCAAGGAGTTCGGCTGCTCGGCTGCGGGCCTTGCGGCGGCCCCAGCCGAGCAGCAGGGGAACGGTGGCGACGTTGTCGAGGACGGTCCGGTGCGGGAAGAGCCCGGACTGCTGGATCACATAGCCGATGCTCCTGCGGAGTTCGGCGGCGTCCGATTCGCGCACGTCACGTCCGGCCACCCTCACGGTGCCGGCGCTCGGATCCACCATCCGGTTGATCATGCGCAGGGTCGTGGTCTTGCCGCACCCGGACGAGCCGACCAGGACGGTGAGGTCGCCCTCGGGGAGTTCGAGTGTGAGGTCGTCGACGGCGGTGGTGCCGTTCGGGTAGTGCTTGCTGACCGAGTCGAAGCTGATCATCCGGAGTCCCTTGCCCGACTGCATATAGTCATGCACAGTCGTTGGGGTGTGAATAGATGTCAAGGGCCGGGTGTGAAAGGCACGTGACCATTGCCCGCCATGCGGATGGCTGAGCAGCGGTGACCGATCCCGGAAACCATGGGTGGGAGGAGGTCGACGCGGATGTCGTCTCAGATCGTGGACACCGCGCGGAGGGTGGCTCCGGACGGCAGGACACTGAATACGGCGGCCGTCGTCCAGCTCGCCCATGGCTCCGCCGCTCTCGGCGAACCCGATCCGGGGTCGCTCACCCGCGTCGAACGTTCCTGGCATGCCGCCCGCGAACTCGCCCTCGCCGGACGGGTCTACGGACGTAACACCGGGGTCGGCGCCAACCGCACGGCCGCCGTGCGTGCCGACGGGGACGTCGACGTGGACGCCACCGCCGAGGGGCATGGACTGCGGCTGCTGCGCAGCCACGCCGGTGCCGTCGGCAGTCAGCTCCCCGCCCGCGAGGTGCGGGCCATGCTCGTCGTCCGCGCCAACCAGCTGCTCGCCGGCGGCGCCGGACTCAACCCGCAGATCGTGCTCGCGCTTCTGGAGGCCGTACGCAACGGCGCACACCCCGTCGTGCGCGAACACGGCGCTGTCGGCACCGGAGACCTCGCCGCACTCGCCCAGACCGGACTCGCCCTGCTCGGCGAGCAGCCCTGGACCGGCGGTCCCGCACCGCAGACCGTCGCACTGGACGGCAACGACGCGCTGGCCTTCATCAGCAGCAACGCTCTGACCCTGGGTCAGTCCGCGCTCGCTCTCGACGAACTGCGCAGGCTGCAGAACGCCTCACTCGTCGTCGCCGCCCTCTCCCTCCTCGCGGCCGGCGGCTCCTACGAGGCGTACGCCGAACCTGTGCACAGGGAGCGCCCGCACCCCGGATCCGTCGCCGCCGCCGCCCGGATGCGCGTGCTTCTCGGCGCACCTGCACGGCCCGGCCCGCCCAGCGGGCGCATCCAGGACCCGTACGGATTCCGGTGCGTCCCGCAGATTCACGGGCCCGCGCTGGACTCGGCCGGCACGCTGGCCGGTGTGCTCGAGGTCGATCTCAACGCGGCCGCCGAGAACCCCCTCATCAGCGCCGACGCCCAGGGCGTGTACGGGGCACTGCATCACGGCAGCTTCTACGCCGCGCACGCCGCCTCCGCGCTCGACGGCCTCCGCCTCGCCGTGCTGCAGACGGCCCGCCTGTCCACCGCACGGCTCGTCTCGCTCGTCGAGCCCGGCATCACCGGGCTGCGTCCCTTCCTCAGCGAGGACACGCCGGCCAGCTCCGGAGTGATGATCCTGGAGTACGCCGCCGGTGCCGCCCTGGCCGAGCTGACCTCGCTGGCCCAGCCGGCCTCGCTCGGCCACGCGGTGCTCTCCCGCGGTGTGGAGGAAGTGGCCAGCTTCGCCTCCCTGGCGGCCCGGCACGCCCTGCGGATGCCCGAGTACCAGCGGCAGGTGCTGGCCTGCGAACTCGTAGCGGCGATACGTGCGTTGCGGCAGCGCGGCACGGTACCGGACCCCGGACTGCCGGTCGGCCGGGCCTATGAGCTGGCGGCTGCCGAACTCGAGCCCGAGATGGCGGACCGTCCCCTGTCCGATGATGTAGATGTGGCCGTCGGTCTGCTCGACCGGCTCTCCGCGCTGTGAACGCGGGCCCCGGTCCCGCGGCAGCCACAGCAGACCGACCGAACGCAGGAGGACGGGATGAGCAGCGCGAGCGCGCGACTGCTGAAGCTCTTCGAGGGGCACAGGCTCACGCCGACACAGCGCCGGATCGCACACTGCATGGTCCGGCAGGCCGGTGACGCGCCCTTCCTCTCCAGCGTCGAACTGGCCGAGCTTGCGGGGGTGAGCCAGCCGTCCGTCACGCGCTTCGCCGTGGCTCTCGGCTTCGACGGCTATCCGGCGCTCCGCCGGCATCTGCGCGAATCGGCGCCCGAGACGACGGGGGCCGGAGCGGCCGCAGGCGAACAGGACGCCGAACCCGACCCGTACAACGCCTACCAGCAGGCGGTGCACGCCGAGATCGACAATCTGCGGCACCTGGCGGCGCTGCTCGCCGACCCCGCTCCCGTCGAGCGCGCGGGCCGGCTGCTCGCCGCGAGCCCCACGCTGCCCGTGCTGGGCCTGCGGGCCGCTTCGGCGCAGGCGCGCGGCTTCGCCTACTTCGCCTCCAAGGTCCACCCCGACGTACGCCTGCTCGACGAGGGCGGAAGCATGCTCTCCGACCGCATCGACGGGTGCGTACGGGCCGGAGCGGACGTGCTGCTGTGCTTCGCTCTGCCACGTCACCCAAGGGAAGTCGCCGAGGCGCTCGATCACGCGCGCGCGGCGGGCCTGCGGATCGTCACCGTCGCCGACAGCGCCTTCGCGCCCGTCGCACACCCCGAGGATCTGCTGCTTCCCGCCGCCGTCGGAACGGGGCTCGTCTTCGACACCGCCTGTGCGCCCATGTTGCTCGGGCGGGTGCTGCTGGAGGCGATGTGCGACGGGCTGCCGGAGGCCCAGTCCCGGCTGGAGGAGTTCGACGCGCGGGCGGCGGACCGCGGACTGTTCCTGGAGTGAGCGCGGCGGAACGGGAGCGACCGGGGCGCAGCTGAACGACGGCGGCGGGGTGCCGCACATCAGGAGCCGAGCCGCACCCGCGCCGCTACGCCCGGGCCGCCCGGCCCTCCGCGCCGCCCCTGTCCTGCCCCCGCCACGTCCCGTACGGATCGCGGCCGAGGAACGCCACGAGGCGGTCGCTCGGATCGGCCTCCGCCGGGACCGTGATCGGCGCACCGAAGAGCGGATGGCGCGCCCCGGGCCTGGGCACCAACTGACGTGCGGTACGCATCAGCTCGGTGGCGAGCGCCGCCGGCACGGGCCGCGGCAGCCCCGTGGCCTGAGCGATGTCCCACCCGTGAACGGCGATCTCCAGCGCTCCCGTACGGGCGAGCACCGCGGCCGTCAGGGGCATGTCGTCGATGGCCACGAGCCGCCCCGCCGGGCTGCCGGAGCCGGCCCAGGCCCCCATCAGCCGCGACGCCGCGGCCCGGAAGGCCGATGCCGGGTCGTCACATCCGCGGCTGCCCCCGCCCCCGGCCGGCACGGGGGGCGGCTCCAGGCCGACGTAGCCGTCCTCGATCCCCTCGCACAGCGCGGCGAGCGAGTCGTTGGTGTGCCACAGAAGTGCGCGCAGGTCCCAACAACTGCATGGCGTCGGGCGGTTGAGCGCCGGTGCCGTCACCGGCCGTACGGCGCACAGTGCGTATCCGAGTGCCCGCTCCAGCAATGCGGCGCCGGCGTTCGGCGTGCCGTCATCCATCGCCCGCCCGCCTGCCTTCTCCGTGTCCGCCGGCCGTCCGGTCGGTCCGGCCGTCCCCTGTACCGACCGGCTGGGGGACGCGAACTCATCGGCGCCGCGCGGCGATTCCCAGAACCGCCCTGTTCACTGCCCACAGCGCGATGCCGAGCGCGACGAGGACTCCCGCCCGTACGTACACGTCCGCCGCACGGTCGGCGAGCGGGCTCGCCAGCAGGATCGTCGCGACAGCGCCCACGACGGGCAGCACGGTCGGAGTGCGGAAGTGGTGGTGCTCCACCCGCTCCTTGCGCAGCACCAGGACGGCGATGTTGACGACGGCGAACACGCACAGCAGCAGGAACGACGTGGTGTCGCCGAGCCCCTCGATCTCGCCCGTGGAGACGAGCGCGACGGCGAGCAGGGTGACGAAGACGATGCCCACGACCGGCGTGCGGCGGCCGGGCAGCACCCGCCCCATGGCGGCCGGAAGGATGCCCTCGTTGGCCATGCCGTAGCACAGACGCGAGGCCATCATGATGTTGATCAGCGCGGAGTTGCTGACGGCGAAGAGGGCGATGACGGCGAAGAGCTCAGGCGGGAAGCTCACCCCCCCGGCCTTGACGACCTCCAGCAGCGGCCCGGTGGACTTCTCCAGCACCCGGAAGTCGACCAGCAGCGACGAGATCAGCGCCACCAGCACGTAGATGGTGCCGGTGACGGCGACGCCGATGAACAGGGCACGGGGGAAGTTGCGGCTGGGCTCGACCGTCTCCTCCGCCATGTTGACCGAGTCCTCGAAGCCGACGAACGCGAAGAATCCCAGCGCCGCCGCGCCCATCACGCCCGTCAGCACGGCGTAGCCGGTGCCGCCCGACGTGTGGACCTCGCCCAGCCGGCCTGGGTCGCCCTCGCCCGCGAAGACGGCGTACACACCGATCGCGAGGACGATCATCAACCCGGTCAGTTCGACCAGCGTGAGCACGACGTTGGTCTTCACCGACTCCGAGACGCCACGCAGATTGAGTGCCGCCAGCGCGAGGACGAACAGGATCGCGACGAGCGTGGACGGCGCGTCCACGAGTGCCGACAGATAGTCGCCGGCGAAGGCGAGGGCCGCCGCGCTTGCCGACGACAGGCCCGAGCACATGACCATGAACGCCACGATGAAGGTCAGGAAGGGCACCTTGAACGCCCGCTGGGTGTAGAGCGCGGCGCCGGCGGCCCGCGGGTACTTGCCGACGAGTTCCGCGTAGGAGGCCGCCGTCAGCAGCGCCACCGCGAACCCGATCACGAACGGCAGCCACAGGGCCCCGCCGACCTTGCCGGCGACCTTCCCCGTGGTGGCGTAGATGCCCGTACCGAGGATGTCGCCGATGATGAAGAAGGCCAGCAGCTTGGGGCCGATGGCGCGGACGAGGGGTGGCCCTCCGGCGGGCGCGCCGTCGGAGGGGCTTTTTGCATCGGGGGTTTCGTGAGACTCCGGCATGAGCTGAAGCTTCCCACCGCCCGCGATCATCAAGGCTCCGATGACTTGGGCACGTTCATGCGGTCCTCTCTCGTGGACGGCGGCAGCAAGCGAGACCGCCGTCGCCGTTGCCGCGATCACGGAGGAGACCCGCATGCGCAACCACGAGCCGGCCACCGACCTGGACCCCCGCTACAGCGCCCCCGGCGCGGAACCCACCGACTGGGAGACCGCACACGACGGGCTGGCGCGCGCCGGGACCTACTGGCTGACGACCGTGCGTCCGGACAGCCGTCCGCACGTCACGCCGCTGATCGCCGTCTGGTACGACGGCGCGCTGCACTTCTGCACGGGCGAGGAGGAGCGCAAGTTCCGCAATCTGGCGGCCAATTCGCACTGCGTGCTCACGACGGGCAACAGTGCGGTCGACGAAGGGCTCGACCTCGTCCTGGAGGGCGAGGCCGTACCCGTGCGCGACGACGAGAGGCTGCGGAGGCTGGCGGACGCGTGGGTGGAGAAGTATGGCGAGGAGTGGCGGTTCGAGGCGAGGGACGGGGTCTTCCACCACCGGCAGGGCGGCCGGGCGGTGGTCTTCGAGGTCGTCCCGTCCACCGTCTTCGGCTTCCGCAAGGGCGACTACAGCCAGACCCGGTGGCGCTTCGCCGCCGTCTAGCTGGGGGCATTCCCCCACGCTCCGCTGGGGACGACCCCCACCCGGGCCGCAAGGCCCAGGGGGAGGGTCCGTGTCAATCCGTCCTTCCGGACAACGGAACTCGTGGTTGAGGAATGGACCACTCCGGAGCAGGGTGAACCCCCCTACCTGGAGAAGGGACACCCCATGACGTCAGAGCCGACGACGCCCACCACCACAGCAGAGACCGGTGCGCGTACGCTTCCGCCCTTCCGCGCCGACCACGTGGGGAGCCTGCTGCGCCCGGCGGCACTCAAGCAGGCCCGCGAGGACCACGCGGCGGGTCGCATTGAGGCCTCCGACCTGAAGGCCGCCGAGGACGAGGCCGTACGCGACGTCGTCGCGCTCCAGCGCGAGGCCGGGCTGCGGGGGGCGACGGACGGAGAGTTCCGGCGGCAGTCCTGGCACATGGACTTCATCTACTCGCTCGGCGGGATCAACAAGGTCCAGGACGGCAACCTGCGCGTGAAGTTCCACAACGCGGACGGCGACATCGAGTGGGCGCCGCCCTCCGCCCATGTGGACAGCAAGCTGCGCCTGGAGTCGACGATCTTCGCCGACGCCTTCACCTTCCTGCGGGAGACCGTCTCCGAGGGCGTGACCCCGAAGCTGACGATCCCCTCGCCCAGCATGGTCCACTACCGGGGCGGACGCGCCTCGATCGACGAGTCCGTCTACCCGGACATGGAATCCTTCTGGACGGACCTGACCGACGCCTACGCCGCCCAGGTGCGCGGCGTGTACGACCTTGGCTGCCGCTACCTCCAGCTCGACGACACCAGCCTCGCGTACCTCAACGACCCCGAGCAGCGCCGTCACGTCGCGGAGATAGGCGGGGACCCGGATCACCAGCACGAGACGTACATCGCCAACATCAACCGTGCCCTGGCGGACCGTCCCGCGGACCTGCGCGTCACGACGCACATGTGCCGCGGCAACTTCGCCTCGTCCTGGGTGGCTTCGGGAGGCTACGACTTCGTCGCCGAAGCGCTCTTCGGCGGTCTGGAAGTGGACGGTTTCTTCCTGGAGTTCGACGACGAGCGCTCCGGCGGGTTCGAACCGCTGCGCTTCGTTCCGAAGGGCAAGCAGGTCGTGCTCGGCCTCGTCACCAGCAAGCGGCCCGAACTGGAGAGCAAGGACGCGCTGAAGCGCCGCATCGAGGAGGCGTCCCGCTACGTCGACATCGATCAGCTCAGCCTGTCCCCGCAGTGCGGCTTCTCCTCCACGCTGGAGGGCAACAACCTGACGGTCGACGACCAGAAGGCCAAGCTCGGACTGATCGTGGAGACGGCCGAGGAGGTCTGGGGCGGCGCGTGACGCCTGTGGGGCGGTGACCCTCGGATCAGCTCAGCTGCCGGGACGGCCGGGCGCGCAGGCGCCCGGCCGTCCCGGTCGCGCGGGCGGGCCGGAGTTCGCACCGGCACCCCGCTCCCCGCGCTTCACCCGGCGCCGGCCAACAGGGGCCGCCGCCCGCCCCGTTCAGCATTCGGCCCGTGCCCTCGCGTGCTGCTCCGCCGGCTTCCCCCTGGTCACGATCCTGAGGGTGCCGGCGGTGAGGAGCCTGGCCTGGACGGAGCCGCAGGCGCAGCGCGTCCAGACGAGCACTCCCTCACCTGTGGGGTGCTGCGAGAGATCCCGGACGGGCTGATCGTCGGGCCATCCGCAGTACGGGCAGTGGGACACGAGTGAACCTCCTCGCTCGCCGTGGCCACCGGCGGGAACCGGAGGCCCTTCACCAACCAGGCTGCCGCGACGGATCATGCAGGTCCAGGTTCGATTTCTTCACTGAACCGTGTAGAACGGTTACATGATTGATCTGCGTCGTCTCACAGTGCTCCGCGCGATCGAGCAGTACGGCACGGTGACGGCCGCCGCCGGGGCCGTGCATCTGACGCCCTCCGCCGTATCGCAGCAAGTACGCCAGCTCGGACGGGAGTTGGGCGTACCGCTGCTCGAACCCCAGGGGCGCCGGGTGAGGTTGACGGAGGCGGCCCACGCCCTCCTGCGCCACGCCGACTCCATCGAGGAGCTGTGGCAGCGCACCGAGGCCGAGCTGCATGCGACCGCGCTAGGCGAGCCGAGCGGAGTCTTGCGGGTGGCCGGTTTCCCCACGTCGGTCTCGGCGCTGCTCGCGCCCCTGGCCGTGCGGATGCAACAGGAGTGGCCCGGGGTGACGGTCAGGGTCAGGGAGGCCGAACCCCTCGACTGCTTCGACCTGTTGTTCTCCGGCGAGACCGACCTGGCGGTCGTCGAGGCGATGCCGGAGAACCCTCCGCTCAACGACAGGCGCTTCGACCAGCGGCCCCTGCTGGAGGACCCGCTCGACCTGCTCACGGCCACCGGTCACGAGCTGGCGGGGGAGCCGGGAACCGCCCTGGAGGACCTCTCCGCCGAGTCCTGGATCCTGGACATGCCCGGAAGCGGCTGCTCAGTACGCCAGTTGGTCCTCGCGGCCTGCCGCAGCGCGGGCTTCGCGCCGTCGGTCACGCACGAGGCGCGCGACTACAGCGTCGTGGCGACGCTCGTCGCGCACGGGCTGGGCGTCGCCCTCGTACCGCACCTGGCGCTGCTGCCTCCCCATCTGGACGTCGTACGCACCCCGTTGACGGGCCGCTACGTGCCCGCCAGGCGCTTTCTGAGCGTCGTCCGGCGCGGCAGCGACGGCCACCCCTCCATCGCCGCGGCCCTGGAGCTCCTGGGCGAACTCTCCACGAAGCGGGGCCGGACTGATTGAGCGCCACCTGAACACCCCCGCGATGCAGGGTAGTTCGGGGGTGTCCGTGCCCGGCGGCCGGGGGCCGGACCGGTTCCCGCGCCCGGGTTCACCCGCCCCGCAGCGCGTCCCTGTGAGCACCGCCGGACTCCGTCACGATCTCGGCGAGGGACTGCGGCTCGCGCACGGTCAGGAACCGCACCTCGCCCCCGGTGGCCTCACCGCCGGCCGCGCCGGCGGCCTCCGTCACCGTGAAGCCGTAAATGCCCGGCCGCGGCAGCGAGTTGTAGCCGAACGGGTTGGAGAAGTAGTACGCCCCGGTGTCGAGGAGCGCCGCGTAGTCGCCCTCCTCCAGCTGCGGCAGCTGCCGTTCGCGGGCCACCAGGTCACCGGCGAAGCAGCACGGCCCGGCGATGTCCTGCGTGACGGTCCCGCCCGGGCCGTCGGCGGCCTTCGGCCCGCCCGCCGCGTCGTATGCGGCGACCCGCAGTGGCCACGCCTCCGGCGTGAAGACCGTACGCACCGCGATCTGTGCGCCCGCATGGGTGACAGCGATGGGGCGCCCGCCCGCCGACTTCGCGTACTCCACGCGGGCGAGGACGGTTCCCGCCTTGGCCAGCAGGGCGCGGCCGAACTCGGTGACGATGCCGTACCGCCCGTCGAAGAGCCCCGGCACGGTCGCCGCGAGGAGCCGGGCGTACTCGTCGAAGGTCGGCGTGATCTCGTCGCTGTCGAAGTTGACGGGGAGGCCGCCTCCCAGATCGAGGGTGTCGACCTGGTGCCTGCCGACGGCGGCGTTGATCTCCTCGGCGAGTTCGTACGTGGCCCGCGCACCCTCCGCCATCAGCTCCAGCGGCATGCCCTGCGAGCCGACGTGCGAGTGCAGCCGGGTCAGCCAGGGGCGCTCCCGGTAGGCCCGTACGACCCATTCTCGGGCCCCCGGATCGTGGAGTGCGACGCCGAACTTCGAGGTGGCCGTGGCGGTGCTCATCGCCCCGATGGAGCCGCCGCCGATCTGCGGATTCACGCGCAGGCCCACCGGTGACGGCGAAGGCAGGTCGGGGTCGATCAGATCGTCGAGGCGGGCGAGCTCCGACGGGTTGTCCGCGTTGAGGGCGATGCCGAGGGTGAGGGCCTCGCGGAGTTCGCTGACGGTCTTCGCCGGGGAGTCCAGGACCGTCTGCGCCGTCGGCAACCCCGCGGCCCGTGCCAGGGCCAGTTCGCCGGGGCTGGCGACCTCACAGCCGATGCCCTCGTCGGCGAGGAGCCGCAGGACCGGCACGAGCGAGGCCGCCTTCACGGCGAAGGTGTGCAGAACGTCCTGGCCGGGCGCTGCCACCGTCTCGAAGGCCGTCCGCAGCGCGTGCGCCGCCTCGCGTATCGCCCGGACGTCGAGGAGGGCGGCGATCGGGTGCCGGTCCTCCGTGACGAGGCCCTGCTCAACGGCGCCACGTACGGCCAGGTCGCGGCGGGACGCGATCGCCGCGCCGCCCATGGCGTCCACCCCGTCCATGCCCTGCGCGGAGGCTGCGTGGCCCGCGGTCGGCGACGGGCCCCGGGAGCCGGGGGAGACCGGGGAATCCGGGGAGTCCGAGGAGGCTGTGGCGGCCGCCGGGGCCGTCGTGGCAGGGCTGCTGCTGGAGTCGTGCATAGGACAAGCCAAACACGTCCGCCGCGCGCAGGGGACGGAGCACCCGCGATATTGACTAGGTCTATTCACTCCGTACAGTGTGTGAATAATTGAAGTCGGGGGAGTCGGGACGACACACGGCAGGGAGGCACGGGAGATGTCAGGACCGCGACCCGTACGGGCGCCGCGCGGCAGCGAACTGAGTGCCAGGGGTTGGCCGCAGGAGGCCGCCCTTCGCATGCTTCAGAACAACCTCGACCCCGAGGTGGCCGAGCACCCCGACAAGCTGGTCGTCTACGGCGGCACCGGGAAGGCGGCCCGCGACTGGGACTCCTTCGACGCCATGGTCCGCACGCTGCGCACCCTGGGCGACGACGAGACGATGCTCGTGCAGTCCGGCCGTCCCGTCGGCGTGATGCGCACCCACGAATGGGCGCCGCGCGTGCTGCTCGCCAACTCCAACCTCGTGGGCGACTGGGCCAATTGGGAGGAGTTCCGGCGGCTGGACGCCCTCGGTCTGACCATGTACGGGCAGATGACGGCCGGTTCGTGGATCTACATCGGCACGCAGGGGATCCTCCAGGGCACGTACGAGACCTTCGCGGCAGTCGCCGCCAAGAGGTTCGGCGGGACGCTGGCCGGCACGATCACCCTGACCGCAGGACTCGGCGGCATGGGCGGCGCGCAGCCGCTCGCCGTCACGATGAACGACGGCGTCGTGATCTGCGTCGAGTGCGATCCGTCCCGCATCGAGCGCCGCATCGGGCACGGCTATCTGGACGTACGGGCCCATTCGCTCGACCACGCACTGGAGTTGGCGACGAAGGCGCGCGACGAGCGCCGCCCGCTCTCCATCGGAGTCCTCGGCAACGCCGCCGAGCTGGTGCCGCAGCTGCTGGAGCGCGGCGCCCCGATCGACATCGTCACCGACCAGACCAGCGCGCACGATCCGCTCGCGTACCTCCCCGTCGGCGTCGAATTCGACGACATGGAGCAGTACGCGGCGGACAAGCCCGCCGACTTCACGCAGCGCGCACGCGAGTCGATGGCCCGCCATGTGGAGGCGATGGTCGGCTTTATGGACGCGGGAGCCGAGGTCTTCGACTACGGCAACTCCATCCGCGGTGAGGCTCAACTCCACGGCTACGGGCGGGCGTTCGACTTCCCCGGTTTCGTACCGGCGTACATCCGGCCGCTGTTCTGCGAGGGCAAGGGCCCCTTCCGCTGGGCGGCGCTGTCGGGCGACCCGAAGGACATCGCCGCCACGGACCGCGCGCTGCTGGATCTCTTCCCCGAGAACGAGTCGCTCGCCCGCTGGATCAGGCTCGCGGGCGAGCGTGTGCACTACCAGGGGCTGCCCGCCCGCATCTGCTGGCTCGGATACGGCGAGCGGGACCGCGCGGGGGAGCGCTTCAACGACATGGTCGCGAGCGGCGAGCTCTCGGCCCCGCTGGTGCTGGGGCGCGACCACCTGGACTGCGGCTCGGTGGCCTCGCCGTACCGGGAGACCGAGGCGATGCGCGACGGCTCCGACGCGATCGCCGACTGGCCGCTGCTGAACGCCATGGTCAACGCGTCCTCCGGGGCGACGTGGGTCTCGATCCACCACGGCGGCGGCGTCGGCATGGGCCGCTCGATCCACGCGGGCCAGGTCACGGTCGCCGACGGGACGGCGCTTTCCGGCGAGAAGCTGCGCCGGGTGCTGACGAACGACCCGGGCATGGGCGTGGTGCGCCACGTGGACGCCGGCTACGAGCGCGCGGAGGAGATCGCCGCCGAGCGGGGCGTGCGGGTGCCGATGCGGGAGGGCCGGGAGGGCCAAGAAGGCGGGGTCGGCGCGTGACCGCACGGGACGCAGGCGGAGCAGGGGACGCCGAGGGCGCTGAGGAGGGCCCGGCGCGGCGGCCGGTCGTCGGCAGGCCGTTGCCCGACGTGGGGAGCCTCCGCAGCGCCGCGGCGAGTCCGCCCTCGTTCCACGAGATGTGGCGCGACCTTTCCGCGATCGGCAAGCACAAGGCCGGCGGCTACCGCCGCTACGCGTGGACGGGAGCGGACACCGACTGCCGCGCCTGGTTCCGCGCACAGGCCGAATCCCGCGGCCTGGCCTACGAGTCGGACCGCAACGGCAACCAGTGGGCCTGGCTCGGCGTGCGGACCGCGGAGGACGTCGCTCTCGGGAACGCCGTCGTCACCGGTTCCCATCTCGACTCCGTCCCGGACGGCGGCGCCTTCGACGGGCCCCTCGGTGTGGTCTCCTCGTTCGCCGCGCTGGACGAACTCCGGGCGAAGGGCGCCCACTTCAGGGTGCCGCTGGCTCTGGTCAACTTCACCGACGAGGAGGGCGCACGGTTCGGCCTGGCGTGCGTCGGATCCAGGCTCAGCGTCGGAGGGCTGACACGGAAGCAGGCGTTCGAGCTGCGCGACGCAGAGGGCGTCTCCCTGCCGCGGGCCATGGAGCGGGCCGGCCACGACCCGGACGGCATCGGTCCCGACCCCGAACGGCTCTCCCGCATCGGCGCGTTCGTCGAACTCCACATCGAGCAGGGGCGCGCGCTCGCGGACCCCGGATTCCTCGCGGCCGCGGCGGCGGGAGACCGGGCCGCTGCGGCGGCCGGGCCCGCCGGTCACCCCGTGGGCGTCGCATCGGCGATCTGGCCGCACGGCCGCTGGCGGTTCGACTTCCGCGGCGAGGCCAACCACGCCGGCACCACCCGGCTCGAGGACCGCCGCGACCCGATGCTCACCTACGCCGCAACGGTGCTCGCCGCCCGTGAGGAGGCCGAGCGTGCGGGAGCACTGGCCACGTTCGGCAAGGTCGCCGTCGAGCCGAACGGCGTCAACGCCATCCCCTCCGTCGTGCGGGGCTGGCTCGACTCGCGCGCCGCCGACGGGGAGACCCTCGCCGCAGTCGTCGCCGGCATCGAAGGCGCGGCCGCTGCGCGTGGGCGTGCCGACGGTGTGGACGTCGGCGTCACACGTGAATCCCACACGGGGACCGTGGAGTTCGCCCACGATCTGCGCGACCGGATCGCACGGCGATTGGGCGGAGCGCCGCTGCTGCCCACCGGCGCGGGACACGACGCGGGGATCCTGTCCGCCTCCGTCCCGACGGCGATGCTCTACGTCCGCAATCCCACCGGCGTCTCGCACTCGCCCGCCGAGTCCGCGGAAGAGGACGACTGCGTGGCGGGAGTGAGGGCACTCGCCGACGTGCTGGAAGGGCTGGCCTGCTGATGACATCCGTCTCGTCCTCGTCCCCCGCGCCCGCCTCGCCGTCGCCCAGCCGCGAAGGCCCGGGTGGGGCGTCCCCCGACCCCGAGCACAGGTACTGGTGCACGCACGCCTGGCTCAACGGCACCCTGGAGCTCGACGTCGTGATCGAGACCGGCACGGACGGCCGGATCACCGCCGTACGCGGGGGAGTCGGCACACCGCCGCGCGGCGCCGTGGAGCTGCGCGGCCTGACCCTGCCGGGTTTCGCCAACGCGCATTCGCACGCCTTCCACCGCGCGCTGCGCGGCACCGTGCAGGTCGGGTCGGGCACCTTCTGGACGTGGCGCGAGATGATGTACCAGGTCGCAGGCCGTCTCACGCCGGACTCGGCCTACGCGCTCGGCCGCGCCGTGTACGCGGAGATGGCACTGGCCGGCATCACCTGCGTCGGCGAGTTCCACTACCTGCACCACGGGCCGGGCGGCGAGCCCTACGACGACCCCAACGCCATGGGCAACGCCCTCATCTCCGCGGCCCGCGACGCCGGGATCCGCATCACCCTCCTCGACACGGCCTACCTCGCCTCCGGCTTCGGGCGGGACGGCCGCGGTGAGCCCCCCGGCCGGCAGCAGCTCCGCTTCTCCGACGGCACCGCCGAGGCGTGGGCGGAGCGGGCGGCGCAACTGCGTGTCCCCGAGGGCGGACACGCACGTACCGGCGCGGCCATCCACTCCGTACGGGCCGTCCCCGCAAGGGAGTTGGGCCCGATCGTGGAGTGGGCGGAGGAGCGCGCGGCTCCGCTGCACGTCCACCTCTCCGAGCAGACCGCCGAGAACGACGCCTGTCAGGAGGCGCACGGCTGCACCCCGACGCGGCTCCTCGCCGACCACGGGGCCCTCGGGCGCCGTACGACGGCCGTGCACGCCACCCACCTCACCGACGAGGACATCAAGCTCCTCGGCGACGCCTCCACCGGGGTGTGCATGTGCCCCACCACCGAACGGGACCTCGCCGACGGCATCGGGCCCGCGCCCCGGCTGGAGCGCGCCGGCGCCACGCTGTCCCTGGGCAGCGACAGCCACGCCGTCGTCGACCTGCTGGAGGAGGCACGGGCACTGGAGCTCGACGAGCGCCTCCGCACGCGCACACGCGGCCACTGGACGGCGGCACAGCTGCTGCGCGCCGCCACGGAGGACGGCCACGCCGCGTTGGGCTGGCCCGAGGCGGGCCGCCTGGAGGCGGGCATGCTCGCCGACTTCACGACGGTCTCGCTGGACTCGGTGCGCACGGCCGGACCTCCGCTCCGCGTGGCGCCCGAGACGGCCGTCTTCGCGGCGTCCGCCGCAGACATCCGCCATACGGTCGTCGGCGGGGAACACGTCGTGCGGGACGGCCGGCACGCGAATGTCCCCGACGTGCCGGCCGCCCTGGCCGAGGCGGTCGGCGCCCTCCACTGAGAGTTGAGCCGCCACCTCACCGTCCGGCGGGCGGTACGGAAGCACCGGAAGAACCCGCAGCAGCACGGCCCCGGCGATCGGGGCCGATGGAGCAAGCGTCGAGGGAATCGTCGAAGAAGGGCCGAGGAAGCGACACATGACCAGCACCGTCGTCACGAACATCCGCACCCTGGTGACCAACGACCCGGCACTCGGCGAGGGTGGCGCCCTCGGTCTCGTACATGACGCCGCCGTCGTCCTCGACGGCGACCGCGTCGCATGGGCCGGTCCCGCGGCGGAGGCGCCCGCCGCCGACTCCGCCCACGACGCCGAAGGCCGGGCCGCCATCCCCGGTTTCGTCGACTCCCACTCGCACCTGCTCTTCGGCGGCGACCGCACGGCCGAGTTCAACGCCCGCATGTCGGGGCGTCCTTACACCGCCGGCGGCATCCGTACGACCGTCGCGGCGACCCGCGAGGCGAGCGACGACGAACTCGGCCGCAACCTGACCCGGTTCCTCGACGAGGCCCGCCGCCAGGGCACGACCACCATGGAGACCAAGTCCGGCTACGGCCTCACTCCCGAACAGGAGTCGCGCGCCCTGCGCGTGGCCGCGGAGCAGACCGATGACGTCACGTACATGGGCGCGCACATCGTCGCCCCCGAGTACGCCGACGACCCCGCCGCCTACGTGGACCTCGTCACCGGGCCCATGCTGGACGCCTGCGCGCCGTACGCCCGTTGGGTCGACGTCTTCTGCGAGAAGGGCGCCTTCGACGGAGACCAGGCCCGTGCCATCCTCACGGCGGGGCAGGCGAAGGGCCTGATCCCCCGCATCCACGCCAACCAGCTCTCGCACGGCCCCGGCGTCCAGCTCGCCGTCGAACTCGGTGCCGCCTCCGCCGACCACTGCACGCACCTGACCGACGCCGACGTCGACGCGCTCGCCCATGCCGACGGTACGGTCGCCACGCTGCTCCCCGGCTGCGAGTTCTCGACCAGGGCCGTGTATCCGGACGCCCGCCGCCTGCTGGACGCGGGCGCCACGGTCGCACTGTCCACGGACTGCAATCCGGGTTCCTCGTTCACCTCGTCGATGCCGTTCTGCGTCGCGATCGCCGTTCGGGAGATGGGGATGACGCCGGACGAGGCCGTCTGGTCCGCCACGGCCGGCGGCGCGCGGGCGCTGCGCCGCGACGACATCGGCCGGCTGAGCCCCGGCGCCCGCGCCGATCTGGTCCTGCTGGACGCCCCCTCGCACGTCCACCTCGCGTACCGCCCCGGCGTCCCCCTCACGAGCCGGGTCTGGCACCGCGGACGGCCGACCGGCGCCTGACCGTCGCCGGAGCCCCGTCCCCGTACGGCGAAGCGGGCCGCCACCGGTGTCTCCACCGGGGCGGCCCGCTTCGTGTTCCGAGTTGACCGCGCGCGAGGCGCGCGGGCTCAGTCCTCGACCATCAGCCCCTTGCGCAGCTTGTTCAGCGTGCGCGAGAGCAGACGGGAGACGTGCATCTGGGAGATGCCGAGTTCGTCGCCGATCTCGCTCTGCGTCATGTTGGCGACGAACCGCAGCGAGAGGATCGTCCGGTCACGCGCGGGGAGTTCGGCGATCAGCGGCTTGAGCGACTCGACGTACTCGATGCCCTCGAGCCCGTTGTCCTCGTAGCCGATGCGATCGGCGAGGGCGCCCTCGGTGTCGTCCTCCTCCGGCTGCGCGTCCAGGGAGCTGGCGGTGTACGCGTTGCTCGCCGCCATGCCCTCGACGACCTCCTCGACGGAGATGTCGAGCCGCTCGGCGAGCTCCTCCATCGTCGGTGCGCGGTCGAGGTTCTGGGCGAGCTCGTCACCGGCCTTGGCCAGGTCCAGGCGCAGCTCCTGCAGTCGGCGGGGCACGCGCACGGACCAGGAGGTGTCACGGAAGAAGCGCTTGATCTCGCCGACGATGGTCGGCATGGCGAAGGTCGGGAACTCGACACCGCGCTCCATGTCGAACCGGTCGATCGCCTTGATCAGACCGATCGTGCCCACCTGGACGATGTCCTCCATCGGCTCGCTGCGTGAGCGGAAGCGGGAGGCGGCGAACTTGACCAGGGCCAGGTTGAGTTCGACGAGCGTGTTGCGCACGTACGAGAACTCGTGGGTGCCCTCGTCCAGCTTCTCGAGGCGCCTGAAGAGAGTCTTCGACATGGCCCGTGCGTCGACCGGGCCCACCTCGTCATACGGCGGGATCTCCGGGAGCTGAAGCTGGTCGAAGATCTCCTCGACCGCTTCCGGGCTCGTGGGTTCGGGCACCTGGACCGGGCTGAACTGCTCCGCGCCGAGCTGTTCGGGGAGGACCGGTTCGGTAGCGGTGTCCGGTATCCCTTGATCGAGCCTGGGTGACATGGCGATGTCCTCCATCATTCTCGGCATATGGCTGCCGAAGCCGTGACGTGCACTACGAAGGTGCGGGCGCCTCCAAAGCCGACGTGTTTCTGTATTCCTATACGCCTACCCGCTCGCGTACGTGTATGGCAAGTGCTGGATGTCCGAATTTGCCCCAATGTGTGGGTTGTTCGGCTACCGGTACTGCTGGTGAAGGCGTAGGGTTCGAGTCTGTTGACGGGGGCAGAAGAGACGGCGCTTTGGCGATCAAGAGGGGTGTGCATGGACCGCGGGATGCCCGGCAGCACGAGCCGGGGTCGGCTGACGGTCGACGTACGGCACCAGGCGGGCAGTGCCGTCGTGACCCCTGAGGGGGAGCTCGATCACCACACCGCGGACCTGTTCAGCGAAGCGCTGGAGCAGGCCATCGCGGAGGGCGGCAGCCGCCTGGTCGTGGACTGCTCCGGACTGGAGTTCTGCGACTCCACCGGACTGAACGTCCTGCTCGGGGCCCGGCTCAAGGCCGAGGCCGCCGGGGGAGGCGTCCACCTCGCGGGAATGCTGCCCGTCGTCGCCCGGGTCTTCGAGATCACGGGCGCGGGAGCGGTGTTCACTCTCCACGACGACCTCGACTCGGCACTGGCCAATGTGGCGGAGGCGTGATGCACGTTCCGGCATGTGTGTACAGCCCGCTACGCGGAAGTTACACGCGTCACATCACTCCGTCCGCATCAGTGGGTGTTCTCACGGTTCCGTAGGGCAGGAGATCCCCTGAGCCAGTCAGGCTGCGCGATGTCGCCCGCCTGCCCGTGGCGAGGCGACGAGAGGCACTATCGGTGATCGGTGAGGTGAACCACTGATGAGCACCACCCGGCCGTTTCCGGCTGGCGACTGCGGTCCGGAGCCCGAGGGCACCGCGACAGCGGCTGCGTCCGGGGCCGGGAGCACCGGGGCCGGAGCCCTCAGCGGGCTCTCCGCGGGCTCGTCAGGGGGCTCTGGGGCGTCCGGACCGTCCAGGATCTCGGGTGCGGCAGGCTCCGCCGGTGCCGCCGGAGGGCCGGAGCAGTCCGGCCCGCAGGGCAAGACGGTGGGAGCCGCTCAGGTGGAGCAGCCCTCCGACCCCAGCGGCACGTCCGGTCCGTCCGAGGGTGCTTCCACGGGCCCTTCCGGCGCCCACGCCGCTCCCGCGGACGAGCCGGGTCAGGTCGTGGGCAGGACGGAGCGGGAGACCGGCGAGTCCGTACAGGGAGAGACGGGGAAGGGTCGTCCGATGCGCCAGGTGCGCAGGCTGCGCCTGGTCGGCGTGAGCGGTGCCGTGCCCCGTGCCCGTGATTTCGTCCGCCAGGCGCTGCAGGACTGGGGCTGGCTTCCCGCCGCCACCGGTGACCAGCGCGCCGCCGCGGAGGACGTTCTGCTCGTCGTCTCCGAGCTGGTGACGAACGCGTGCCTGCACGCGGACGGGCCCGAGGAGCTGCGGGTCGGCAGCGGCGCAGAGGTGCTGCGGCTGGAGATCGTCGACCAGGGAAGCGGATCGCCGGCGCCGCGCACACCGCACCGCGCCGGGCGTCCGGGCGGGCACGGCATGTTCATCGTCCAGCGGCTCTGCCTGGACTGGGGCGTGGTCCGCAACCCGGAGGGCATGGGCAAGACGGTCTGGGCGGAGCTGGCCCCGCCCAGCTGACCGGGAGCCCAGCTGGCCCCGCCCAGCTGACCGGGAGCCCAGCTCACCGGAGCCCAACTGACGGCAGCCTGCCTGAACTGTGCCCAGGCCGACCGGAGCCCGGCTGAACCGCGTCCAGGCGTACCGCCCCGGCGGCCGTGTGCCGGCGGGACATCGAACCGGCTGTTCAACCGTCCAGCGCTGTGATCGTCGCGACCGAGGGCCCGCGCCGCTCGCGCAGTTCGCGGGAGACCGCTTCCGCATCGCCCAGCACGCGCACCGCGTTCCGCCAGGTCAGCTTCGCCAGGTCCTCCTCGGACCAGTGCCGCCTCAGCAGCTCGGCTACGAGGTTCGGATAGCCGGAGACGTCCTCCAGCTGTGCCGGTACGAACGCCGTGCCGTCGTAGTCGCCGCCGATGCCGAGATGGTCGATGCCGGCGACCTCGCGCATGTGGTCCAGATGGCCCGCGACGTGGGAGGCGTCCGCGACCGGACGCGGGTTCTCCTGCTCGTAGGCGCGGTGGACGCGCATGCCTTCCTCGCCGGTGTCCAGCGCATGCAGGCCGTGCGCCCGCATGTTCTCCTCGGCGGCCTTCGTCCAGGCGACGGCCTCCGGCAGCACGAACTTCGGCACGAACGTCGCCATGGCCACACCGCCGTTGCGCGGCAACGCTTCCAGCACGTCGTCGGGGATGTTGCGCGGGTGGTCGCACACCGCGCGTGAGGAGGAGTGGGAGAAGATCACCGGCGCCTCGCTGACGCGCAGCGCGTCCCGCATCGTGGAGGCCGCGACATGTGAGAGGTCGACGAGCATCCCGGCGCGGTTCATCTCCCGTACGACCTCCTCGCCGAAGCGCGAGAGGCCGTCGTGGCGCGGCTCGTCCGTCGCCGAGTCCGCCCAGTCGGTGTTGTCGTTGTGCGTGAGCGTCATGTAGCGCACGCCCAGTTCGTGCAGCGCGCGCAGCGTGGCAAGGGAGTTGGCGATGGAGTGCCCGCCCTCGGCGCCCATCAGCGAGGCGATACGGCCCTCGGACCGCGCCGTCTCCATCTCCCGTGCGGTGAGCGCGAGTTGCAGGTCCGACGGGTGGCGTGCCACCAACTGCCGTACGACGTCGATCTGTTCGAGGCAGGCGCTCACCGCGGCGTCCCCGGCCAGCTCCGTGCTCACGTAGACCGACCAGAACTGGGCGCCGACGCCGCCCGCACGCAGCCTGGGGATGTCGGTGTGCAGATGGGCCGACTGGTCCCGGGAGATGTCGCGCCGGGAGATGTCGTAGGACACCTGCATACGCAGCGCCCACGGCAGATCGTTGTGCCCGTCCACCACGGGGTGCGCGGCGAGCAGTTCGCGGGCACGCTCCAGCAGGGCCGGCTCGGCGGCCGCTCCGGCGCCACCGGCCATCAGTTGCCTCCGAAGCCGAAGCCGGTCCTGGCCGCGGCGACCTTGCCGCGCAGCCGGCGGCCCTTCTCCGTGGCCTCCTCATTCAGCTCGTCCTGGAACCGCCGCATGCGCTCCTGGAGTTCGGGGTCGTGGGCCGCGAGGATGCGCACGGCCAGCAGGCCCGCGTTGCGCGCGCCGCCCACCGAGACCGTCGCCACGGGCACGCCCGCCGGCATCTGCACGATGGAGAGCAGGGAGTCCATGCCGTCGAGGTACTTCAGCGGCACCGGTACGCCGATCACCGGCAGCGGCGTCACCGAGGCGAGCATGCCGGGCAGATGGGCGGCACCGCCCGCGCCCGCGATGATCGCGCGCAGCCCGCGTGAGGCCGCCTCCTCGCCGTACGTCACCATCTCGCGCGGCATGCGGTGCGCGGAGACGACGTCGGCCTCGTAGGGCACCTCGAACTCGTCCAGCGCCTTGGCGGCCTCCTCCATGACGGGCCAGTCGGAGTCGGAGCCCATGACGAGGCCGACGAGCGGGGTTTGAGTCGTCATTCGGTGATCGTTCCTCGCAGGTATCCGGCGGCATGTGCGGCGCGTTCGCGCACGTCGTCCAAGTCGTCGCCGTAGGTGTTGACGTGGCCGACCTTGCGCCCCGGCTTCACGTCCTTGCCGTACATGTGGATCTTCAACTGCGGGTCGCGGGCCATGCAGTGGCGGTACGCCGAGTACATGTCCGGGTAGTCGCCGCCGAGTACGTTCGCCATGACGGTCCAGCGTGCGCGGGCGCGCGGGTCGCCGAGAGGCAGATCGAGCACGGCGCGCAGATGGTTGGCGAACTGCGAGGTGACAGCGCCGTCCTGGGTCCAGTGCCCCGAGTTGTGCGGCCGCATCGCCAGTTCGTTCACGAGTACACGCCCGTCGCGCGTCTCGAAGAGCTCCACGGCCATGTGCCCGACGACACCCAGCTCCTGGGCGATCCTCAGGGCCAGTTGCTGCGCGGTCACCGCCTCGTCGCCGGGAAGACCGGGCGCGGGAGCGATCACCGTGTCGCAGACGCCGCCGACCTGCACGGATTCGACGACGGGATACGCGACGGCCTGCCCGTGCGGCGAGCGCACCACGCAGGCCGCCAGCTCACGCGCGAAGTCGACCTTCTCCTCGGCCAGTACGGGCACTCCGGCCCTGAACGGGACGGCCGCCTCGCCGGTGGAGCGCACGACCCAGACGCCCTTGCCGTCGTAGCCGCCGCGGACCGTCTTCAGTACGACCGGCACGGGGAATCCGGCGCCGTCGGAGGTACCGGCTCCCTCGTTCCCGGCCTCGCCCTCGGCCAGGGCGACCTCGGCGGCGAAGGCCGCGACGTCGGCGGGGTCCTGCACGATGCGGTGCCGCGGGCAGGGTACGCCGAGGCTGTCCAGGCGTTCCCGCATGACGCCCTTGTCCTGGGCGTGCACCAGCGCGTCGGGGCCGGGGCGCACGGGGATCCCGTCCGCCTCCAGCGCGCGCAGATGGTCCGTCGGCACGTGCTCGTGGTCGAAGGTGATCACGTCGCAGCCGCGGGCGAAGTCACGCAGGGTGCCGAGGTCGCGGTGGTCGCCGACCACGACGTCGCCGGCGACCAGCGCGGCGGAGTCCTGCGGGGTGTCCGAGAGGAGCCTGAATCTGATGCCGAGCGGGATGCCCGCCTCATGGGTCATGCGGGCTAGCTGGCCGCCACCGACCATGCCGACTACGGGGAACGTCACAGCTTCAGCGTATCCGCACCGCCTCGCAGGGCCGAAGCGGCGGTCGCCGCCCGCCACGGGCGCCCGTACGAGGCGCGGGGCGGGAGCTGGGGCGGGCCGACGCGCCGCCCACCGCCCCGGTGCACCGGGGCCCTGCTCGCCCGCGCTGCGAGAGCGGATGCCCGCTGGTTAGCATGTTGCGCGGGGGACGGACGACGTCGACCGAAACGGGGCAACGGCACTATGGGTGACTGGAGCGCGCTGCGCACGTTGAGACGATTGCGCACCAGGCTGGAACGTCTCGTCCGCGAGGCCGCGAAATTCGGCACGGTGGGTGCCGTCGGTTTCCTGGTCAACGTGGCCGTCTTCAACCTGTGCATCCACACGCTGCAGTTGGCGCCCATCCGCTCCGGTGTGATCTCCCAAGTCGTCGCGATCGGTACGAATTACCTGGGCAACCGCTACTGGACGTACCGGCACACCGACAAGCGCCGCATCCGGCGCGAGACCGTCCTGTTCTTCTTCTTCAGCGGCATCGCGCTCGTCATCGAGAACGCCGTCCTCGCCGTGTCCCATTACGGACTGGGCTACACCTCGCCGCTCGCGGACAACATCGCGAAGAACGTCATCGGCCTCGGCATCGGCACCGTCTTCCGCTTCTGGACGTACCGCACCTGGGTCTTCCGCTCGGGTTCAGGCCGCATCTTCGCCCGTTCTGCCTCTGCCGACGCTCTCGCGGCTGAGAAAGAGCGCGAAAACCGGCGGATGATGCTGAAGTAGCTCCAGGCGTCCGCCGTCCGCCTCCGCCAGATCGCGGGCGACGGCGAGGCCGAGCCCGGTGGAGTTGTGGCCGCTGACCGTCCGTTCGAAGACGCGTGAACCCAGTTCGGAGTCCACACCGGGTCCTTCGTCCGTCACCTCCACCACGACCTGATTGCCGGTGACGCGGGTACGCAGCGCGACCCGGCCCTCCCCGTGCATCAGCGAGTTCTCGATCAGCGTCGCCAGCACGCCCGCAACCGCACCCGGAGTGCCCACCACCCGCAGCCCTGGCTTGCCGGAACGCACGATCGCGCGGCCCTCGCTCCGGTAGGCGGGCTTCCACTCCTCCACCTGCTGCTTGAGCACCTCGTCGAGGTCGAAGCCGACCGCCGAAGCCGATCGCGGGTCACGGGAGTTGGTGAGCAGTCGCTGCACGACGTCCGTGAGCCGCTCGACCTGGGCCAGCGCGATCGTCGCCTCCTCCTTGACGGTGGCCCGGTCCTCCGGGTCGTCGGTGTCGGCGGTGGCGATGATCTCCTCCAGCCGCATCGACAGCGCGGTGAGCGGCGTACGCAACTGGTGCGAGGCGTCGGCGGCGAGCCGGCGCTCGGCGGTCAGCATCCGGCCGATGCGGTCCGCGCTTCCGTCCAGCACGTCGGCGACGCGGTCGAGTTCGGGCACGCCGTAGCGGCGGTGCCGGGGCCGGGGGTCGCCGGAGCCGAGCCGCTCCGCCGTCTCGGCGAGGTCGGTGAGGGGGGCCGCGACGCGATGCGCCTGCCGTACGGCGAGGATCGCGGCCGACGCGACCGCGAGCAGGGCGACCGCGAGGATGATCAGCAGCGTGCGGCCCAGCTCGTCCTCGACCGAGCTGTAGCCCTGCTGAACGGTGATGCGCTCGCCGTGCGCACCGGTCTGCGAAGCCTCGATGACCCTGCCCTCGGGGCGCTTCCCGAGCGTGATGACCTTCTTGTCCGGCACTTCGATGCGTACGTGACGGTTGTGCGGCACGGCGTTGTTCATGGTCCTGGGGGAGACCTGCTCGCCGGCGACGATGCGGCTCTCCACGACGGAGACCAACTGCACGGCCTCCGACTTCACGTTGTCGCGTGCGCTGTTCTCGATGGAGCGGGACTCGACGAGGATCAGCGAGATGCCGAACACGGCCACGACGACGAGCACGACCGCGAGCGTCGAGAGGATCAGCCTGCGCCGCACGAGTCGCCCTCCGTACAAGGGCCGCCGCGGGAACGGCGGTCACGGTCCCCGGGAAGCGGTGCCGAGGTCGACGGGGCCGCCACGCTCGGTCTCTCAGCTCTTCTCGAAACGGAACCCGACGCCGCGCACGGTGGCGATGTAGCGCGGGTTGGCGGCGTCGTCGCCGAGCTTCTTGCGGAGCCAGGAGATGTGCATGTCGAGGGTCTTGGTCGACGACCACCATGTGGTGTCCCAGACCTCGCGCATGAGCTGGTCGCGTGTGACGACCCGCCCCGCGTCCCGCACCAGCACCCGCAGCAGGTCGAACTCCTTTGCCGTCAGCTGCAGTTCCTCCTCGCCCATCCACACGCGGTGCGAGTCGACGTCGATGCGCACGCCGTGGGTGGCGGGAGGGACGGAGGGCTCGGCGGCCGCGCCCCGCCGCAGCAGTGCACGCACGCGCGCGAGCAGCTCGGCGAGGCGGAACGGCTTGGTGACGTAGTCGTCGGCACCCGCGTCCAGGCCGACGACGGTGTCGACCTCGTCCGCGCGCGCGGTGAGGACGAGCACGGGAAAGGTGTGTCCCTCGTTGCGCAGCCGGCGGCAGACCTCCAGGCCGTCCATGCCGGGCAGACCGAGGTCGAGCACCACCAGATCGATGCCGTCCTTGAGGCCTGCGTCGAGCGCCCCGGGACCGTCCTCGCGCACCTCGACCTCGTACCCCTCACGGCGCAGCGCGCGTGCCAGGGGCTCCGAGATGGCGGCGTCGTCCTCGGCGAGCAGTACACGGGTCATGGGCCGATGGTAGTCCTCGTCGCCGAGCGTAAGGCCGGTCCCTGCCAACCAGCGCGGATCGTCGGAGATGCGAACTCGTTACCTTCGAATTGACTGGGAATTTACCCCTTGCGCCTGTGATCCCGCTCCCAATCCCTTCCGTTGCGGGTACCCCCGTGACGTATGGTGAGCTGGCTTCCGGCGTGATCACCCAGGGGCGGGGGCCCCGGCGGAGCCAGTGCGGCGGTGATCCTGTGTCGTCGGCCGACCGCGTCCATGAGGCCGGGGGCCGGCCGGCCCGGCGGTGGACTTCCGCCAAGGGGGGCGGGCGCACGCACGCGCCATCCGGCCCCCGGGATGCCGGGCCTCAGGAGCTCTGCCCGCGAGGGCCCACCCGTCATGTCCCGGCCCGGGGACGGTGCGGCGGAGGCGGCACCAGCGATCAACATGTCCCCAGCGCCGGGCCCTTGCCGTGTGAGAAGCACGCGGGGCTCCCCGGGACCGGCAGCACCCCGCCGGCATCCCGTACCGGCCCCCTTCTCACACAGCGAGGAAACCCCCCACATGGCGTCCACAACGTCCAAGGACGCGCCGCAGCACCCGCCTGCGGCCGACGGCAAGACCTTCTTCGGCCACCCCCGCGGTCTCGCCACCCTCTTCATGACCGAGATGTGGGAGCGCTTCAGCTTCTACGGAATGCGCGCCCTGCTCGTCCTCTACCTGACGGCCGCGGTCGCAGAGGGCGGCATGGGCATGGCCTCCGCCACTGCCGTGGCTCTCTACTCCGTCTACAACGCGACGGTCTACCTGATGGCGATGCCGGGCGGCTGGCTCGGCGACCGCGTATGGGGCCCGCGCAAGACGGTCTCGATATCCGCGTTCGTGATCATGATCGGCCACGCGCTGCTGGCCACCGGCGTCAACGCGCTCTTCTTCGCCGGCCTGGTCTTCATCGGCGTCGGGTCCGGTCTGCTCAAGGCCAACATCTCCACGATGGTCGGGCACCTGTACTCGGGCCCCGACGACCCCCGCAGGGACGGCGGATTCACCGTCTTCTACATGGGGATCAACATCGGCGCCTTCGCCGCGCCCCTGCTGATCGGCTGGGCCGGTCAGAAGGTCAGCTGGCATCTGGGCTTCGGCCTCGCCGCCGTCGGCATGGCCCTGGGCCTGATCCAGTTCCTGATCGGAACCAGGCACCTCGCGCCGGAGTCCAGCGTCGTCCCGCAGCCGCTGGACGCGGCGGACCGCAACAAGGCCGTCCGGAACACCGTGATCGCCGCCGTCGTGACGGCCGTCTTCTACGCGGCCATCGTGCTGGCCGACGCCTTCACCATCGACTGGGTGCTGTGGCCGCTGAGCATCGCGGGCCTCGTGCTGCCGACGTACTACTTCGTACGCATGCGCCGTGACCGCGAGGTCACCGAGGACGAGCGCAAGAAGCTCACCGGCTACATCTGGTTCTTCGTCGCGGCCGCGATCTTCTGGATGATCTTCGACCAGTCCGGCTCCACGCTGAGCCTCTTCGCCGAGAAGAGCACCTCGACCGACCTCCTCGGGATCGAGTTCCCCACGAGCTGGTTCCAGTCGGTCAACCCGCTCTGGGTGATGATCATCGCCCCGGTCCTGGCCGCGCTCTGGGTCAAGCTCGGCAGCCGCAACCCGGCGACCACGACGAAGTTCTCCTTCGGTCTGATCGGCATCGGCGTCTCCTTCGGCGTGATGATGCTGGCCATCGCCTCGGCCTCCGGCGGCGACAAGGTCACGCCGATGTGGCTGATCACCGTCTACCTGATCCAGACCGTCGCGGAGCTGTGCCTCTCGCCGGTCGGCCTGTCGGTGACGACGAAGCTGGCGCCCGCCAAGTACGCGAGCCAGCTCATGGGTGTGTGGTTCCTCGCGGTCACCGCCGGTGACTGCGTCTTCGCGATCGTCCAGCTGGTGCTCGGCGACGCCGCCAGCGGCAAGACGGGCTTCGCGGTGCAGGGCGTCATCGCCGCGCTCGCGGGCTTCGTCTTCCTCGCCGCCCGCAAGAGGATCAACCCGCTCCTGGGCTCCGTGAAGTAAGGCGGCACCCGCCACGAAGGCCCCGGTTCCACACCCGCGGAGCCGGGGCCTTCGGACGTGTGAGATGTGAAGCCCGCTCACGGAGAGTGCTGTTGCGGCCAGGGCCGGACGCCCTGACTCTGGTGACGTGCACAGGCTCCCGCTCGTACTCGTGACATGTCTGGCGATCCTTCTCTGCACATCACCGGTGGTGCGGGGCAGCCAGGAGCGCGGGCACGCGCAGACGGGGCCGGAGCGCCGGACCTACTCCTACGGTCCGCTGCGCGGGCAGAGGCTGACCGCATACAGTGACACGAATCCCACGCGGCCGGGCCCGCGCCGTACCGGCGTCGTCATCGTGCACGGCGGCTTCTGGTACCAGGACCGCTCCGCGGGGTGGAACGGGTGGGCCAGGCGCATCGCCGGTGCCGGTCCTGCCGTCTTCAATCTCCACTACCGCCGCAACACCGAGGCCCCGTGGCCCGCCCAGCGCTCGGACGTGCTGCGGGCACTGAGCTGGATCAGGCAGCGTGCCGGGCACTTCGGCGTGGACCCGCGCCGGATCGTGCTCCTCGGCTCCTCCGCGGGCGGGCAGCTGGCCACCAGCGCCGGCGCGCAGGGGGAGGGGCGGCGCCGCCTCGCGGGCGTCGTCGCGCTCTCCCCTGTGGTCGACCCGTACCGCTCCTGGAAGGCCGCGAGAGCGCCCGACGGCGACGAGGCGGGCATGGCGGTGCTGCGCGCCAACGCCGTCCGGCTGGCGGGCTGTGAGCCACGGTCGCGGCGCGGTGGCGCTCGCGGGGTCGAGGCGTGCCGCCGCGTCTGGTGGGACATGTCGGCCACCCGTCATGCCTCGGGCGCCGGAGATCCGCCGATGCTGCTGATCCACTCCCGGCACGACTTCGTACCCGTCGCGCACTCCGAGGCGCTGCGCAGGGCCGAGCTGCGACGGGGCATGTCACCCGGCGACGTCACCGTCGTGACCGTGCCGGGCGCGGAGCACGGCGGGGGTCTGCTGGGCAGGCCGGGCGTCGAGCGGATGCTGCTGAGCTGGATCGCGGCGCGCGCGCAGGCGTCCACCTCGACGTCGGCGCCGCTGCCGCGCGGCGGTACGCACGGCTGAGGGCGCCCGCGCGGACCGGTGGTGGACCGCCGGACACCGAGCGGGCGCCCTCACTGGCCGCGTGCGTCACGGCTCCCGTAACGGGTGCTGTTCTACGGCAGGTTGCGGGCCATCACGATCCGCTGCACCTGGTTGGTGCCCTCGTAGATCTGCGTGATCTTCGCGTCGCGCATCATCCGCTCGACCGGGTAGTCACGGGTGTAGCCGTAGCCGCCGAGCAGCTGGACCGCGTCCGTCGTGATCTCCATGGCGGCGTCCGACGCGTAGCACTTGGCCGCGGCGCCGAAGAAGGTCAGGTCCTCGTCGGCGCCGCCGAGGGCGATGCGCTCGGACCTGGCGGCGGCCGCGTACGTCAGCTGACGGGCGGCCTCCAGCTTCATCGCCATGTCGGCGAGCATGAACTGCACGCCCTGGAAGTCGCCGATCGGCTTGCCGAACTGCTTGCGCTCCGCGACGTACCCCTTGGCGTAGTCGAGGGCACCCTGCGCGATGCCGAGCGCCTGGGCCGCGATGGTGATGCGGGTGTGGTCCAGGGTCAGCATGGCGGTGGTGAAGCCGGTGCCCTCCTCGCCGAGCATGCGGTCGGCGGGGATGCGGACGTTGTCGAGGTAGACCTCGCGCGTCGGTGACCCCTTGATCCCGAGCTTCTTCTCAGGGGCGCCGAAGGAGACCCCTTCGTCGTCCTTCTCGACGACGAAGGCGGAGATGCCCTTCGTGCGCTTGTCGGGGTCGGTCACCGCCATGACGGTGTAGTAGTCGGAGACACCGGCGTTGGTGATCCAGCGCTTGACGCCGTTGAGGACGTAGTGGTCACCGTCCCGTACGGCCTTGGTCTTCATGCCGCCCGCGTCGGAACCGGCGTCCGGCTCGCTCAGGCAGTACGAGAACATCGCCTCGCCGGCGGCGAGCGGCGCGAGATAGCGCTTCTTCAGCTCCTCCGAGCCGGAGAGGATCACGGGCAGCGACCCGAGCTTGTTGACCGCCGGAATCAGCGAGGACGACGCACAGACGCGGGCGACCTCCTCGATGACGATGACGGTCGCGAGGGCGTCGGCCCCGGCGCCGCCGTAGGCCTCGGGTACGTGAACGGCGTGCAGGTCGTTGGCCTCGAGCGCGTCCCGGGCCTCCTGCGGGAAGCGGGCCTCCTCGTCCACCTCGGTGGCGAAGGGCGCGATCTTCGCCTCGGAGAGGGCGCGCACCGAGTCCCTGAGCATGTCGTGCTCTTCGGACGGCCGGTAGAGACCGAAGTCAGCGGCTGCGCTTTTTCCCGATGACGCCAAGGTGTCTCACTCCTCATCAGCTGTGCTGTGCCGGTAGGGCGACCGGTACGGGGGCATCTGCTAATTACCGTTAAGTAACCCGATTCTAGAGCCCGCTGCCCGGCCCGGGATACGTGAGGTTCACGACAGGCGGCCCCGGATATGCTGCGCGGGCAGCGTTCCGGGAGCGTGCGGAGCAGCTCTTCCGGAGCGTCCCAAGTGTCGTCCTACAGGAGCAACCCCACCATGGCGAACAAGGCCCCGCTCAAGATCACAGTGATCGGCACCGGCTATCTCGGCGCCACACACGCCGCCGCCATGGCCGAACTCGGCTTCGAGGTGCTGGGCCTGGACATCTCGCCGGAGAAGATCGCGCTGCTGGAGCGCGGCGAGACGCCGATGTACGAGCCCGGGCTGGAGGAGCTGCTCCGCAAGCACGTGGCAGGTCACGAGGGTTCGAGCGGACGGCTCCGCTTCACCACTTCCTACGAGGAGGTGGGGGAGTTCGGCGACATCCACTTCGTCTGCGTCAACACCCCGCAGAAGCACGGCGAATACGCCTGCGACATGAGCTACGTCGACAGCGCGCTCGAGTCGCTGGCGACCCATCTGCGGCGCCCGGCCCTCGTCGTCGGCAAGTCGACGGTGCCCGTCGGCAGTGCCGCACGGCTCGCGACCCGGCTCGCGGATCTGGCGCCCGTCGGCGAGGACGCGGAGCTGGCCTGGAACCCCGAGTTCCTGCGTGAGGGCTTCGCCGTGCAGGACACGCTGCACCCCGACCGCATCGTCGTCGGCGTGCGCAGCGAGCGTGCCGAGCAGCAGCTGCGCGAGGTGTACGCGACGCCGCTCGCCGAGGGATCGCCCTTCGTCGTCACCGACTTCCCGACGGCCGAGCTGGTGAAGACCTCGGCCAACTCCTTCCTCGCGACCAAGATTTCGTTCATCAACGCCATGGCCGAGGTGTGCGAGGCCGCCGACGGCGATGTGGCGAAGCTCGCGGAGGCGATCGGGTACGACGACCGGATCGGCAAGAAGTTCCTGCGCTCCGGCATCGGCTTCGGCGGCGGCTGCCTGCCCAAGGACATCCGCGCGTTCATGGCGCGGGCCGGCGAGCTGGGCGCGTCCGAGGCGCTGTCGTTCCTGCGCGAGGTCGATTCGATCAACATGAGGCGCCGCGTCCACATGGTCGAGCTGACGAAGGAGGCCGTGGGCGGAACCCTGCTGGGCACACGCATCGGCGTCCTTGGCGCCACGTTCAAGCCGGACTCCGACGACGTACGGGACTCGCCCGCGCTGAACGTCGCGGGGCAGCTGCACCTCCAGGGCGCACAGGTGACCGTCTACGACCCCAAGGGCATGGAGAACGCCCGCGCGCTCTTCCCGACCCTGCGCTACGCGTCGACCGCCCTCGAGGCGGTGCGCGGCGCGGACGTCGTACTGCATCTGACGGAGTGGCGCGAGTTCCAGCAGCTGGACCCGGCGGCGCTGGGCGAGGTCGTCGCGGTACGGCGCCTGCTGGACGGCCGGAACACTCTCGACCCGGTGCTGTGGCGCAAGGAGAACTGGAAGTTCCGGGCGCTGGGCCGCCCGACGGCCTGATCCGGCGCGCGCCTGACGTGGCCTGAGGGCCTGAGGGGAGCTCCTGGCCGCCGCCCGGCCCTCGGCGTCGGCGGCGGGGCGGACTCAGCGCTGCTTCGCCCTGTACGTGCGCATCTTGGCGCGGCTGCCGCACACCGCCATGGAGCACCAGCGGCCGCGGCCGGCCGGGCTGCGGTCGTAGAAGACCCACAGGCAGTCGTGCGCCGGGCATGCCTTGAGCCGCTGCCAGGTGCCGTCCGCCTCCGCCGTGACGATGCCCGCGGCGATGCGCGCAGTCAGCAGCGGCAGGCCGGTCAGCTCGTCGGCGGGACGCAGCGCCGCGCGCCCGGCCTCGTCCACGATGACGGTGAGCGGCGCGTCCGCCAGCAGCCGGGCGAGCACCCCGGACTCCTCGGGAGGCATGTCCGTGCCCGTGTGCGCCAGGCACGCGGCACGCAGAGCCTCACGGAGTTCGCTCACTGCCGCGAGTTCCTGTCCGCCGCCCTCGGCGCCGCCGTGGTCCCCGCCGAGACGCTCGATCCCGTGGCGCCGTGCGAACTCGGCGACGCCGCCCGGTGCGGCGAGCGAGTCCTCGCCCGTCTCCACGTCGAGCGTGTTCGTCAGCTCCCGCACCAGAACGAGTGCTTCTGGGGGCGATCGGTCCGTCACCCTTGCCACGTTACCGACGAAGGGCCATTATCTGGTAACCAACAGCGTTACCGGTTCACTGCTTCAAGGGGTAACTATGGCCATCGCGTCCATGCACAGCATCGTTCTGGACTGTCCCGACACCCGGCGTCTCGCCGAGTTCTACGCCCAGGTACTCGACTGGAAGGTGGATCCGGACGGCACGAAGGACTGGACGGACGTCAACGGCCCCGACGGGCAGCGGCTGTCCTTTCAGGAGTCGCCCGGCTTCATCCCGCCCCAGTGGCCCAGCCTCGAGCACGCCCAGCAGCTGCACCTGGACCTGGACGTGCCGAAGGAGCGCCTGGACCAGGCGGAGAAAGAGGTGATGGAACTGGGTGCCCGGCTGATCCAGGGCGACGACGGAGGCAAGCGTGGCTTCCGCGTCTATCTGGACCCTGCCGGGCACCCGTTCTGTCTGTGCGCCTGTGACTGAGACCTGAGGCCCTCGGAGTCACGTCGGCGGGGTCACCGGTCGGAGGTGACGGTGACCTTCTCGTCGTTCTGCAGCTGCTCCGTGAGCTGCTTGACCTTCGCCTTGTCCCACTGCAGCGAGCCGGCGGGAGCGGGCCCGGAGATGGGCATGTTCATCCGCTTGCCCTCACCGCTGTTGACGTCCTTCATCGCGAAGAACATCGAGCCCAGGCTCCACAGGCTCATGTCCTTGTCGACGACGAGGGTGTCCAGGCCCGCACCCATCGTCGGGTAGAGCCTGAAGGGGTTGAGGACCGTCGAGGGGGTCGCGGTCTGGTTCGCCAGCGCGGCGAGGAACTTCTGCTGGTTCTTCGTGCGCCCCAGGTCGCTGTCCCCGGTACCCGCGTGGCGGTTGCGGACGAAGGAGAGGGCCTGCTTGCCGTCGAGGACCTGCTTGCCCTTCTTGAAGTCCGCGCCGGAGTTCTTGTCCTTGATGTCCTGCGGGATGTTCATCTCGACGCCGCCGACCGAGTCCACGATCTGCGCGAAGCCGCCGAAGCCGATCTCCGCGTAGTGATCGATCTTCAGCCCCGTGTTGTGCTCGACGGTACGGACGAGAAGCGAGGCGCCGTCCTGCGAGTACGCGGCGTTGAGCTTGGTCTGCTGGCTGTTGTCGTAGTGCTTCCCGGACTTGGAGCCGGTGAACGGCGGTATCTCGACCCAGGAGTCGCGGGGGAGCGAGATCAGCGTCGGGCCGCCGCTGCCGACGTGGAGGATCATCATCGAGTCGGTTCGCTTGCCGCCTGCCGAACCCGTGTGCAGGTCCTTCTTCTCCTGCGCGGACAGGCCTTCACGGCTGTCGGAACCGACGATGAGGTAGTTGGTGCCCTCGCCCGTCCCCGGGCGGTCCTCGACGATGCTCAGGTCGACCTCGCGGCGGAGCTTGGAGTCGGCCCAGAAGTAGGTGCCGATCGACCACGCGAGCACGATGACGACCAGGGATATGACCACGGTCTTGAAGCGCGGCCGGCGCCGCCTCGGGGGCGCGTCGTCGTACGGGTAGGCGTCGTAGCCGTCGTGGCCACCGCCGCGGCCGCCGTAGACCTGCCCGGTGTTGTATCCGGAGTCGTAGCCCGGGTCGTCGTAGTAGCCCGGCTGCCCTCCGTAGCCCGCGTCATAGCCGCCCCTCGACTGCGGCGGCGCGCCTCTGTGGGCTCGCGGGCTGCCGTACCTGTCGTGTGAGTCGTTCCATCCACCGGGCCAGTCATTCATGGAGGGCAGTCTGCCTTGACCCGGCCGGAGGAACACAGCCCGGGGGCGAGATCGGACAGATGCTGTAGCCGTTCTGATGCAAAGGCACTGTTCGTCCCCTATAAGGCCACTGGCTGGTCACAGCGGGTGCACGCCCTAGGGTGGGGGGCATGACCGACCAGGCTCCCGCTGCGGAGAACGGCCTGCAGGGCAAGCCCACCCACGCCTCCCGTACGACGCTTTCACACATCATGTCGGGCAACGAGACGAATCTCCTCGGCACGGTGCACGGCGGCGTGATCATGAAGCTGGTGGACGACGCGGCAGGAGCTGTCGCGGGACGCCACTCCGGCGGCCCGGCAGTCACCGCCTCCATGGACGAGATGGTCTTCCTCGAGCCGGTGCGCGTCGGCGACCTCGTCCACGTCAAGGCACAGGTCAACTGGACGGGCCGCTCCTCGATGGAGGTCGGTGTGCGCGTCCTGGCGGAGCGCTGGAACGAGGCGGTCCCTGCCACTCATGTCGGCTCGGCGTATCTCGTGTTCGCCGCCGTCGACGCCGACGGCAGGCCCCGCCCCGTGCCTCCGGTGCTGCCGGAGACGGAGCAGGACCAGCGCCGCCATCAGGAGGCGCAGATCCGCCGCACGCACCGGCTGGCCAGCCGCCGCGCCATCAGGGAGCTGCGGGCCCGTAAGCAGCGTGAGCGCGAGCAGTCGCGCCTGCAGCAACAGGCGCAGTCCGAGCCGTGGTCCGGAGCCTGACCGAGTGCTGATTCCGGCTGCCTTCCGTCTGGTTTGGCGGGCCCGGGCGGGTCCGGGCGTGCCCGGGCCGGTTCGTCAGGCGCAGGATGCCCGCTCGCCGCCCGTGACGGCACCGTTGTTCCTCGAGCCGGCGCTGGGCGCCGGCGCCCCCGACGAGGGCGAGCTGAGGTGCACCTTCCGCACGCTGTGGTGCTCCTTGCCCACGATGACCCGCATGACAGGCCCGCGGCCGGGCTCCTCCACCAGCTTGGCCCCGGGCAGGGCCTTGGCGAGTGTGCGCGCCGAGCGGTCCCAGCGCGGGTCGTAGGAGATCGTCGTGCGCGACACGTCATGTCGGTCCGCGGACCCCGGTGCGCCCGTCGTGGCGAAGCCGGTGCCGTCCAGCTTTTTCTCGACGCTGCCCGCCAGACCCTCGCGATCCGTGCCGTTGTCGACCTGCACCTGGATGCCGCTCGGGGGAATGCTGACGGCCGCGCCCGGTGCCGCGTCCCCTTCCCCCTTCCCGGTGCGGGAGCCACCGGCCCGTTCGGTGTCCTTGGGCTTCTCGTTGGTGAGCGGCTTGTCGTCGCGCAGCGCGGCGAAGAGCTTGTGTGCCTTCCGCCGGTCCCACTTCACGGTGGAGCCCAGCTTCGGGACGCGGTGGTCGGCGTCCTGGACGGGGACGGATACGAACTCGGAGGAGCCGGAGTTGAAGCGCCGCAGCGCACGCCCGAGTTCGAGCATCTCCGCGCTGCCGAGCCCGCTGTCCGCGCGCACGGAGTCGAGGACCGTGGAGGCGACCTTCCTCAGCTTCACGGGGTTCATCAGGACGCCGCTGTCGGTGGCCTTCTCGAGGACGGCGGCGAGGAAGTGCTGCTGACGGTCCATCCTGCTCAGGTCGGAGCCGTCGCCCAGGTGCCGTGCCCGTACGTACTGCAGAGCGCGGCCGCCGTCGAGGTTGGTGGTGCCCGCGGGAAGGTCGAGACCGGAGTAGTTGTCGTGCAGCGACCTCTCCGTGCAGACCGGCACACCTCCCAGCACGTCGACCGTGCGCATGAAGCTGGTGAAGTCGACCTCCAGATAGTGGTCGACGTGGATGCCGGTCATGGCCTCGACGGTGTTCACGGTCAGGTGCGCGCCGCCGTGCGCGTAGGCCGAGTTGAGCTTCGCGGGGACGGACGCGTGCCGCTTGCCGCTGCCCGCGTCGGTGTGCGCGGGAAGCTTCGTGTACGAGTCGCGGGGGAGGCTGACGATGCTGGCACGGTCGTGGTCGGCCGAGAGATGGACGAGCATCAGGGTGTCCGTGCAGTCGCAGGCGGAGCCGCCCAGCCGGTACTTCTCACGCTGCTCGTGCGAGAGCTTGTCGCGCCGGTCGGTGCCCACGACGAGGAAGTTGACGCCGCCGGTGTCCCGAGGGCGGTCGGTAAGCCCCTGGAAGGGATCGACCCGGTTCACGTCCGCGTTGAGCCCGCTCACCATGAGGTGGCCCACACCGCTCGCCCCCAGCACCAGCACGGAGAGAGCCATGGTCAGGCGTACCCCCCACCGGGGCCTACGACCGTTTTTGTGTGCTTCCGCGCGCATTGCCATACTGTAGGGCGATACGATCTGCGGCACTTGAGCACACGCCGTCGCATGATCCGCAGGGCACCCGGCTGGCGTGCGGAAGCCCTCAACGGGCGCGGTAACGTGAACGCGTGACTGATAGGACTTCCACGGGATCGGAGCTGCCCGCGGTCTCGGTGATCATGCCGGTCCTCAACGAGGAACGGCACCTGCGCAGCTCCGTCAAGCACATCCTCCAGCAGGAGTACGACGGAGAGCTGGAGGTCGTCATCGCTCTCGGGCCCTCCGAGGACCGCACGGACGAGATCGCGGCTGAGCTGGTCGCCGAGGATTCACGCGTCCACACGGTCCCCAACCCGAGCGGCCGCACGCCCGCGGCGCTGAACGCCGCCATCAAGGCGTCCCGGCATCCGGTGGTGGTGCGCGTGGACGGGCACGGGATGCTCTCGCCCGGATACATCGCCACTGCGGTGCGGCTGATGTCGGAGACCGGCGCCTCCAACGTCGGCGGCATCATGCACGCCGAGGGTGAGAACGACTGGGAGCGGGCCGTCGCCGCCGCCATGACGTCGAAGATCGGCGTGGGCAACGCGGCCTTCCACACCGGCGGGCAGGCGGGCGAGGCCGAGACCGTCTACCTCGGGGTGTTCCGGCGTGACGTGCTGGAGCAACAGGGCGGCTACAACGAGGAGTTCATACGTGCTCAGGACTGGGAGCTGAACTTCCGGATCCGTGAGGCCGGCGGCCTCGTCTGGTTCTCGCCGGAGCTGAAGGTCGAGTACCGCCCGCGGCCGAGTGTCCGCGCGCTGGCCAAGCAGTACCGGAACTACGGGCGTTGGCGCCACGTCGTCGCGCGCTACCATCCCGGCTCGATCAATCTGCGCTATCTCGCGCCGCCCGCGGCCGTGTGCGCGATCGCCGTGGGCACGGCGGCCGGCCTGGCGGGGCTGCCGCTGGGCTTCGTGATTCCCGCCGGCTATCTGGCGGCCGTCGTCCTCGGTTCGCTGCCCGCGGGCAAGGGGCTGCCGGTGAAGAGCCGTGCGTGGATTCCCGTCGCGCTGACCACCATGCACATGTCGTGGGGCTGGGGCTTTCTGACGAGCCCGCGCAAGCTCGCGCGCAAGGTGATCGCGTCCCGCAGGGAGCCCGTTCCGGCCACGAACTGAAGCCATATGAGAGGGGGGCAGCCGCCGAAGCGGCTGCCCCCCTCTCATGTTGTTCTTCTGTCGCTCCGCGGTGGGTGACTCACGGCGCCGGTGCCGGCTCACGCGGCCGCCGGCCGGGTCACCACACGTTCGCCGGATTGACCTCCATGCACGCCTTGTCGTTGTCACCGCGCAGGGCATCGGCGCTGTCGGGCGCCTTGTTCTCCTGCTTCTTCCCGGAGCCGCCTCCGGCGTCCTTCGGGAAGACGTTGCCCTCACGCCAGTCGCCGCCGATCACCAGCGTCACGCCCTGCACCCCGCTGGAGTGCTTGACGGCGCTCTCGGGCAGCCCGATGGCCTTGGCGACCGCCAGGGCGTTGCCGCGCTCGTCCTCGCGCTGGTAGCTGATCGTGGTGTCCGCCTGGGACTTGGGGGTCTGGTCGGCGGTCGCCTGGGCGAAGCCCCTGCGTCCCAGCTCCTCGGAGATGACGCCGGCACGGCCCGACACAGGGGGCTGGAGCGCGCTTCCGGTGCCGTTCATCACCCGTACGGGGATGTCCGCCTTTGGCGCGGACGGCTCGGTCGGCTGGGGCTTCTTCGCCTTGGCCTTCTTCTTGTCCTTGCCGTCCAGGGCGATGTCGTTGCGGATGAGCGAGAAGGTGTGGTCGGCGTCGCCCTTCTTCGGCACGACGTAGCCGCCGGGGGCGTACTGCCAGGGCATCGTCGCCATGGTGATGCGCTTGGTCGGCACGCGCTTGAGTTCGTTGCCGAGGTCGTAGAGCTTCTTCACGCTGGCCAGGCCCTCGTCGACCGTGAGCGCCTTGGTTGCGGCCTCGGCCAGGTCGCGCATCTTGCCGGGGTCGGAGAGCTTCGTCCCGGCCTTGAGCTGGCGGACCATCGAGTTCATGTACATGTGCTGGGCGCGGGCGCGGCCTATGTCGCTGCCGTCACCGAAGCCGTGGCGGGTACGCAGCCAGTGCAGGGCCTGCTCGCCGCGTACGACGGAGTTGCCCTTCTTCAGACGGAGCTTGGACTGCCGGTCGTAGACGTTCTTGTCGACGCAGACGGGCACGCCGCCCACCGCGTCCGCCATGGAGACCACACCGGCGAAGTCGATCATCATGAAGTGGTCGACCGGGATGCCGGTCATCTCCTCCCAGGTGGCCACGGTGCAGCCGGGACCGCCGTGCTGGAGGCTGGTGTTGATCTTGTCGGTCGTCTCCTCGTAGACCTTCTGGTCGTCCGGGTCCGTGCACTTGGGGATCGTGGCCTTGGTGTCACGCGGCACGGAGACGACCGAGATGTTGCTGCGGTCGGCCGAGACGTGCAGCAGCATCTGCACGTCGGCGAGGGGCGGCCGGTCGCCGTCGCCCCTCGCGCCGCCGAGCTCGACGTTCTTCTTGGACTGCCGTGAATCCGATCCGAGAAGGAGGATGTTCATGGGGGTCTGGCCGGCGGCGTTCGGGTTGCTTTTGTCCAGCTTGCTGTCGCCGAGGTTGAGGATGTCCTTGCCGAGGTTGCCGTTCAGATGCTCTATATAGAAGTAGCCCGCTCCGGCGGTGGCGAGTATCAGCAGCGACAGGCAGATGGTGAACCACTTCAGGACACGTCTCTTCTTGCGGGGACGGGGACTGTCGCCGCCCTCGTCCCCGCCGCCGTAGTCACCTGGATTCATTCCGCCGCCGCCTGTCTGTGAGTACCGCTGTCGCTGGTGCGGCACGCGCCCGTACTGCGCATCCCACCGGCGGTCGCGCACAGGCGAGCCGCCCTGCATCCCCCGGTCACCTCTCGTGCCGTCGTGCTGCCGCACGGGTCCTCCCCGTTTCCGTCCCCGCGCGGTGTGTGCCTGCCCTGGGGCGCCCGGCCGGGCGCCCCAGGGCACGTACGTCACTTCGCACAGACCTTCTTGTCGTTCGCCTTGACGTTCTGGACGCCGTCCGGCGCCTTCTCAGGTGCCGAGACCGGTTCTCCCGCCTTGGTGAAGTCCTTGGCCAGCGTGAGCTGCATGGACTTGCCGGCGCTCGAGGTCTGCTTCAGAGCCGACTTCGGCAGACCCATCATCTCGGCGAGGGTTGCTGCCTGTCCGGCCTGGCTGGAGGAGAACTCCAACCTGGTCTTGGACAGTTGGGACGAGGCGTTGCCGGCGTTGGTCGAGAGCCCCACGCCTTTCTGGTTCTGCAGCCAGTCCACCGTCTCCTGGGCCGCGCCCACCGGGCCTCCGCCGTTGCGCACGTCCACGCGCACCTGGGACGCCGGCACCTTCTTCGCCTTGGACGGCTCCTTCCCTCCGGCACCCTTCTTCGTCTTGGAGAGCGACTTGTCCGCCTGCACCATCTTGAAGAGAGGCCCTGCCTTCGCTTCGTCCAGTACGACGGTTGCCGGGTCGTCAGGGTTGTCCACGACCGGGACGGTGGCGAAGGTGATGTTCTTGACGTTCACCCGCTGAAGATCCTTGGCGAGGTCGGTCAGCTTCCCGACGGTGCCGATGCCCGTGTCGACGGTCAGCGCCTTGGTCATGGCGTTGGCCAGGCTGAAGAGCTTCGACGGGTCGGAGAGAGTGTCACCGGACTTCATCTTGCGGATCATCGAGCTGAGGAACTGCTGCTGGAGCTTGATGCGGTCCAGGTCGCTTCCGAAGCCGATCGACTTCCGGGTGCGTACGAAGGCCAGGGCCTGCTCGCCCTTGACCGTGTGCTTGCCGGCATCGAGGTTCAGATGGGACTTCGGGTCGTTGATGGGCTTCGCGGTGCACACCTGCACGCCGCCGACGGCGCTGGAGAGCTCCTTGACCGCGTTGAAGTCGGCCATCATGAAGTGGTTGATCTTCACGCCGGTCATCTTCTCGACCGTCCGCCAGGTGCAGCCGGGGTCACGTCCGGACTGACCAAGGCTGGTGTTGAACCGCACGTTCTGCTGGCCCGGAATGGACTTCGTCGAGCCGTCCTTCTGCTTCGTGGGGCAGTTCGGGATATCCGTCATCATGTCGCGCGGAATGGACAGGGCCGTGGCGTTGGTGCGGTCCTTGGAGACGTGGAAGAGGAACGTGGTGTCGGCGTGGCCGACGCTCGCGTTGTCGCCGTAGCCGCTGTTGCCCTTTCCCTCACGGGAGTCGGTGCCGAGGACGAGTATGTTCACCGGGCCGTCGGTTACCGCGGCATTGCTCTTGCCGACGTCGACCTTGCTGATGTTCCCGTTGAAGTGGTCGTAGAGGAAGTAGCCCCCGATGCCCCCGGCGACCAGTATGAAACCCAGGGTCCCGGCGCTCCAGCGCAGGACTTTCTGTTTCCTCGACAGGCCCGGCTTGCGCTTGCGGCGGCCGTGGCCGACGGCTGGTGGCGGCGGCTGCGAGCGGTCGCGGCGGCGCTGCGAGGGGAGCCGCGGTTCCGCCTCCTCGGCAGCGGAGGCTCTCCTCGGGCGCGACGCGTCGGGACGGCTGCTGGCCGACGAACTCCGGGAGTTGCCGGCGACTGGATTCAGTCGCAGCTTGTAGCTGCCGGTGCTCGGATCGAACACCCACTGATCCGCGGGATCGACGTCACCCGCGGGTCCACGGCCTTGCGCGTTCACGATTGCGTAAGTCCTCCATTTGCCGCCTGGCGCCGCCCTGTCGGGGCGGACCGGAGCGGCCACACTATCCGGCAGTTTCGGCGCCGAGCGACGGCGGTGACAAATTCAACGAGCTCAGAAGTGGTCAATTCGCCCCATTCCCAGCGCGGCGGACGGTGGAGATGTCATGTACGACAGACATCTCGCGCCGCTGTCGTTCCGCGGTATACGGGCGCCGGATCCTCCGGCCCGTCGCTGCCGCCCGGTGCGGGGCTTTCCGGCCCCTTGTGCACCGAGGTTCTGACGGCGTTCGCCGCGGCTTGGTTCCTGCTCCCCGGAGCAGGGCTTTGTGTGGTCCCGGCGTCCTCCTGTCCTGCTTTCCGGTTCTCCCCGGGCCGCCCGCCGACCCGCACGGCACGGTCCGCGCGCAGTTGCGCGAAGAGGCGGTCGGCGTCCGGCTGGACGAGCTCGTCGCGGTTCCGATCGAGCCTGTACGACTGCCGCGGGACGGTCAGGAAGCGCACCTGCTCCTCGGGGATGTCCCGTACGCCGCGGGCGAGTTCGTACAGCTCACCCAGGGAATCGAGCCCCTGGTCCGCGGTGAGCGCCGACGTCGCCGAGTGAAGCACGGGATAGAGCTTCGCCGGATTGAGCAGCACACCGTTGCTGCGGACCTTCTTCACGAGCGAGCCGAGGAACTGCTGCTGCCGGCTCATGCGGTCGGTGTCGCTGCCGTTTCCGAGTCCGTGCCGGGCGCGTACGTAACCGAGGGCGTCCTCGCCGCCCAGGGTCTGGCGTCCCGCGGGGAGTTCGAGCTTGGCGTCGCGGTCGCGCACCGCGCCCGGAAGGCAGACCTCCACGCCGCCCACCCGGTCGACCAGCGACTTGAAGCCGGTGAAGTCGAGCACGAGGTGATGGTCCACGCGAAGGCCCGTGAGGGATTCGACGGTGCGGATGGTGCAGGCGGCGCCGCCGGTCTCGAAGGCCGTGTTGAACTGCGCGAAGCGTGCCTTCGTACGGCCGCCGTCCCGGCCGCTGCACGCCGGGATGCTCACCATCAGGTCGCGGGGCAGCGAGACGCCGGTCGCACTGTGCCGGTCCGCCGCGACGTGCAGGAGGATCGCGGTGTCGGACCGCTGCCCGCCCTCGTCGTGTCCGTATCTGCTGTTGCCGCCGCGCCGGCTGTCGGAGCCGAGGAGCAGGATGTTCTCGGCCTTGCCGGTGGAGGGTTCGGGCCGCTGTGCCTCATACCGCTTGAGTTCCCGTTCGGTGCCGAGGTCCGTGCGGATGTTGCCGTCGAGTCTGTTGTAGAGGGTCCAGCCGAGGCCGGCCGCGGCGAGTACGAGTACGGAGGAGCCCACCGCGGCCGTGCGCAGCCAGCGTCGGCGCCTGCCGGCGGGGGGCTCGACGGTGTCGGCGGCGGGGGTCCGTGCGGTCGCGGTGACTGTGGTGCCGTTCTCGGTTGCTCTGTCGTCGTCGGTCCCGGAGTCGGTCACGTCTGCGTCATCCCTCGTGGTCTCGGCGGCGCGTGCGGGACGCGTACAGGCGTGAGGGCGCCGGTCAGGTAGGCAGACGCCCGAAACCTGTACAAGGTTGTACGCATGGCTGATCGCTGCTGATCACTACTGAATAGTGACGATCATCGCTGACCGTGCCGAGCCGGGCCGGGAGGAGACGCGGGTCGCAGTCCCCGCTCAGTCGATGGTGTGGGTGACGCGCTCGTCCTCGGCGCGTTTGCGCAGGGCAGCGGCGTCCGGACCCGCGGAGTTGCGGACCAGTACGACCGATCCGCCGACCGCCAGGGGGGCCAGCAGTCCGCCGCTGATCCCCTCCCAGCTGTCGTACGGACGCAGGGAGAGCACCCGCGAGCCTGGCTCCAGGCCGAGCGACTCCGCGTCCGCCAGCGCGCGCTCGACGGCTTCGCCTCCGGTGAGGGCGCTCTGCCCGCCGGGAGGAACGATGAAGGGGTCGCCCGGGGCGATGGGCGTGTACGGCATGAACTGGTCGCCCTGGCCCGGTACTTCTACCGCGTAGTCGAGGAAGCCCTCCGGCGGCTGCGGGAAGCGCGCCCCGAGTGGAAGCAGGCTCAGCGCGACACGCTCGCCGCCGCAGCCGTGCGCCGCCTCCAGGGAGTCGGGGCCGCTCACGACGATCGACGCGGCCGTCGGGTCGCCCTGCACGTCGGCGACGACTCCGGCGGAGGAGCAGGCCAGCAGCCAGACGGCCGTGAGCCAGTGCGCCGGCAGCAGCAGCGCCAGCCGGTCGCCCGGCTCGGTGGCCAGTTCGTCCTGGAGCAGGTTCGCGGTCTTCGACGTCCAGTTGGCGAAGGTGGCGACGGAGAGCTCGACGCGTTCGCCGGTGGCGTCGTCGTAGAAGGTCACCAGCGGACGCCCGGGATCCTGCTCGAGTGCGGAACGGAGCAGGTCGGCGGGGGTGCGTGGGGGAATGCTCACCCGGCAAGCGTACGCGGGCGGCCAGGTGCCCCTTTGCCGGCGGGTGGTGCGGAGCCTTGCGGTGGGCTCCACGTCGTGCTGACGGAGTGTGACCAGGGGTATCGGACGGAGCATCAGCTGCACCATTTTGTCCCGAATGGACAGATAACTATGCCTATGTGCACGATCGCGTCATGCGAGCACTACTAGTCACCTCGATCGGTGTCGCGTGTGCAGGAGCTCTGCTGTTGCCGCTCGCGCCCACCGAGTCCGCCGACTCCATGCTGAACGGCAAGCACTCGACCTCAGCCGATGACGCCGCACCGCCACTCGCCGCCCGCGGGCCCGGTGCCGTGGGCAGCGGAAGCCGCGCGGCCACCGCGGAAGGCAACGGCTCGGTCCCCGGCAGCACCCAGTCGCTCACGCTGCGGGCCTCCGGCGGCGGCACCCGCGCCGGTGACGAACTGCTCTCCGCGTGGGAGGACGACTCTTCGGGCGGGAGACGCGTGGCCTCCCGGAAGGTGCGGCCGTTCTCGCTGGTGGGCGTGGTCTGGGAGGACCCCGGTGCCGTACCGCCGGGACGGATCCAGGTGCAGACGCGTTCGTCCGCCACGAAGAAGTGGACAGGTTGGCGGACGCTGAACGCGCACGGCGACGGCAGCCCCTCACAGGGGGAGCGGAGCCGCAGGGGAGAGAAGGCACTGGGCGCCACCGCCCCCATGTGGGTCGGGGACTCCACTGCGGTACGCATGCGGATCGTGCCGGACGCGGAGGGAGGGAGTCCCGGAGACAGGTCGGGAGCCCAGGAGGCGCGCGAGACGACATTGCCCAAGGGCGCGCGTCTGGAACTCGTCCACCCCGGGAAGGCCGACGGTGCCGGACGCCGCTCCGGCGACGGGGCGCGCGAGGAGGACCCCGCGAAGCGTCCCGGCGGAGTACTCCCGGCGCTCACCAGGGCCGACACACGCTCCACTTACGGAGACGACGCGGCGGACGCCACCCCGTCGAAGAAGGACCGCGCGGAGGACACCCACATCGGACCGCGCCCGCAGATCATCACCCGCAAGGGCTGGGGCGCGGACGAGAGCATGCGCGAGCAGGAGTTCCCCTACGGAAGGACCACCAAGGCGGCCTTCGTCCACCACTCGGCCGAGACGAACGACTACAACTGCGCGGACGTGCCGGCGATCATCCGCGGCATCTACCGCTTCCATGTCAAGAGCAGCCACTGGCGCGATCTCGGATACAACTTCCTCGTCGACAAGTGCGGCAAGATCTACGAGGGCCGCGCGGGCGGGGTGGCCAAGCCCGTGACGGGAGCTCACACGCTGGGCTTCAACACCGACACCACGGGGATCGCCGTCCTCGGCACGTACACCAAGGCCGTGCCCTCGAAGGCCGCGAAGGACGCACTGGCGAAACTGACGGCCTGGAAGCTCGGCGTCCACGGCGTCGACGCGAGCGGCAAGGTGACGCTGACATCCGAGGGCGGCACCAAGCACAAGCGGGGCAGCAAGGTGACGTTCAACGCCGTCCCGGGGCACCGTGACGGGTTCACCACCGAGTGCCCCGGCGAGAAGCTCTACGCCGAACTCCCCGCCGTCCGGACCGAGGCGGGACGGCTCCAGGGCCGCCGCTGACATGGCTCCCCGACCGCCCTCACCGACAGTCTTCTGACACGTCCACAGACACGGGCTCTGACAGGGCGACTGACACCGGTGCGCTGCCGGCTCCGCGCCGTCCCCGTTCCGCCGCGGAGTCCGGCAGTTCCGCCGCGGAACCCGGCACGCCGGTGCCGGCGTCATGGGGCCGAGGCCCTGAGGACATCCGGCACCGCGGCCCCATGACGCTGCATAAACTGACCGCCGACCACCCGGCTCACGCCCTCTCCGTCGGTCAGGAAGCGAAGAAGAACCGTTGACAGAAGCGATCCTCCTGGTCGGGGGCAAGGGCACCCGGCTGCGCCCGCTGACCGTGCACACGCCGAAGCCGATGGTGCCGGCGGCGGGCGTCCCCTTCCTCGCCCACCAGTTGGCGAGGGCACGCGCGGCCGGTGTGGAGCACGTGGTGATGGCGACGTCCTATCTGGCGGAGGTCTTCGAGCCGTACTTCGGTGACGGCTCACAGCTGGGGCTGCACCTGGAGTACGTCACGGAGGAGGAGCCGCGCGGCACCGGCGGAGCCATCCGCAACGTCGCGTCCCGGCTGAGCTCGGCGCCTTCCGATCCGGTGCTGATCTTCAACGGCGACATCCTCACCGGCCTCGACATCGGCGAACTCGTGGCCACACACACCCGCACCGGGGCCGATGTCTCGCTCCACCTCACCCGGGTCGACGATCCGCGTGCGTACGGGCTGGTGCCGACGGACGACGACGGCCGCGTCACCGCGTTCCTGGAGAAGCCGCAGACGCCGGAGGAGATCGTCACCGATCAGATCAACGCGGGCGCGTACGTCTTCGACCGCTCGGTGATCGACGCCGTCCCTGAGGGCCGGCCCGTCTCGGTCGAGCGCGAGACCTTCCCCGGTCTGCTCGCCGACGGCGCCCACCTTCAGGGCATGGTCGACTCCACGTACTGGCTCGACCTGGGCACCCCTCAGGCGTTCGTACGTGGCTCCGCCGATCTCGTACTCGGCAAGGCCCCCTCGCCTGCGGTTCCTGGGCGTTGCGGCGACCGGCTCGTGCTGGAGACGGCGCGCGTCGCCCCCGACGCCAAACTGTCGGGCGGGACGGTCGTCGGCGCGGGGGCCACGATCGGCGCCGGCGCCCGCGTCGACGGAACGACCGTGCTCGACGGGGCCGTCATCGAGGACGGGGCCCAGGTGCGGGACTCCCTGATCGGCGCCGGTGCCCGCATCGGCTCCGGAACCGTGCTCGACGGTGCCGTCGTCGGTGACGGTGCCGTGGTCGGCGAGCGCAACGAACTGCGGGACGGCATCCGCGTGTGGTGCGGTGCGCGCATTCCGGCGGGCGCGGTGCGCTTCTCCTCCGATCAGTAGCCGCTGCGCGCCGGGTCCAGCGGTGACCGCCGCCCGGCCGGCTCCGTGCGCCTGATGCCGGGTTCTGCCCCGGCCGGGATGCGCCGCCCGCCTCGCGCATACGCTGTCGGGCGTGTCAGCCACCCGTACCTGGACCGCGCCCCCGTCGTACGACCTGCGGAGCAATCTGCGCGTGCTGCGGCGCGGACCGTACGACCCCTGCTACCGCATCGAAGGCGACGCGGTCTGGCGGGCGACCCGCACACCCGCGGGCCCCGCGACCCTGCGCATCACGGCTGGCGCCGCGGGGTCATCCGTACGGGCCGAGGCCTGGGGACCGGGCGGCGAGTGGAGCCTCGAACAGCTGCCCGCGCTGCTCGGCGCGGACGACGATCCGTCAGCGTTCGTCGCCCACCACCGCTTGACGAGGGAGGCGCACCGGCGCCATCCCGGGCTCCGGCTGCCGCGGACCGGACTGGTCATGGAGGCCCTGATCCCGTCGGTGCTGGAGCAGAAGGTGACGACCCACGAGGCGCACCGCGCGTGGCGGATCCTGGTGCGGCGGTACGGGGAGCCCGCTCCCGGTCCGCACGAGAACCTCCATGTCATGCCGGACGCACGCACCTGGTGCCGCATCCCCTCCTGGGAATGGCACCGCGCCGGAGTGGACAGCAAGCGCTCCGCCACCGTCATACGCGCCGCCCAGCGCGCGCCGCGCATGGAGGAGGCGGCGGCGATGGACCTGGCCGCGGCGATGCGGCGGCTCCAGCTCATCCCCGGCATCGGCCCGTGGACCGCGGCCGAGACCATCCAGCGCAGCAACGGCGACCCCGACGCACTGACGGTCGGGGACCTCCATATGCCGAGCATCATCGGCTATTCGCTCACCGGCGCCCGTGACACCGACGACGCCGGGATGCTGGAACTACTGGCCCCGTACGAGGGACAAAGACACCGCGCGGCACGTCTCATCCTGCTCGCCGGACGGGCACAACCGCGGCGTCAGCCGCGCTTCCCCATCGGGAACATCGCCCGGCTGTGAGCCGGACGGCCCGCGTGTGACCCGAGGCCACGAATGCCCTCCCGCGCCCCGGTCGGGGCGGTGCCGCCCGGGGGCACCCGGCCTCAGGCCGCCTCAGCGCACCTCGACGAAGTCGCCGCCGTCCCGCGGCGGCCGCTGCCGCGGCGGTGCCGCCGCGTGTCCCACAGCCACGGCGCCCATCGGGTCCCAGTCGCCGGGGAGTCCGAGCACGTCACGTACGACGTCCCGGCAGAACATCGTCGAGGAGACCCAGGCCGAGCCCAGCTGCTCACCGGCGAGCGCCACAAGAAAGTTCTGGATGCCCGCGCCGCACGCGACCACGAACATCTCCCGCTCGGCCGCGGAGCGCCGCGCGTCGGGGTAGTCGTGCGAACCGTCGGCCACGAGGCAAGGCACCACGAGATAGGGCGCGTTGCGCAGCACGTCGCCGCGCCGGACCCGCTTGGCGATGCTCTCCTCGCTCTTGCCGTCCGCACGCAGGTCCGCGATCCACTGCTCGCGCATCGCGTCGAGCAGCCGCAGCCGGGACTCCGGTGACTCCAGCAGCACGAAGCGCCACGGGGTCGTGTGGTGCGGAGCCGGAGCCGTCACCGCCGCGTCGACGGCACGGCGCACCGAGCCGCCGTCCACCGGCTCGGACGTGAACTCGCGTACGGTCCGGCGCAGCGCGAGCGCCTCCCGTACGGCCTCCGAGGTGCCCAGCCGGAACATGTCCTGCGCGGCGTTCCGCACCAGCGCCCGCGCCGAGGTGGCCCCCTCCGTACTGGTGGAGTTGGCGGAGTCCCCGGAATCCGTGAACTCCTCACGCTCCAGGACATGTTGCGGGAGCCCGCGCACCACGGCGACCGGCAGGCCGTCCGCCTTGCCCTTGACGAGTTCGCCCGCCGCCGCCAGTTCGTCCCCCACCGCGGTGACGGTGACGCCGAGCGGATTGCCGAAGGTGTCGACGCCGCCGCGCAGATCCTCCAGGACGCGCACGCCGGACGCACCGATGGCCACATCGGTCTGCCCCTCGCGCCACGGCCGTCCGAATGTGTCGGTGACGACCACGCCGACGTCGATGCCCAGCGCGTCCCGCAGTCCCTCGCGGATCCGCAGGGCCGAGGCGTCCGGGTCCTCGGGCAGCAACAGCACTGTCCCCTTGGGGGTGTTGGAGGCGTCGACGCCTGCTGCCGCCATCACGAAGCCGTGCCGGCTCTCCACGATCCGCGCGGGACCGCGGCGTGCGACGACCCGCACGGTCTCCGCGTCGATGGCGGCCTCGCGGTCGTCGGCCGGCACGACGCGCCCCTCGGCCTTGCTCACGATCTTCGACGTGACGACCAGTACGTCGCCTTCGGCGAGGCCGTGAGCGCCGGGCCCGTCCGCTGCCTCGCCGGCCGCCTCCGGAGGCTCCTCCGGCCCTGTCACGGCGTCGACGATGAGCTTCACCAGGTCGTCGCCGGGCCGCACTTCGGGGATGCCGGGCAGCGCCCACACCCGGTACGCGGGCGTTCTCCGACCGCCGTCGAGCCCGGACCGCGCGCTGCCGGTGCCTCTCGTCATGCCCCCACCTCTGCCGCCAGCGCGAGCGCTTCACGCGCCATCGCGGCCGTCGCCTCCGTGTCGGTCATCATCAACGGGACGGCACGGCAGCGGATTCCGGCGTCCTCCACGGCCTGCGTCGAACCGGCGTCGACGGTGTCGACGAGCCAGCCGTCCAGGAGGCCGCTGCCGTAGTGCTGTGCGACGGCGGCGGCGGTGGCCTCGACGCCGAGCGCGGCGAGCACCTTGTCCGCCATGCCGTGCACGGGCGCGTCACCGACGATCGGCGACAGTCCGACGACCGGCACACCGGCCTCGGCGATGGCCTCCCTGATCCCGGGCACGGCGAGGATCGTGCCCACGCTGACCACGGGGTTGGACGGCGGGAAGACAATGACGTCCGCCTGCGCGATGGCGTCGAGCACCCCGGGGCCGGGCTTGGCGCTCTCGGCGCCCACGGGAACGACCGCGTGCGCGTCGACCTTTGCGCGCAGCCGCACCCAGTACTCCTGGAAGTGAATCGCCTTGCGGCTCTCGCCCCCGTCGCCCGGTGCCTCGTCCAGGTCCGCGGTGTCGATCAGTACGTGTGTCTCGACGCGGTCGTCCGTCATCGGCAGCAGCGTCACGCCCGGCTGCCAGCGGGAGCACAGCGCCTCCGTGACCGCGCTGAGCGGGTAGCCGGCGCTCATCATCTGCGTACGGACGATGTGGGTCGCGAAGTCGCGGTCGCCGAGCCCGAACCACCCGGGGCCCACGCCGTAGGCGCCCAACTCGTCCTTCACCGCGAATGTCTCGTCGGCACGGCCCCAGCCCTGCTCCTCGTTGATGCCGCCGCCGAGCGTGTACATCACGGTGTCGAGGTCGGGACAGACCTTCAGCCCGAACAGGTGGATGTCGTCACCGGTGTTGCCGATGACGGTGATGTCCGCATCGGGCGCTGCGGACTTCAGTCCGCGCAGAAATCGGGCACCACCGATGCCCCCGGCCAGAACCACGATCCGCTCCATGCGGACCAGTGTGTCAGCAGACAGCACTCGAACAGCAGGGCGGTCACCGTCGACGGGCGGGCCGCAGGCGGTCGCTCAGCCGGCGGGCGGGGACGCCGGTGCCGCGGTGCACGCCGCGACATCGGCAACTCCTGTACCGGAGTGGGGAGGTCGCATCGGCATCTCGGTCAGCCCCGGGAAGTAGATGTGCAGACTGACGACCGGAAGCAGACTCAGGTTGACGACTTCGTGCACATAACCGGGCGCGAACGCGCGCAAGTCGTCGGGGCGCAGCGTGCGGGCGACCCCGCCCGCGTGTTCGGTCAGTTCACCCTCGAGGACGGTGAACACGCCGGAGGACGGCCCGTGGTCGTGGCGTCCGCTGCCCTGTCCGGGCAGCCAGCTCAGCAGCCACACCTCGTAGCCGGGGCCGGTGCGCAGCCGGTGGTACCAGCGCGTGGCCGGGTCGTACCGCACCAGCGGCCGCCAGCCGGGCCGGTCGGCGGCGATCGTGCGTGCCATTCCGGCGAAGCCCGCGACGGTGGAGGGGTGGCCGGGGGCCGGCGGCATGAGGTGGGGGAGGGCGAGCGGGTCGCCCGCGATCTCGATGTCGCTGTTCACGTCGGTGATGTCTTTCGCGCTGAAGGGAAGCCCGGAGCGTGGCCGGGCGAGGTGCCGGGGTCGACCGGGGACCGGTCGGGAAGATCGGCCGGATGCGGCCGGGATGCCGGGTGGAGAGACGTCTCTCAACAGCAGCGACAGCGACAGCAGCAGTGACCCGTGGCGACGCGAGCAGCGCGAAGAGACCGCGTGGTGGCGGCCGTGAAGAGCTCGGGAGTCACTGGCATGTGGTCAAGGAGACCGAGAGACCCGTGGCGCTGTCAACTCGGACGTCGCGTCCGGCGTGCCTGGTTCATCACATCCGGTCGCCGTGTTCGCTCAAAGGTTTGTGCCCCCCGGATTGAGGACACCTGGCGCAACACCCGTGCGCATGAACGTCGTTGTACATCTGTGACCGGGTCGTGATCATGGTTGCCCGGCCGGGTGGTGGTCGATGCGTCCGGCGGCAGCCGCAGATTCCGGTCCGTGGGGTCGAGGACGGTGACCACCGGAACCGTATGGGACGGTTCAGGGTGATATGAACACTTTCTGATTCCCCTTGGTTCCGCAGAGTGAATAACGGACCCAATAGCAGATCTCGGCTTGACTGGCGCGGATCGGCACACTTGTAATTTCACACGTGTTGTTCAGCCGCGATCGATAACGACGGCATCACGGGGACGCAAAGACGGACGAGGGGCGCACATGACCGAGCTGTTCCAGGAAGTGCTGGTCGAAGAGGTTGACGAGGAGCTCGGCTGGCAGGAACGCGCGTTGTGCGCCCAGACCGATCCCGAGTCGTTCTTCCCGGAGAAAGGCGGCTCCACCAGGGAGGCGAAAAAGGTCTGCCTCGCCTGCGAGGTCCGTTCCGAATGCCTCGAGTACGCCCTCGCGAACGACGAGCGCTTCGGTATCTGGGGCGGATTGTCCGAGCGTGAACGGCGCCGCCTGAAGAAGGCCGCTGTCTGATCAACTAGCGGGCGGCGAATGCCCGTACAGTCGCGGACTCCTTTTACGGACGAGAAGTACGCCTGGTGGTACGACAGGTTGCAGGACCGGATGGGCAGCGCGGACTGAGCCGTTAGTGTGTGGCTCGTCCTTGGCGCCCCGCTCCCCGCTGGGCGGTGCGCCTGAGAGTCCGTCGCAGCGTCCTTCGGGGGGATCACCACCCCCCGTACCCCGGGAGGGGCCCGCACCCCGATGTCCGTGCACAGCCATACGGCGGCCCAGTACGAGGCGGCCACACCTGAGTTCCCTCGGCACGTCGTCACCGCCGTGCTCGTCTCCCACGACGGCGCGAGGTGGCTGCCCCAGGCGCTGTCCGGTCTGCTCTCGCAGGAGCGCCCCGTCCAGGACGTCATGGCGGCAGACACCGGCAGCGCGGACGAGTCGGCGCAGTTGCTCACGGAGACCCTCGGCCCCGACCGGGTGCTGCACATGGCCCGCCGCACCGGATTCGGCGCCGCCGTCGACGAGGTCGCACGCACGGCCTGGGTGCCGACGCCAGACGACCTCCCCTACCTGAAGCGCCCCAGCGGCTGGGACCCGGTCACGCGCACCTGGCGCGACGACGCGTACGACATGCCGGAGCTGCCGCACGGTGAACCCGTCCACTGGCTGTGGCTGCTGCACGACGACTGCTCTCCCGAACCGGACGCGCTCTCACGGCTGTTGAGGGTCGTCGACGCCGACCCGAAGGCCACCCTCGTCGGTCCCAAGCTGCGCAGCTGGTACGACCGCAGGCAGCTCCTGGAAGCCGGGGTGTCGATCGCGAACAGCGGCCGCCGCTGGACCGGCGTCGAACGCCGCGAGCAGGATCAGGGGCAGCACGACCAGGTGCGGACGGTCCTTTCGGTCTCCAGCGCCGGAATGCTCATCCGCCGCGACGTCTTCGACGAGCTCGGCGGCTTCGACCGGCACCTGCCGCTGATGCGTGACGACGTCGACCTGTGCTGGCGGGCGCACTCCGCCGGGCACGGCGTGCTGATCGTCCCCGACGCGGTGGTGCGGCATGCCGAGGCGGCCTCGCGTGAGCGGCGTCCCGTCGACTGCGTCGGCCGCGGGGCGCGCGGCGGCGCCAGCCCGCACCGTGTGGACAAGGCCGGAGCCGTCTACACGCTCCTGGCCAACGTGCCCTCCTCGAAGCTCGTCTGGGTGATGCTGCGCCTCGTGCTCGGCACGTTGTTGCGCACGCTCGCCTATCTCGTCGGCAAGGTCCCCCGGCAGGCACTCGACGAAGTGCGGGGCCTCACCGGGACGCTGCTGCGACCGGGGCGGCTCATGGGCGCGCGCCGCAGGCGCGGCAGGCCCGCCGTCCCCTACAGCGAACTGCGGCACCTCTTCCCGCCGCCCGGGGCGACCGTGCGAGCCACCGCCGAGCAGGTCGCGAGCAACTTCGGCGGACGTGCGGAACCGGACATGTCCTCCGGCGGCAGGCACGGCGCCGTGGAGTCGGGTCCCGGTGATGACGACGCGGACTATCTGGAGGTCGAGCAGTTCGCGCGGTTCAAGCAGATCGCCCGCAAGCCGGGTCCTGTGCTCTTCGCGGTGCTGCTCCTGGTCTCCCTCATCGCCTGCCGCGAGCTGCTGGGCAGCGGCGCGCTCGCCGGCGGTGCGCTGCTGCCGGCGCCCGCGGACGTCTCGGACCTGTGGGGCCGCTACGTCGACGGCTGGCATCCCGTCGGCATCGGCGGCACTCAGACGGCGCCGCCGTACCTCGCGATCGTGGCCATGGTCGCCACCGTCTTCTTCGGCAGCACCGGCTTCGCGCTGACCCTGCTGCTGGTCTTCTCGGTGCCGCTGGCCGGCTTCACCGCGTACTTCACCTCGCGGCCCCTCGTGGAGTCCCGGCTGCTGCGCGCCTGGGGAAGCGTCGCCTACGCCTTCCTGCCCGCGGCGACCGGTGCGCTCGCAGGAGGCCGCATCGGTACGGCCGTGCTGGCCGTGACGCTGCCGCTGCTGGCGCGCGCCGCCCTCGCCGTGAGCGGTCTGCGGGGCGCGCCGGGCTGGCGGACCGTGTGGGGCTACGCGTTGCTCCTCACGCTGACGACCGCCTTCACGCCCATCGTGTGGCTGATCGCGCTGACCGTGACCGTCGTGCTGTTCGTACTGCGGCGACTGGGCTTCGCGGACACCCTGGAGGGTCCCGCGGCCGACGGACTCGGGCGAGGAACGGCGATCCGCAACGGCATCGCCCTCGTGACCCCGATGGTGCTGCTGGCTCCATGGTCGCTGTCGCTGCTGATGAGCCCGTCCGGATTCTTCCGCGAAGCCGGTCTGCCCTACGGCGCCGGCTCCGGTGACGCGCTCGGCCTGCTCACCCTCACCCCCGGCGGCCCCGGGGCGGCCGGGGGCCTGCTGCTGATCGGTGTCGTGCTCGCGGCCTTGGCCGCCCTGCTGCGCGGCGAACGGCAGCCCGCGATCCGCGCCGCCTGGGCCGTGGCCCTGGTCGGGCTGCTGTACGCGGCGCTCGCCAACTCGGTCGCCTGGGCCGGCCCCGCCACGCTCGTCTACGGGCTCGCGCTGCTGTGCGCGGCGCTCGTGGGAGCGGAGGGCGCCAAGGAGCGCGTCGCGGAACAGAGCTTCGGCTGGAAGCAGCCCGCGGCGGCGATCGTGGCCGCGGCGGCGGTGGCCGCTCCGCTCGTCGCAGCCGTCGGCTGGATGGCGGGCGGCGCCGACGGGCCGCTCACGCGCCGCGACCCGGTGCAGGTGCCGGCATTCGTCGCGGAGGAGAGCCGGACCAGCGACCAGGCACGGACCCTGGTGCTCTCCGGCAAGGCCGGCGACGCGTCGCGCTCCCCGTCGGACGTCTCGTACTCGATCGTGCGCGGCTCGGGAGCCAGGCTCGGCGACGGCGACCTGGCGGCAGCGGGCGGCGACGACGCGCGGCTCGCCAAGGTGGTCGCCAATCTCGTCGCCGGTTCCGGCGCCGACCAGAGTGAGCAGCTCGGCGGCTACGCCGTGCGCTACGTGCTCGTGCGGGACGGAGCGCCACGGCAGATGAACCGCGTGCTGGATGCGACGCCCGGGCTGACACGGCGCAGCCAGGAGGACGGCAGCGCGCTGTGGCGGGTGGACCGCCAGGTCTCGCGCGCCAGCGTGGTGGCCACGGACAAGGACAAGGCAGGCGGCGCGGGCGGCAAGTCCGCCGTCCCGACCCCCGTGCCGGCGGGGCCGCTGGAGGTCCACACGGATCTGCGGCCGGGCGAGTCCGGCCGGATCCTCCGCCTGGCCGACGCCGCCGACCCCGGCTGGACGGCGACCCTCGGCGGCAAGCCGCTGGAGACGGTCACCGTCGACGGGTGGGCGCAGGGCTTCCGACTCCCGGCGGGCGGCGGAAGGCTGGACGTCACTCACGAGACGAGCCCGACGCACACCGCATGGGTCTGGCTGCAGGGCTTCCTCGCGGTCGTGACGGTCGTCCTCGCGTTGCCCGGGCGGCGCCGCCGCGTGGACGACGACCTTCCGGAGACGGCTGCCGCGGCCGTGCCCGCGCAGGGAGCGGAAGGCGGCCGCCGGGCCCGGAGGCTCGCCGCTGCGGAGGCGGCACGCGCCGCGGAGGCCGGCGAGCCCGGTATCGCGAATGTGCCCGAGGCCCCGCGACACACTCCGGACGTTCCCGCTCAGGCGCCCTACACGGCGGACGCCGACAGCGGCGCGCGCTACGGCGGCGACTACGAACAGTCCTACGGTGAGCGGCAGTTCGAACCGTCGCCCTACGACTCGCAGTACGGGTCGCCCGGTTACGACGCCTCGTACGACCCGTCGCCGTTCGAGCCGCAGCAGCAGTCCTACGGCGGTGAGCGGCAGCAGTACGACGAGGGCTACGGGCAGCAGTACGACGACCCCTACCCGGCGCAGCAGTACGACGCCTACGAGGGCACCGGTCAGGCCGACCCGTACGGCTACGACCCGCGGTACGGCAACAGGAGCGATCAGCAGTGAACCGCACGAGCATGACCCTCATCGGCGCGGCCACGGCACTCGCCGCACTGACAGGCGTCGCCGCTCTCGCGGCCCCCGGCGGTGAGGACCTCGGCAGCACCTCCGCGGCCGGACGCAGGCCCGTCGAGCGTTCGACGCTCGTCTGCCCGCAGCCCAGCGTCTCCGACGTCGCGGAGACCCGGTACACGGCCTTCGCACCCAAGGGAGGCGAGGGGAAGGGCGGCGCCGAGCTCTACCGCGCCGAGAAGGCGGACACCGGCGACTCGGAGTCCGGGGACGGCGGCAAGGACAAGGGCAAGGACAAGGGCAAGGACAAGGGCAAGAACCGGGACAAGGACAAGAAGAAGCCCGAGCCGAATCCGAAGCCGTTCGCTCCGCTGAGCACGCCGGGCAAGCCCGTCACGGCCGACTCGGACTCCTCCAGCGCCTCCGCCCTGTTCGGTTCCGCCGACGGCCGGGTGGCGCCCGGCTGGACGGTCCAGCAGACGACGAACGTCGCGGTCGGCGCCGGCCGCGGCATGCAGGGCACCGCGTGCTCCGTGCCCGACACCGACTTCTGGTTCCCGGGTGCGAGCACAGCCAAGGAGCGGCAGGACTACGTCCACCTCACCAACCCCGACGACTCCAGCGCCGTCGTCGACCTGAACCTGTACGGGAACAAGGGCCGGGTGAGCTCCGAAGCGGGTGAGGGCATCACCGTCCCGCCCCGTTCGACCGTGCCGGTGCTGCTCTCCACGCTGACGTCCGAGCGGCTGACCAACGTGGGCGTCCACGCCGTGGCCCGTGCCGGACGCGTGGGTGCGCAGATGCAGGCGGTGGACGAGAAGGCAGGCGGCGACTGGGTGTCGTCCGTCGCCGACCCTGACTCGAGCGTGGTGCTCCCCGGAATCCCCGGCGACGCCACGGCAGTTCGGCTGGTCGTACTCGCCCCGGGCGAGAACGACGCGGATCTGAAGGTCAAGCTCGCGAGCCCGTCGGGGCAGATTGCGCCGGCCGGTCACGAGACGGTGCACGTACGCGGCGGCATGCTCACCGCCGTCGATCTGAAGGACCTGACCAAGGGCCAGGCGGGTTCGCTCGTCCTCACGCCGTCGGAGGGCGGTGCCGGCGCGACCCCGGTGGTCGCCGCGGCGCGCGTGACCCGGGGCAAGGGCTCGAACCAGGAGACGGCCTTCATCCCCGGCACCGCGCCCCTCACGGACCGTGCCACCGCCGCCGACAACCAGGAGAAGGGCTCCCAGCTCTCGCTCATGGCGACCGGCAGGGCGGTGAAGGTGCGCGTGACCGCGTCGGCGGGCAGCAAGGGCGGCAGCCCGGTCAGCCAGACGTACACGGTCAAGGGCAAGACGACCAGGTCCGTCTCCCCGCCCCGGCCGAAGGGCCTGAAGGGCACCTACTCGGTGACCGTCGAGCGGCTCTCGGGCGGGCAGCTGTACGCCTCGCGGATGCTGGACGAGAAGAAGGGCAAGGTGCCCGCGTTCACCATCCAGACGCTGGCCGACGACCGCGGCAAGGTGCTGGTTCCCCGCTCCGGACAGGACCTGTCCGTACTGAACGACTGACGGCATCGGGCCGATCCACGGCCCGGACGATTCCGGTCACGTTCCGTCGGCGGTAAGGGAGTTCGTCGTCGGTTCCACGGCCGCACCGCCGACGTGCGGCCGGTGAGTCGCACGTCACATCCGTCGCTGTCACATCCCGCCGGGCTGTCCCGTCATGGAGGTGTAACCACCAGCAAGGGCAGAGGAGCTCTTCCATGGACGCTCGATTGGACCTGTTCGGCAACCCGTACGCCGCGAAGATCCTGAAGCACGTCGTCTCGGCGACCAAGGTGCTCGCGGACTCGACGCTGCCGCCCGCGACGCAGGAACTGGTGAAGCTCCGCGCCAGCCAGATCAACGGCTGCGGATTCTGCACCGACATGCACACCAAGGACGCGATGGCGGCCGGCGAGACCTCGGTGCGCCTCAACCTCGTCGCGGCCTGGCGCGAGGCCACCGTCTTCACCGATGCCGAACGCGCCGCCCTGGAACTGGCGGAGCAGGGCACCCGCATCGCCGACGCGGCCGGTGGTGTCACCGACGAGGCATGGGCGAACGCCGTCAAGCACTACGACGAAGACCAGCTCGCGGCCCTGGTGTTCGCGATCGCGCTCATCAACACCTTCAACCGCGTGAACGTCATGGTCCAGATGCCCGCCGGGGACTACCAGCCCGGGATGTTCGGGTGACCGGGTAACGAGGTAGCCGGGCAACGAGGCGTACGGGCCGGGACGGCCGATGCCGTCCCGCACCAGCCGCCGCACACTCCGCGGGCCCTCGCGTGGGCCCGGGGCCCCCGTTCCGTCCCGCCGCCCACGGCCTGCCCGCCGGGCGGCGGCCGGACGGCCGCTCAGCTCCCGTCGCCGGAGACGCCGGGGATCGGCGCGCCCGAGGGCATGCCTGCGGCGACGTACTCCTCGTACAACGGGCGCCAGGGTTCGGCCGATTCGCCGTGCGGACCCTCCGCCGTGGTGCCCGACACGTGCTTGCCGAGTTCGGCCAGGCAGACGGTCCAGCCGGCGGCGTTGCGCGCGGCGGTGTTCTCCGCCTCCAGCACGTTGATCAGCGTGAGGGTGCAGCTGCGGTCGTCAACTGGCTCGATCTCGAAGTGCAGTTCGTCGCCGCCCCACGTGTAGGCGAGACGTCGCGGGGGGTCGTAGGCGAGGAGGGTGCCGGAGCTCGCCTCGAGGTCGGGGTCCCCGGAGAACTCGATCTTTCCGCCCTCGTGGGAGTCCATGCGCACGGTGCTGGGGAACCAGTGCGCCAGTTCCGCGGGTTCGGTGAGCGCGGCCCACATCCTTTCGGCCGGGTGCGGATAGGTGCGCTGGAACCGCACCGCCGGACGGCCGTTGTACTCGAAGTAGCTTCCACGGTCCATGACTTGCTCTCCTGCCCTCGTGCCGTCAGCGTCCCCGCCCTCGGTTCTCGTCCCGCGGCCGGTTCTGCGTCCGCTCGTCCCTGCCGCTCTCGGACTCGCTCCGGTCGAGGTGCCGGCCGAGCGCGTCGAGCCGCTCGTTCCACAGCTGCCTGAACGGCGCCAGCCATGCGTCGAGCTCGGCCATCTGCTCAAGATCGATCGAATAGATGCGCCGTTGTGCATGGACACGGACTTTCACCAGGCCTGCCTCGCGCAGGACCCGCAGATGCTTGGACGTCGTCGGCTGTGTGAACCCCAGCTCGTCGACGAGTTCGCCCACCGCGCATGCGCGCTCGCGCAGCACGTCGAGCATCGCCCGACGATGGGGATCAGCCAGCGCAGTCCACGTGGCATCCATCACGGAAGACAATATGCCTCCTCACGTATATACGTGTCAAGGAATACAAGAATCGTCAGTGGGTCCGAGACTCTGATGCGTTGAGTAGCTGGACGGTCACGAAGTGCGAGCACTGCCTGGGCCTCCAAGTCGCCGTCCGCGCGCGGCAGCTGGGCCGCCGGGCCGGGGCCGCCTCTAGTCCATGGCCTAATCCTGCCCGTACCGCGGATCCACCGACTCCGGTGAAAGGCCCAGCAGTTCGGCCACCTGCTCCACGACGACCTCGTGCACGAGCAGCGCCCGCTCGTCACGGTTGCGCGTACGGATCTCGACCGGGCGCCGGTAGATGACGATCCGGTCCGGCCGTCCGCTCTTCGACTCGGCCACCCGCCCCAGCGGCACCGCCTCGGCCTGTTCGTCCAGTTCACCGTCGTCGCTGCGGGGCACCTCCTGCACCGCGAATTCGACGCCGCTCAGCTGCGGCCAGCGCCGTTCCAGCCTGCTGACCGAATCGCGCACAAGGTCGTCGAATGCTTCCGAGCGGCTGACGGCAAGCGGTACTTGGGGCGGCGCGACGGGTCCGCGCATGCCGCGCCCGTGACGGTCGCGCCGTAGCGGTGCGTGATCGGAGTCACCGGGCCGACCGGGTCCGTCCGGTCCGCGAGGCGGTACAGGGCTGTTCACGCCACGAGCCTAGCGGCCGCACGGCCGGGATCGGTGGTCACCCGGACGTTCACGGTCGTGTCACAGAGTGACCGGTGTCATGTTCTTTCGGGTCGCTTTCCATCGCCAGAACGATCGGTGATCTCGCCACCGTCGACCTGGTTCAGAACGACTCCCGACCGCTTGACGTGTGATGCCCGACTCTCCCCGGGCGCAAGGGTGTCGGCGTCCAAGCCTTCCCGCAGATCAGGTGTTTCAGGCCAACCAGGACGACACGACGGAGTGACGTCAAGGAGAGTCGTCGCAGGCCGCTCAAGAGTGCGGTACGGTCCATCGTCGTGAGCCCTGTACGTCGCTGTTCGCGAACCGCCTGCGGCCGTCCCGCCGTCGCGACGCTGACGTACGTCTACGCGGACTCCACCGCGGTGCTCGGTCCGCTCGCCACATACGCCGAACCGCACTGCTACGACCTGTGTTCGGCGCATTCCGAACGCCTGACTGCCCCACGCGGATGGGAAGTCGTGCGTCTCGCCATCGACACCGGCCCGGCACGCCCGAGCGGCGACGATCTCGAAGCACTCGCCAACGCCGTGCGTGAGGCCGCCCGTACGCCGCGACGCGACCCCGACTCCGCCGCGCCCTCCGACGCCGTCGGCGGCCCCCAAGGCCGGGACTCCGACCCGATGGAGGTCGCACGCCGAGGCCATCTGCGCGTACTGAGATCGCCCGAGCCGTAGGCCGCACGGCAATACGCCAGGTACGAGGCAAGGCGCGCAGCGCGCCCGACAGGCCCTGGCCACACCGGAGATCGCGGACCCAGCGGGTAGATTTCCACCCAGTAGCTGCCGAGAACCCGAGCACCCAGGAGAGGGCTGCCCCGTGGCTGATCTGTCGGAGATCGTGAAGGCGTACGACGTTCGCGGCGTCGTGCCGGACCAGTGGGACGAGTCGCTGGCCGAGTTGTTCGGAGCCGCCTTCGTACGCGTCACGGAGGCCTCCGCGATCGTCGTCGGGCACGACATGCGGCCCTCCTCGCCGGGGCTCTCCCACTCTTTCGGGCGCGGAGCCGCCGGCCAGGGAGCCGACGTCACGGAGATCGGTCTCTGCTCGACCGACCAGCTCTACTTCGCGAGCGGCCAACTCGACCTGCCCGGCGCAATGTTCACCGCGAGCCACAACCCCGCCCGCTACAACGGCATCAAGATGTGCCGCGCCGGCGCCCTTCCCGTCGGACAGGACACCGGGCTGGCCGACATCCGCGAACTCGTAGAGCGCTGGGCCGAGTCGGGGGCCCCGCAGCGTCCGGACGGAGTCCCGGAAGGGACCATCGGCGCGCGGGACGTGCTGTCGGACTACGCGGCCCACCTGCGCACGCTCGTGGATCTCACCTCCATCAGGCCGCTGTCCGTCGTCGTGGACGCGGGGAACGGCATGGGAGGACACACGGTTCCCACCGTGTTCGAGGGTCTGCCCTTCCAACTCGACGCCATGTACTTCGAACTGGACGGCACGTTCCCCAACCACGAGGCCAATCCGCTCGATCCGAAGAACATCGTCGACCTCCAGCAGCGCGTGCGCGAGACGGGTGCGGACATCGGGCTGGCCTTCGACGGGGACGCCGACCGCTGCTTCGTCGTCGACGAGAAGGGCGACCCCGTCCCGCCGTCCGCGATCACCGCGCTCGTCGCGTCACGTGAACTCGTCAAGTCGCCCGGTTCCGCCGTCATCCACAACCTGATCACGTCCTGGTCCGTGCCCGAGGTCGTACGTGAGAAGGGCGGCACGCCCGTGCGCACACGCGTCGGGCACTCGTTCATCAAGGCCGAAATGGCCCGCACCGGCGCGATCTTCGGCGGTGAGCACTCCGCGCACTACTACTTCCGCGACTTCTGGAACGCGGACACCGGCATGCTCGCCGCCCTGCACGTCCTCGCGGCGCTGGGCGGTCAGCAAGGGCCGCTGTCGGAGCTCGTCGCCGAGTACGACCGCTACGCGGCCTCCGGGGAGATCAACAGCAGGGTCGACGACCAGGCCGGCCGTGCCGCCGCGGTCAGGGCCGCCTACGAGGGCCGGGAGGGCGTCGAACTCGACGACCTGGACGGGCTGACGGTCACCGCCGACGACTGGTGGTTCAACCTGCGGGCGTCCAACACCGAACCGCTGCTTCGGCTGAACGTCGAGGCGCGCGACCGGGACACGGCGGACGCGGTGCGGGACGAGGTCCTCGCCATCGTGCGCGCCTGAGCCGCAGGCCGCCGTGAGCGTCTGCGACCGCGGGCGCTCACGGCCCCGCGATCCCTTGTCCGCGACAGGATGGCCGCCGCCGGGCCGGGACCGTCCCCACCGGCTCGGTGCCCGGCCGGCAGCGCCCTCGCCCGCACGACAACGGCGACGTCCCCGGCGGTACGCTGACCGCAGCCGCCCGCCTCCGAAAGGGACAACTCATGCCGCTCGAAGCCGGTCTTCTGGAGATCCTCGCCTGCCCGGCGTGCCACTCGCCGCTCCGCGACGAGGCCGAGGAGCTGGTGTGCACCGGCACAGAGTGCGGTCTCTGCTATCCGGTGCGTGACGGGATTCCGGTTCTCCTCGTCGACGAGGCCCGGCGCCCCGGCTGACGGGCAGCCCGCTCCGCCGCACGCACCCAGGCAGCACACTCCTCACTCACAGCACGCGGCGCCGACGCTCGTCGTCCAGCGGCCGATCGGAGGCTCCGGAAGATGCTCGACGAATCACAGCTCGACTCTCCAGCGGCCCTCGCCCGTGCGGACACCCACGCCCTGCTGCGCGGCACCGCCGAAGCAGGTGCGCACGTACGCACAGCGGTGCGCCGCGCCACCGAGACAGGGCTCAGCGCGCTGCGTCCCGACGGACGGCCGCGGGCGGTGTTCGTCGCCGGGCCCGGACCCGCTCCGGCCTGCGCCGCCGATCTGCTCTCGGCCCTCGCCAACGACGCGCTCCCCGTGACGCTGCTGCGTCCCTCGGGACCGCTCGCGGCGCCCGGTGCGCTGCGCTGGACGCTGCCCGGCTGGGCGGGTTCGCTGGACCTGCTGCTGGTGACGACGCCGGACGGTGGCGAGGCCGGGCTCACGATGCTGATCGAGCAGGCGTACCGGCGCGGCTGCACCGTCGTGACCGTCAGCCCCGCCGATGTGCCCGTGGCCGAGCTGACGCGGGAGACGCACGGGCTCGCGGTGCCGCTGAGTACGGCGCCTCCGGCGGCATGGAGCGGATCGGCGGACGGTGACTCGGCCCGCAACGACGCCGGCCCCGCCCACGAGGCTCCCGCCACCGCCGAGGGGTCCGGTGGCGACGTCCCTGCCGTACCGCATCCACAGCCCGTCGGGCCGCGGATGTCAGTGGCGCCCGGCCTCCTCTGGCCGATGCTCACTCCGCTCCTCGTGCTCTTCGACCGCGTCGGTCTGTTCACCGCCGGGGAGGACGCACTGGCGTCGCTGGCCGACCGCCTCGACCACGTCGCGGAACGCTGCGGGCCCGCCGTTGCCACGTACAGCAATCCGGCCAAGTCGCTCGCCACCGAACTCACGGGCACTCTCCCGCTGTTGTGGAGCGAGGGCGCCGTCGCTGGAGCCGTCGCACGGCACAGCGCGACCACCCTCGCGGCACTCCCCGGTCTTCCCGCCCTGGCCGCCGGGCTTCCGGAGGCGATGGCAGCGCACGGCGCGCTCCTGTCCGGCTCGCTCTCGCCGGGCGCCGACCTCGACGACTTCTTCCGCGACCGCGTGGAGGAGCCGGAATCGCTGCACGCGCGAATCGTCCTGATGCGGGACCAGGCGCCGGGCCCCGAGTCCGCCGTGGTCGCCGCCCGCGACCTCGCGTACGGCCACGACGCACCGCTCAGCGAACTCGAACCCGCCGAGGGCAGCAGCCCCTTGGAAGCCGCCGCCGAACTGATCGCCACCGTGGATTTCGCCGCCGTTTACCTCGCGCTCGCCGACGGCGGCGCATCATCGCCCTGACCGTCCCACCTGCCGAACTGCCCCAAGGAAGCGAAAGCGCCGCCGCATGGACCGCCTCACCAACACAGTCCGGCCCTACGCATGGGGCTCCACTACAGCCATCCCGGAGTTCCTCGGCACACCGCCCAGCGGCGAGCCGCAGGCCGAGCTGTGGATGGGCGCACACCCGGGAGCTCCCTCGAAGCTGGGCCGCGCCGGCGGCGCACAGGCTCTGACGGATGTCATCGCGGCTGATCCCGAAGGGGAGTTGGGGCCGCAGACCGTACGGGCCTTCGGACCGCGGTTGCCGTTCCTGCTGAAGCTGCTTGCGGCGGCATCGCCGCTGTCCCTCCAGGTGCACCCCGATCTGGAGCAGGCGCGGCAGGGCTTCGCCGAGGAGGAGGTGCGCGGCGTCCCCGTGAACGCACCGGAGCGCAACTACAAGGACGCCAACCACAAGCCCGAACTGATCTGCGCGCTCACGGACTTCGACGGTCTGTGCGGCTTCCGTCGCGCGAGGGAGGCCGCGGATCTGCTCGCCGGACTGGACGTCGACGCACTCAAGCCGTACGTGGACATCCTGCGGGCGAGCCCCGAGAGCGAAGCGCTGCGCGAGGTGCTGACCGCCGTACTCACGGCGGACCCGGAGGAGATCGCCGGGACCGTCGAAAAGGCGGCGCAGGCCTCGGCACGGCTCTCTGCCGCTGCCGGCACGGACGACGCCGACACCGGCCCCGAAGCCCGTGCGTACGCCGTGTGCGCCTCGCTCGCCCACCACTACCCGGGCGACCCGGGCGTCATCGCCGCCATGCTGCTCAACCACGTGACCCTGCGGCCCGGGGAGGCCCTCTATTTGGGCGCCGGAGTCCCGCACGCGTATCTGAGCGGCCTCGGCGTGGAGATCATGGCCAACTCCGACAACGTGCTGCGCAGTGGGCTGACCCCCAAGCACGTGGACGTACCGGAACTGCTCCGCATCGTCCGCTTCGAGCCCGGGGAACCGGCCGTCCTGCGCCCGGAAGCCGGTCCCGGGGGCGAGGAGCGCTACGAGGTGCCCATCGACGAATTCCGCCTCTCCCGCTTCGTGATCGCTCCGGGCGCGGCGGTGGGACCGCTCGAAGCGCTCACTCCGCAGATCCTTCTGTGCACCGGGGGTCACGTCGCGCTGCGGGGCGACGCGGGCCGCGGAGAAGGTCAACTGGCCCTGGAACGTGGGCAGTCCGCATACGTACCGGCGGGCGAGCGGGTCGATGTGACGGGTGAAGGTACGCTCTTCCGGGCCACCGTGGCTGTCTGACGGGCGCCCGCACGGGCCCCGGGCGGACACGGGCGGCAACGACCGACGACAGCGCGGATCCACGCGCAAATCACCGAGAGAGGGACGACCGACTCGTATGAGTGCATCAGGCGGTTCGAAGGCGATCATCGCCGCGCTGGGCGCCAACTTGGCGATCGCAGTGGGCAAGTTCGTGGCCTTCGTCTTCAGCGGCTCGTCCTCCATGCTCGCGGAGAGTGTGCACTCCGTCGCTGACTCGGGGAACCAGGCACTGCTCCTTCTCGGCGGCAAGAAGGCCAAGAAGGAGGCGAACGAGGAGCACCCCTTCGGCTACGGCCGCGAGCGCTACATCTACGGATTCCTCGTCTCCATCGTCCTGTTCACCATCGGCGGCGTCTTCGCCCTCTACGAGGGATACGAGAAGATCAAGCACCCGCACGAGCTGGAGAGCTGGTACTGGCCGGTGGGTGTGCTGGTCTTCGCGATCATCGCGGAGACACTCTCCTTCCGTACGGCCATCAACGAGTCGAACGAGGTCCGCGGGTCGATGACGTGGACCCAGTTCGTACGCCGAGCCAAGGCCCCCGAACTGCCCATCGTCCTCCTCGAGGACCTCGGCGCGCTCGTCGGACTCGTCCTCGCGCTCTTCGGTGTCGGCGCCGCCCTCGCGACCGGGAACGGCGTCTGGGACGGCATCGGCACGCTGTGCATCGGGGTGCTGCTGGTCGTGATCGCGATAGTGCTGGCGGCGGAGACCAAGTCGCTGCTGCTGGGCGAGTCCGCCGACCCGGTCGAGCGTGAGAAGATCCGTGCCGCCCTCGTCGACGGCGAGACCGTGACGGGCATCATCCACATGCGGACCCTGCATCTGGGCCCCGACGAGCTGCTGGTCGCCGCGAAGGTGGCGGTGCAGCACGACGACACCGCGGCGGAGGTCGCGCGAGCGATCGACGCGGCTGAGGACCGCATCCGGGAGTCGGTGCCGAGCGCGCGTGCGATCTATCTCGAGCCGGACATCTACAGGCCCGCGGAGTCCGCCGCGTCGAGCTGATCAGCCCCGGACTGTCCGGGTTCGCTCGCCGCTGAACTCCCCGCGCTGCGACCGGAATGCATCTCTCCGCGCTCTTTGTCAAATTATGTGCAGAGGTGTGGAAGGCCCCAGTGTTGGGCATCGGCACAACTGCGCGCACTGTGCGGCCGAAAACAGTCCAGGTCCGCCCTTGCTCGCACCGTGGGCAATCCGTTCGACTGGACGAGCGGTGTAAATTCGTAGTGCACAGACGTCGCTGCTGATGGCAGATCGGCCGGTCCGCGCCGCGGGCCACCGAGGGAGAGAGGGCCTCCGACGGACTGGGCTGCGAGCAAGGGATCAGTGTGCCCGTGTGTGCTGTGTCACGTACGCAGTGCAGGCACCGCACACGGAGCCCGAGCGCCGCAGCACGGACCTGTCAGCCATGACCTCGACTTCGAGGAGAGCAGCTCGCATGACGACGACCTCCAACGGCCAGGATTTCAAGGTCGCGGACCTTTCCCTTGCGGCCTTCGGCCGCAAGGAGATCACCCTGGCCGAGCACGAGATGCCCGGCCTGATGGCGATCCGCAAGGAGTACGCCGCTGACAAACCCCTCGCCGGGGCCCGCGTCACGGGGTCCCTCCACATGACCGTGCAGACGGCCGTCCTGATCGAGACCTTGACGGCGCTGGGCGCCGAGGTCCGCTGGGCGTCCTGCAACATCTTCTCCACGCAGGACCACGCCGCCGCGGCTGCGGTGGTCGGTCCCAACGGCACCCCGGACAACCCGCAGGGTGTCCCGGTCTTCGCCTGGAAGGGCGAGACGCTGGAGGAGTACTGGTGGTGCACGGAGCAGGCCCTCACGTGGCCGGGCGCCTCCACCGGCGGACCGAACATGATCCTCGACGACGGCGGCGACGCGACGCTCCTCGTGCACAAGGGCGTCGAGTACGAGAAGGCTGGCGCCGCTCCGGCCGTCGACACGGCGGAGAACGACGAGCACCGGGTCGTCCTGGAGCTGCTGAACCGCACCCTGCGGGAGAGCCCGCAGAAGTGGACCCAGCTGGCGTCCGAGATCCGCGGTGTGACGGAAGAGACCACCACCGGCGTGCACCGTCTGTACGAGATGCACCAGGACGGTTCGCTCCTCTTCCCGGCGATCAACGTCAACGACTCCGTCACCAAGTCGAAGTTCGACAACAAGTACGGCTGCCGTCACTCGCTGATCGACGGGATCAACCGCGCCACGGACGTCCTGATCGGCGGCAAGACAGCCGTGGTCTTCGGCTACGGCGACGTCGGCAAGGGCTGTGCGGACTCGCTCCGCGGCCAGGGTGCCCGCGTCCTGATCACGGAGATCGACCCGATCTGCGCGCTCCAGGCCGCGATGGACGGCTACCAGGTGGTGACCCTCGAAGACGTCGTCGAGACGGCGGACATCTTCATCACCACCACGGGCAACAAGGACATCATCATGGCGTCCGACATGGCCCGGATGAAGCACCAGGCGATCGTCGGCAACATCGGCCACTTCGACAACGAGATCGACATGGCCGGCCTCGCCGAGATCAAGGGCATCGTCAGGGAAGAGCTCAAGCCGCAGGTGCACACCTGGACCTTCTCGGACGGCAAGGTGCTCATCGTGCTGTCCGAGGGCCGGCTGCTCAACCTGGGCAACGCGACCGGGCACCCCTCGTTCGTGATGTCCAACAGCTTCGCGAACCAGACGATCGCCCAGATCGAGCTGTTCACGAAGACCGACGCCTACCCGACCGACGTCTACGTGCTGCCCAAGCACCTCGACGAGAAGGTCGCCCGTCTGCACCTGGACGCCCTCGGGGTGAGGCTCACCACGCTCCGCAAGGACCAGGCCGACTACATCGGTGTCCCCGTCGAGGGCCCGTACAAGCCGGACCACTACCGGTACTGATGGCCGGCCGCCCGCCGCACCGCCCCCTCACACGGGGCGCCGGCGGGCACCCGTGAGCGACGCCGAGGCCCCCGCCCGCCTGGTGGGGGCCTTCGGCTTGCCCTCATGCCCCGCACGTAGAGTCCACGCATGCCACGCGGCCGGTATTCGCTCCACGATCCGCACGACCACACCCCCCTCTTCAACGAGCACTTCCAGTGCGCCACCGGCCCCTCCGGCTGGCGCTACGTCTCGCAGATCACCACCCCCTCCGGCGACCACGCCGGCTCCGTCGATCTGGCCCTCGACGAACTCGGCCGCCCCGTCCGGCTCGAACTCCACGCCGGCGGCTGGCAGGTGCGCGGCGCCGCTCTGGATGGCGTCACATGGGTCCGCACCGACCCGGCAGGCGAACACGCTCAACAGGGCAATGCCGCCGCGCACTCCTTCACCGGTGGATCCCCCGCCTTTCTCATCGCGACGTCCCGACTGCTGCGACCGGCCACCGGTGCGCCGGCCACGCGCGTCCGTCTCGTCGCGCTGACACTCCCCGTCCTGGCACCTCGCACGCTCGACCAGTCCTGGACGTTGGAGGCCACCGAAACACACGCCACTGACAACGGGCCTCTGGTCGTCGAGAACTACCAGGTCGGCGAGATAGACACCGGCGAGCAGCACCCCGTCCACATCGCCGGCGACATCGTGCTCGCGGCTCCCGGCATCGAACTGGAGGAACTGGAGTCCCCGCCGTCCGGATTCGGCTGAGCCGCGTCGCGTCTTACGAAGGAGGCACGAACCCGGTGGTCCGAGGGGGCTCGGGCACCTTCTCCTGTGCGGGCTGACTCTCCGTCGACGGGCCCGCGACCGGTACCCAGGGATGACCGGCCCCGCCATCTCCACCCGCCCCGTGGGAAGCGCCCGGGGCCGAAGGGGCAGCGGGGAGCGAACCTGCGGAAGCAGCGGGCAGTGGACCCGCGGGAGCCCCGGCCCCCTGGGGGCCGAAGGTCCGGTGTGCCTCCCTCGCCTGTCGCTCCGCGACGACCCCGGCCAGGTACGCAGCCGCAGGTACGCCGTACGGCGCCGGGACGCCCGTGCACGCGACGAGGTCCGCCGCGAGCTGCTCGGCCATCGACCGGCTCACCGCCTCGTCCAGCTGCCCCGCGCGCATCAGGTACTGGCGCACGGCCAGCCAGAGACCGCCCGGCACCCGCGACAGATCCAGCTCCCCGAAGCTGCCCGCCAGCCAGGCCGGAGGAGGCGGCGCGGGCGCACCGCTCGCCTCGGGCACCCGCTCCCGTACCACCAGGGTCCCGGCGAACACGTCGCCCAGCCGCCGGCCCCGCGCCGAGATCAGCGACGCGGCACAGGCCACGACGCCGAAGAACAGCTGGATCTCGATGACCCCGATCGCCCCACGCACCAGCGCGTGCCGGAACCGGATCGGCCCGCCGTCCTCCCGCAGCACCCGCAGACCGCACAGCAGCTTCCCCACGGACTTCCCCCGGCTCAGCGTCTCCACCGCGACCGGAACGCCGACGAGCACCAGCAGGAACAGCGCCACCTGGACCGCCGCCAGCGCCGCGTCGTCCAGGGATGCCACGGCTGTCAGCAGCGCCAGCGAGATGGCCAGGTAGACGGCCCAGGCGAGCACCAGGTCGATGAAGACCGCCAGTGCCCGCGTCGGCAGCCTCGCGGGCCGGAGACCCAGTACGACGGCATCTCCCGTTACGAGCTCGCTCACCGTGCCTCCGCTCACAGCCGTCGTCCTTCTTCGCACAGTCTGCCGTCCCCACTGAGAGGTCTGCCAAGCTCTCACCATGGATCTGGATGTCTTCGTCGCCGCGCACAGGGCGGAGTGGGACCGGCTGGACCAACTGCTGCGCCGTCGGCGCCGCCTGTCCGGCCAGGAGGCGGACGAACTCGTCACGCTCTACCAGCGCACCTCCACGCACCTCTCCCAGGTCCAGTCGAGCGCCCCCGACCCCGCGCTCGCCGGAAGCCTCACGTCTCTTGTGGCACGCGCGCGCAGCGCTGTGACGGGCCCGCGGAAGGCGTCGTGGCGCGACGCCGCGCACTTCTTCGCCGCCGGATTCCCCGCCGCCGTGTACCGCAGCCGCAACTGGTGGGTCCCGGCCGCGCTGCTGTCCGTCGTGATCGCCGCCCTCATCGGCTGGTGGATCGGTGCGCATCCCGACGTGCGCTCGGCGATCGCCGCCCCGGACCAACTCCGCGAGATGACAAAGCCGGGCGGCCAGTACGAGTCGTACTACTCGAGCCATCCGGCAACGTCCTTCGCGGCCCAGGTGTGGACGAACAACGCCCAAGCCGCCGCCGTCTGCCTGGCGTTCGGCGCGCTGCTCGGCATCCCGGTGCTGTGGGTCCTCTTCCAGAACATGCTCAACCTCGGGATCGGCATCGGCCTGATGGAGTCCGCGGGCCGGCTGGACACCTTCCTCGGCCTCATCCTTCCGCATGGAATCCTCGAACTGACCGCGGTCTTCGTGGCCGCGGGCACGGGCCTGCGACTGGGCTGGACCGTCATCGATCCCGGACCGCGAAGCCGACGCGTCGCGCTTGCGGCGGAAGGACGTTCAGCGATCGGCATGGCCATCGGCCTGGCCGCGGTCCTGTTCGTCTCGGGGGTCATCGAGGGCTTCGTGACGCCGTCCGGTCTTCCCACGTGGGCGCGCGTCACGATCGGCGTCGTGAGCGAACTCCTGTTCCTGGCTTACGTATTCGTTGTGGGAGGCCGCGCCGCACGGGCCGGTGAGACGGGGGATGTATCCGCGGAGGACCGGCCGACGACGGTGCCGACAGCCGCCTGATGTGCGTCGGCACCTCGCGACCTGTTACTGTTCTGGCCGCCGCGGAGCCGATTGACGGTTTCCGCGGTGAAGGATCCGACGGGCCACGGGAGTTCGACGTACTCGCGGCAACGTTCGGTATCCGTCCCGCTTCCCATTGCGACTTCCGAATTCCGGATGACGCCCGGGGAAGCACCCCCCGATCAACTGTCGGATCAGCTCTGATAGTGTCGGGATCACCGAGAGGGAAGCGCCCGGAGTGGCCCGTGAGGGTTGTGATGGAAGCGTCCGTTCTTTGAGAACTCAACAGCGTGCCAAAAGTCAACGCCAGATATGTTGATACCCCGCATCCCCGGGTTTTTGGGGGGTGTGGATTTCTTTGATGACAGCGAGGACGCTGTGCACGACGGGGATTATTCCTCCTGGTTGTGCCGCTCTTTGTGGTCTGTCTTTTTGAAGGCATTCACGGAGAGTTTGATCCTGGCTCAGGACGAACGCTGGCGGCGTGCTTAACACATGCAAGTCGAACGATGAAGCCCTTTCGGGGGTGGATT